>NZ_BBCC01000047.1 GCF_001311845.1 Desulfosarcina cetonica JCM 12296 | reverse complement strand
CTCGTTTCACGCATACCAAAATGTCCATGTTTCCTCCTTGTTACCAGTTAAATCGCCCCGTGGTACTATTGTTTTATCTTCTGTTTTTCTTCGTTATCCGTGGCGTATGGTAGGGGCGAAAAATGTTTCGCCCCTACGCCAGGTGCTGGGCAATCAGCTCCGACAGGTCGATGGCTTCCATCTCGCCTTCCAGACCGGCCACCTTGATGGCGTCTTCCATGTTCACCAGGCAGAAGGGACACGCCGTCACGATCACGTTCGCGCCGGCCGCTTTGGCCATCTCCACGCGCAGCACGCCCATGCGCTGTTCTTCCTCGGGTTCGTAGAAGAGCATCAGTCCGCCGCCGCCGCAGCAGAACGATCGGTCCCCGTGACGCTCCATTTCCACCCGTTTGAGGCCCGCGATGGCATCCAGCGCCGCCCGCGGATCGGTATATACATCGTTGTGTCGCCCCAAATAGCAGGGATCGTGGTAGGTGTAGATCTTGCCGTCACCATTGGCGCCGGTCAGCTTCAGCGCACCCGAGGTCACGCTACGGGTGATGAACTGACTGATGTGCTCCACCGGCGGCAGCCCCTCGTAATCGTTCTTCAGCACGTTGAAGGCGTGTGGATCGGCGGTCACGATCGTCTTGACCCCGCTGTCCAAAATCGCCTCGGTGTTCATCTCCTTCATGCTCTGGAACAACATCTCCTCGCCGAAGCGCCGGATCTCGTTGCCCGCGTCCTTCTCATCCTTGCCCAGGATGCCGAAATCCGCGCCGGCCTTGGCCAGAATCGTCGCCGTGGCCCGGCCGATCTCCTGCATGCGGTCGTCGTAGCTGGTGATGCTGTCCACGAAGTAGAGCATTTCGGCGGAGTCCTTGGCCAAATCCTTGACCGTCACACCCTCGGGCAGCCCCTTGGTCCACTCGGCACGTTTCTTCTCCATCTTGCCCCATGGGTTGCCGCGTTTCTCAATGGCCTTGAGCGGCTTCTGCAGGCTCTGGGGCACCATCCCCTCGTCTACCATGCCGCGCCTGAGGTCCACGATCTTATCGATGTATTCGATGCCGATCGGACACTCCTGCTCGCAGGCCCCGCAAGTGGTGCACGACCAGATCTCGTCCTCTTCGTACACCGTGCCGATCAACGGCTCGCTCTTCTTGAAAGCCGACCCGTACGGGTAAATCGGATAGTTGTCGAACAGCGTGTTGCGTCCCTTGATGGAGATGAACCGCGGCGACAGCGGGCGCCCTACGGCGTTGGCCGGACAGTTGTCCGAGCAGCGACCGCAGTCCGCGCACGAATAGAAGTCCAAAAGGTGCTTCCAAGTAAAATCCTCGATCTTCTTCACCCCGAAGGATTCCAGATCGTCCAGCTCCTCGGCCGTGATCCCGTACCGCACCGGCTTGATGTTGCCCCGCTTGACACGCATGAAAAACACGTTGAAAATCGAGGTGATGACGTGAAAATGTTTGCCCAAGGGCAGGAAGCAGAGGAAAAAGAAGAAGGTCAGATCGTGGGTGTAATAGGCAATGATGTGCAGCCCCTGCAAGGTCCCCTCCGAGGCGAACATCAACCCGTTCTTGAACAGCCACACCAGGGTCAGGGGTGCCAGAAACTCGGTGTGCAGCCCTGCCTTGGCGTTGGCCGCCACGCTGGTGGCCTCGAACAGGCTCTCGGAAATCATCAGGGTCGAGATCAGCCCCAACACGAACAGGGCCTCCGCCGTGTGATCCTTGCCGTATTTGGCCGGCACGGCATAGCGCTTCGGCTTGACCACCGCCCGTCGCCAGGCGGCGATCCCGCAAGCCACCAGAACGCCCGTGGCCGCGTAATCCTTGAGCAGGTTGTAGATCATGCCCACCACGCCGCTGAATCCGGGCATGACGAAGTCCGGCGAAAGCCCGATGATCACCAGTGAACACGACCGGATGCTCAGGACCAGAAAGCCGGCAAAAATGACAATGTGCACGATCCCGGCCGTCCGGTAGCGCGGCTGGCGGTACTGTCCCAGCCAGATCTTAAGCACATTGAACAGCCGTTGCGGAATGCGGTCGAACCGCTTGTCCGGCGCCGCCTTCACCAGGGGCGCCGCCCGCAGGGCCATGATGTAGGTAAATACCGCCACCCCCACCACCGGTATCAGCAGGCTGAATATGACCGTGGGGATAAAAAGAAAGACATACTGGGCTGGTGCGATCAACGCGTTTTCCATGTTTTACTCTTGCTCTCCCTTCGGTTTCGTAATAGAATGGTTAAAAAATGAATGAGTATTCATTCAGTCTTGACCCATTACATTTAACCCTGTCAAGATCTCAGTGACAGGATTTCATTTCATTAAAAGAAAGTATCGGCAATACCCCGACGGCAAAAAAAAGCCATCGGCCGTTTTTTTTACCGTGGAATCAGGCAAGAAGTTTTCCCTTAGTACGAACGCCCACGAAAAACAAGGAAAAAGGAGGCCACTGTGACCTCAGACAATCCCTACGATAGAAAACCTTGGTTGAATCACTATGAAGCTGGCGTTCCCGAACATGTCCAATATGAATCCATCTGCCTGCCGGATTGCCTGAACCGTTCCGCCCAACGGTTTCCCGACAAAATGGCAGTGAACTTTCAGGGATACGGGGTCACCTTTGCCCAATTGAACGCGATGGTCGACCGTTTCGCCACTTGCCTGACCGATTTCGGGATCAAGCAGGGAGACAGCGTGGCGATCCTGTTGCCCAATCTCATTCCCTGTGTGGTCGCCTACTATGCCATCCTGCGCATCGGCGCCGTTGCGGTGATGAACAACCCGCTCTATACGGACCGGGAACTCGAGCATCAGTTCAACGATGCCGGGGTCAAAGCGCTGATCACGCTCGATCTATTGGGCAACCGGATGATCGATCTGCGGCCACGCACCCGGATCCGGCAGATTGTTTACACCTCGATCGGAGATTATCTGCCCTTTCCGAAAAATCTGCTTTTCCCACTGGTCGGCAAACGCAAGAAGCTCGCCGCGGATGTCAAACCGGCCGACGACGTTTACAAATGGAAGGCCATGCTGGCCCGCTATCCGGCCACACCGCCCAAGGTCGCCATCGATTTCGAAGACGTGGCCATGTATCAGTATACCGGCGGCACGACAGGCGTCTCCAAGGGGGTCATGCTGACCCACGCCAACCTGAGCAAGCAAATCCAGCATATCATCGCCTGGCTGCCCACTTTCAGTCGAGACGAAATCATGCTCGGGGCACTACCCTTCTTTCACGTGTTCGGTCTGTCGGTCAGCATGAACCTGGCCATTTACGCCGGCTGGGGTAACATTCTGGTCCCCAAGCCCCAACCTCCGCAGCTGTTAGAAGCGATCAGCAAATACAAGCCGACCTTTGCGCCCTTGGTGCCCACCATGTACATCGGCATGCTCGAACATCCCCATATCGCCAAGGCCGACCTGACCTCCATCAAAGGCTGCTTTTCGGGCAGCGCCCCCCTGCCGGTCGAGGTGATCAACGCCTTCGAAAAAAAGACCGGGGCGATCATCATCGAGGGCTTCGGGCTGACCGAATCCAGCCCGGTGACGCATGTCAATCCGTTCCACGGCCAGCGCAAGATCGGCAGCATCGGAGTTCCGATTCCCGACACGGAATGCCGGATCGTCAGCCTGAAGGATGGCGAATCCGATGTGCCCGTGGGGGAAAGCGGTGAACTGTTCGTCAGAGGGCCCCAGGTCATGAAGGGCTACTGGAAGCGGCCCGAGGCGACCGCCGAAAGCCTCACCGACGGTTGGCTGCATACCGGCGATATCGCCAAGATGGATGAAGAAGGCTATTTCTACATTGTCGATCGTAAAAAAGACATGATTCTATCCAGCGGCTACAATGTCTACCCCCGGGATATCGAAGAGGTTTTTTCGAACATCCCAAGGTGATGGAAGCCACCGCCATCGGGGTGCCGCATCCCAAGCGCGGTGAAGCGGTCAAGGTGTTTGTGGTCCTCAAACCGGGAAAAACCGCCACCGCCGAAGAGCTGATGGCCTACTGCACCGAAAAGCTGGCCAAATACAAGTGGCCGGCGGAAATCGAGTTCCGCGAGGAACTGCCCAAGACCAATGTGGGCAAGATCCTCAAAAAGGATCTGCGGGCCATGGAATTGGGCAAAACCGAATCCTCCTGAAAATTCGGTTCACCCAAACAAGATGGATTCGTAAAAAGCCCGAGATCAAGGCTTGCGAATCCTTAAGGAGGCGTACTTTTGCGTACGCCGCAGTGACGAAGGATACGCGTAACGCCGATATCGAGCTTTTTACGAATCCGTCAAACAAAAGCGGGGACGCGCACAATGGTGCGCGTCCCCATTTGGCTGAGTAGCCGATTCAAAGAAGGGTCTATTTTCCGCCAAAGGCCTCGTCGCTGATCTCGACAGCCGCCGGACAGGTGGTCATGATGGCGTCCATCTTGCCCATGGTCACGGGCAGGACCGCCTGGGTAAAGTACTGGCAGCTTTTGATCTGCCCCTCATAGAACGCCTGGTCCTTTTTCTTGGCCCCTTTTTCCAGTTCCGTGGCGGCGATCACCGCGCGCCAGAGCAGCATCCAAGCCATCACCACATCACCGGACGCGTCCAGGAAGGGATGGGCAAAGGCAAAGGCCTGCATCACCTTTGGCGACATGGCCGTGGCCCCCAGGTGCATGGCGACTTCGGCCAGGCGGTTCAGGGCTTTCTCCAGTCGGGCGGCGAGGTCGCCGAGGTTCTCGAAGGCCTTGGCCGCGGCCAGGGTTTTTTGAATCTCACCCATCAGGTCCATGATGGGCTTGCCCTTGTTCATGCCCAGCTTGCGGCCCAACAGGTCCATGGCCTGGATGCCGTTGGTGCCCTCATAGATCATGGTAATCCGGCAGTCGCGCAAGAGCTGCTCCTGGGGATACTCCTTGGTGAAGCCATATCCGCCATAAACCTGGATCCCCGTGCTGCACACCTCGAAGGACTTGTCGGTGACATAGCCCTTGCAGATCGGAATCAACAGGTCGATCATTCCCTGCAGGCGCGACTTCTCCTTTTCGTTATCGCTGACGGCGATCCGGTCGGTGAGAAAACCGGTGTAGTACAGCAGGCTGCGCATGCCTTCCACATAGGCCTTCATGGAGAGCAGCATGCGCCGCACGTCGGGGTGCTGGATGATCGGTACCGAGGGTGCATCGGCATCCATCGCCTGCAGCAGGCTTTTTCCCTGAACGCGTTCGCGGGCATAATTGAGGGCATTCATGTAGGAAGCGCTGGCGCAGCAGAACCCCTGCATGCCCACCAAAAGGCGCGCTTCGTTCATCATCAGGAACATGGCCCGCATGCCTTTGTTTTCCTCACCCAAAAGCTCGCCCACGCAATTGCCCTTGCCGCCCAGGGTGAGTGAACAGGTGGCGTTGCCGTTGATGCCCATCTTGTGTTCGATGCCCGTGCAGACCACGTCGTTGAATTCGCCCAGGCTGCCATCCGCGTTGACACGGTACTTGGGTACCAGGAACAGGGAAATGCCCTTGGTTCCCGCGGGTGCACCTTCGATGCGGGCCAGGACCGGGTGAACGATGTTCTCCACCATGTCGTGCTCGCCCGAGGAGATAAAGATCTTGTTGCCGGTGATGGAATAGGTGCCGTCGGGATTCTTCCTGGCGCTGGTGGACAGGTTGCCCACATCGGATCCGGCCTCGGGTTCGGTGAGCAGCATGGTGCCGGTCCATTTACCGGTAAACATGTTTTTGAGGAACAACTGCTTCTGCCGCTCGGTACCAAAGGACTCCACCAACAGGGCCGCCCCGTGGGTCAGCCCCGGATACATCATGAAGGCATAGTTGGCACCGTTGAAATAGTCGCCGGCGGCCAGCGCCACCGTGCGGGGCATCCCCTGCCCGCCAAACGCCGGGTCCTCGGTCATGGCCAGCCATTCGCCCTCAATAAACAGATCGTAGGCGCGCTTGAAACTCTCCGGTACGAAAACCTGGCCGTTTTCAAACCGGCAGCCCTCTTCATCCCCTTCCTTGAATGTCGGCAGAATCTCCTTGATCGCCAGATTGCGCGCTTCGCTGATGATCAGGTCGATGGTTTTCCTGCTGAATTCGGCGTACTTCGCTTGCTTGCTAAGCACATCGACGTCCAACTGTTCATGCAAAACAAAATCGACGTCTCTTCGATCGGCAATTAATTGTGCCATGGTTTCAATTCTCCTTGTTGTGACGGGTGAAGCGCCGAAAACCCAATGGGCGTGGATCCGAGTGAAGGGTCGGTTTTTATTCGGATCCGCGTCTGCCGCCGATACCGCTCATGAACAGATCCACCAACGGGTCGGCCATGGTGACCAGGTCATATTGCCCGCCGGAATGGATCCACGAGTTGATCACTTCATCGACGGCGCCGTTGATGAAGCGTTTGACCAACCCCATGTACAGGTCACGACGAATGGTGCCCTCTTCCTGCCCCAATTCCACCACCTCGGAGATGATATCCCGGTACAGCTTGGACATCTCTTTCAGGTTTTCATCGTTACGCCGATGGTACTGGTGGGTTTCGGCCTGGTAGACAATGGCCATATGGGGATCTTGCTGGAACTCCTGAAGGTGAACCCGGATCAGACTCCGCAATTTCTCTTCCGCGGTCGTCGCCTGCTGGACGACGTCGCGGAAACGCTCGAAAATCTGGCGTGTCTTGTACTGGTAAAACTGAACCAGGATATCATCCTTGTTCTTGAAATAGAGGTAAATGGTTCCATCCGCCACGCCGGCCGCTTGGCAATCTGAGCGATGGTGGACTGGAAGAACCCCTGCTTGGCAAATACCGTGATGGCAGCTTCGAGAATGCGCTGGTACTTGTCCATATTTTTCTTTTTCTGTGTGATAGTGAGCCTCCTGAAAACTATGAATGAATATTCATTCATTTACCAAAATCCGGCTATGGCTGTCAAGCGCAAACATCGGTCCGTTGGGAAAGCGACCGGATTTCATCGGTATTCAAATCGCATGCAAAATAATACCGTTTTGCGTGCCGATGATTGTATTGTGATGATTTTCGGGTTTGGGCATAGCCGTTCCGCAAAAAATGAACTACAACTCATTTTTCTCGGACGCAGCCCTGCCCCATGCCGCTGAATCGGACCGGTGTTTCGGGGTACCTCCTTTATATATTGACAGAATTGATCGGCTCTGATTAATTTCGCTACTTGGCTCACCTTTATAAATCACGCTCGCCCCTTACTTAGATCATGCGTGTGGTGATTCACCCAGCATGGCAACAACCCCGTGCCATGACAAACAGGAGGAATGTCAAATGATTGTTGCGGAACGAAAGCCCATTGAAGAGGTCAGAACCATGGTGAAAGACTTCAAAAAAGTCCTCACCGTGGGGTGCGGCACCTGCGTGGCGGTATGCCTGGCAGGCGGCGAGAAGGAGGTCGGGGTGCTGAACTCCGAACTGAAGATCGCCCGTCGCATGGAAGGTAATCCCATCGAAGTTGGTGGCATCACGGTGGAGCGGCAATGCGACATGGAATTTCTCGAGGAATTGGATGGCATGGTGGATGAATACGACGCGCTCGTCTCCATGGCCTGCGGCGCCGGTATCCAGTTCCTGGCCGAGCGGTTTCCCGAAATTCCCGTACTGCCGGCGGTCAACACCGCCTTTATCGGCGTCAACCGGGAAGTGCTGGTACGAGGAAAAATGCCGGGCCTGCGGCACCTGCGTGCTGGGCATGACGGCCGGCATCTGCCCGGTAACCATGTGCGCCAAGGGCCTGTTCAACGGCCCCTGCGGCGGCACCAACAAGGGCAGCTGCGAAATCAATCCCGATCAGCCGTGTGCCTGGTACCGGATCCACGAGCGTCTGGCCAAACAGAACCGCCTGGCCAACATCCTGGAAATCTGCCCGGCCAACGACTGGCGCAACCAGACGCCCAGAACCATCATCCAACCGGGGTATCAAGAACGCCTGACCGCATTGGGGATCAAGTAGCCGAGACGGAGCGACACCATCAGCAACTGAAACAAGCCAAACCATATAGAGGGATTACCATATGAAATCAGGAAGCAATTTGGAAAAAATATTGCGCGCCGGTCATTTCGCCTTCACCGGAGAACTGGGGCCGCCCCGCGGATCCAACGTGGAGGCGGTTCGGGATAAGGCCAAGCACCTGGTCGGCAAGGTCGATGCCGTCAATATCACCGACAACCAGACCGCCATGGTGCGCATGTCCAGCTGGGCGGCCTCGCTGATCGCCATCGAAGAGGGGCTCGAGCCCAATTACCAGATGGTCTGCCGGGATCGCAACCGGTTGGCCATGCAGGCCGACATCCTCGGTGCCTCGGCCATGGGCATCCGCAACATGCTCTGCCTCTCCGGCGACCATCAGCAATTCGGCGACCATCCCCAGTCCAAGGGCGTCTTCGACATCGACTCCACCCAACTGATCGGCACCGTCAAAAAAATGCGCGACGAATCCAAGTTCCTCGGCGGCGCCGACATCGACGGTCCCCCCCAAATTTTCATCGGCGGCGCGGCCAACCCCTTTGCCGAGCCCCACGAATGGCGCGTCCATCGCCTGGCCAAGAAAGTCGCCGCCGGCGTCGATTTCGTCCAGACCCAGTGCATCTTCAACATGGAAAGAATGCGCCAGTGGGTCAAGGAAGCCGTTGACATGGGACTCACCGAGAAGGTCTACATCCTGGCCGGCGTCACGCCCATGAAGAGTGTCGGTATGGCGCGCTACATGCAGATGAAGGTGCCCGGCATGGATGTGCCCAATGAAATCATCAAACGCCTCCAGGGCGTGGATAAGAAAAAGGTCGCCGACGAAGGCATCAAGATCGCCTGCGAACAAATCGAGGAGTTCAAGGAGATGAAGGGCGTCGCCGGTGTTCATCTCATGGCCATCGAGTGGGAACACAAGGTGCCGGAAATCACCGAACGGGCAAACGTCCTGCCCAGGCCCGTGGTCTGATCAGCACCGACCATCCATTGTCAACCAACGATCACTAAAGGAGTTTTCACGTGAGTACTGAATCGAAAAAAGTCATGGTCATTGGGGGCGGGATCGCCGGTTTGACGGCAGCCTGGGAACTGGCCGGCCTTGGCGCACAAGTTGCGCTCGTGGAAAAGGCCGACTTTCTCGGCGGGCACGCCATCCAATACGCCTGCAAGGCCACGGACGAATGCCGCCAGTGCGGTGCTTGTGCCGTGGAGAAAATGCTCAAGAATGTGGTTAACGAGCCGGCCATTTCCGTGCATCTGGCCACCGAGGTGACCGGAATCAACAAAAACGGCAATTTCAAGGTCAGCCTGAAAAAGGCCGACGCGGCCAAAGACGCCAGTGCCTGTGAGGGGGGCTACACAGCCGATCCGGCGGGTTGTACGGCGGTCAAGGGCTACTCCCTGAACAACGCCAAATTCTACAACGCCGACGGCAGCCTCAACCCAGAGACCACCGGCAAGGCGGACGACCTGGAAGTGGATGCCGTGGTCGTCGCCAGCGGCTTCACCCCCTTCGATCCCAACAAAAAATCCACCTATCGCTATAACGAACTGAAAAACGTCATCAGCGGTCTGGATCTGGAACAAGGCAAGCGCGCCAATGGCAAGGTGTTGCGGCCGTCGGACGGTCAGCCCCCCAAGAAGGTCGCCTTCATTCAGTGCGTGGGCAGCCGCGACGAACGTCTGGGCAACCTGTGGTGCAGCCAGGTCTGCTGTCCCTATGCCCTGAGAACCGCCCAGTCCATGAAACACAAGGACCCGGAACTGGATATCACCATTTTCTACATGGACATCCAGAACACGGGCAACGACTTTCCCGTCTTCTACCAGAAGTGCAAAGACGAGATGAAGTTCGTGCGCACCATTCCCGTGGATATGTACGAGACCGAAGACGATCGCATTCGCACCCGCTTCATGGCTTCCGAAGGCAGCAGTGAAGCGATCGAGGACATCTTCGATCTGGTCGTATTGTCCGTCGGTATCATGCCGTCGGCTGACAACGCGGCCCTGGCCGAGGCCACCGGGGCGCCGCTGGGCGGTGACGGTTTCTTTGCCTGTGCCGACAGCATGAACCGGGTGACCACCGGTCAGCCGGGCGTATTCGTGGCCGGTACCGCATCGGGACCGAAAACCATTGCCGAATCCATCGTCCATGCAGGTCAGTCTGCCGGCGAAGTGATGAAATATCTGGGGAGGGCCTCATGACACAACAGACGCAAATGGAAACCATCAAGCTGTCGACCGACGTTCTGGTGGTCGGTGCCGGCATGACCGGCGTGAAAGCCGCCACCGAGATAGCCGCCAACGGCTACAATGTGGTCCTGATCGACGGCGGCGCGCCCGCCGACACCGCTATCGCCGATGTCGAGGGTGACGAACAGGCTGCCCTGGACGCGCTTCTGGAAACGGCCAAGCATCGGACAAGATCGAAATGCTCGCCGCCACCCGCATGGATGGTGCCGCCGGCGTCCCCGGAGATTTCCGGGTATGGCTGTCAGGCAACGAGGACATCGTCGAGAAATCCGTGGGCGCCATCGTGGTGGCCTCGGAACTGGTCTCCTGCCCGATGAACGACGCCTACGGGCTGACCCTGTCCGACACCGTGCTCAGCCAGAGTCAGCTGGAAGCGGCCCTTAAAAGCAACCCGGCCGCCTTCGCCGGCAAATCCATCGCCTTTCTCATGGGCCTGGCCCAGGATGGCAACCCCCTGGTGCTGGAGCGGGTTTTGAAGAGTGTTCTGGCCCTGGAAAACCAGGCCGATACGAGCGCCTATGTGATCGCCGGCGACCTCAAGGTGGCCGAGGACGGTCTCGAGCGTCTCTATCTGGAGTGCCGCGACAAGGGCGCCATGTACATCAAACTGACCGCCCAACCCACCGTCGCCCAGGAGGGCAGCGCCCTTTCCATCACCTATGACGACCCGGTCCTGCAACGGCCGGTGGAATTGGTGCCGGATATCATCGTGGTCGAAGAGGCCATCGGTGCCGACGACGTCAATGCGGCCCTGGCCGACATGCTCAAGATCGATATGGGGTCCATGGGCTTCTTACAGACCGACAACGTGCACCGCTATCCGGTTTCAACCAACCGCGAGGGCATCTTCGTGGTCGGTGGCAGCCGTCGGGTGAAAAAACGTTACGGCGCCCTGATGGATGCGGAAAATGCCGCCCTACGGGTCCGCGGGCTGTTGGGCGACGGCACCATCGATGTGCCGACCGACAAGGCCGTTATCGACACGGGCAAATGCACCTTCTGTCTCACCTGCTACCGCTGCTGCCCCCACGGGGCGATCTACTGGGCCGCGGAAAACAAGCCGGTGATTTCCAAGGTGGCCTGCCAGGGCTGCGGCATCTGCGCCTCCGAATGTCCCATGGATGCCATCCAGATCGGTGACTACAACGACACCGCCATGATCGAGACGGTCGGCCAGTCGGCCACCGCCAAGACCGGCGACGCCCCCACGATCGTGGCCTTCTGCTGCCAGAACAGCGGGTTGGAAGCCGCCAAGATGGCCGAATCCTTCGGCATGCCGTTGCCCGCCGGCCTGAAGACCGTTACCGTGCCCTGTGCCGGCAAGGTGGATATCGACTACATCATGCACGCCCTGGCCGAAGGCGCCGACGGCGTGGTGATCATGGCCTGCCACAATGGCAACTGCAAATCCGAGCGGGGCAGCCTGTATGCCGCTGGCGTGCCGCCAACGCCCAGGAAATGCTGGCCGCCATCGGGGTCGAGAAAGAGCGCATCTGCTTCGCCACCACAGCCTCCAACATGGGCGCTGATTTTTCCACCATCCTGATGGACATGGAAGCCCAATTGAAAGCCAAATAGTCCGTTCATCCCCAAGCAACCCAAAGCGCCCCGCCGGCATCATGGCGGGGGCGTTTCCTGTCTTCGCACCAACGAACGACCGCGTTTCCGGTGATCCGACCTTAATTGGGGTGTTGTGCCGACGGGCAAACGGTCACTGACGGGTCGATTTTTTCCTTGTAATTTACCGTCTATTCATCAATAAAAGACTTACTTGATAATTTTTATCAAAATGGTAATGTCGTTGGTAAACCAATAACGGAGGAATTAACAGTATGGCTGATGAAGCGATCAAGCTCGGCGGTAAGAAGCGATCCGTTTTCATCGACAAGGTCAAGGAGATCCTCCCGAGGGGGGTAACCTGAACTTGTGCCTGACCTGTGGCGCCTGTTCTTCAGGATGTCCGGCAACGGGTCTGGAGGGAATGGATCCCCGAAAATTTTTGCGTATGGCGGCTCTGGGCATGGACGAGGAAGTCCTGAGCACCAAATGGGTCTGGATGTGCAGCATGTGCCAGCGCTGCATCTACGTTTGCCCCATGAAGATCGACATCCCGCAGCTGGTCTTCAACGCCCGCGCCAGCTGGCCCCGTGACCAGCGGCCCAAGGGCATCCTCGGTTCCTGTGATGTGGCCCTGCGCAACGATACCTGCAGCGCCATGGGTGCCACGGAAGAAGACTTCCAGTTCGTGGTCGAAGATGTGCTGGAAGAATACCGCGAGGCCCAGCCGGAATTCGCGGAGATGAAAGCCCCGGTGAACAAACAGAACGCCGAATTCTTCCTCAATCAGAACTCCCGCGAGCCGGTCACCGAACCGGACGAGATGGTCCCTCTGTGGAAGATCCTGCACCTCGCCGGCGCCGACTGGACCTACGGCACCAAGGCTGGGCAGCTGAGAACTACTGCATGTTCCTGGGTGACGACGAAAGCTGGAAACACATTGTCGAGGTGAAGAAAAAGGCCGTGGAGGACCTGGGCTGCAAGGTCTGGCTCAATACGGAGTGAGGGCACGAACTCTTTGCAGTCCGGGCCGGACTGAAAAAATTCAAGCTCGAACCCAATTTCGAAATCAAAAGCATCATTCAATACTACGCCCAGTGGATCCGCGAAGGGAGGCTGAAACCCAGCTCCGAATGGAACAAGGATCGTCAGATCAAGTTCACCGTCCAGGATCCCTGCCAGCTGGTACGCAAGACCTTCGGCGACCCCGTGGCCGAGGACCTGCGTTTCGTGGTCAAGGCCGCGGTTGGCGAGGAAAACTTCGTCGACATGTATCCCAACCGATCCAACAACTTCTGCTGCGGCGGCGGTGGTGGCTTCCTGCAGTCCGGATTCCCGGACGAACGGCGGGCCTACGGCAAGCTCAAGACCGACCAGATCCTGGCCACCAAGGCGCCCTACTGCATCACGCCGTGCCACAACTGCCATGCCCAGGTCCATGACCTGAGCGACCAAGCCGGCCACGCGTGGCAGACCGTTCACCTGTGGACGATCCTGTGCCTCTCCCTGGGCATTCTCGGTCCCAACGAGCGTGCCTACCTGGGCGAGGATCTCGTGGATGTGGATGTCTTCCATCCCGAATCATCCAACATGTAAAGCAGCCAACACCGGCTCCCGCAAAGGGAGCCGGTTTTCCTTCCCAGCCCGTCACTAGCCCCCTTGTGCCGGAGCATGTTATACACCGGAGACCAATCGCCCCCATTTTCTTCTTTGTATGATTCTTTGTTCCTGCTGCTGCTTTCGTTTTGCCGCCGCTTCCACCGTTGAGACCAACCGATCCATATCGCAAGGCTTCATCAGGTAATCAAAGGCGCCCATCTTCATTCCCTCGATTGCGGATTCCACCGTAGCGTGACCGGTGAGCATGATGACTTCCAAGAGGGGATATTTTCTTTTAATCACCTTTAAGGCCGCCATACCGTCCATCACCGGCATTTTGATATCTAAAATAATGGCCTCGATTGCACTATTTTTTTTTATGCGGTCCAAGGCGTCCTTTCCGTTAAATGCCGGAACGACATCTATTCCTCTTTTCATCAACCGCTTCGCCATGGTATCGACAAAGGCTTTTTCATCATCTATAAAAAGGACCTTTACGGTAGTCATGTTCAATCTCCTTTTGATACGTGTGAAAGCCCCCTTGCCGATTGCCCGCTCGAAATTGATTTCAGCTCCCAATCGTCGCAAATCCAGGCAGCGAGAATGAGTTTTTCCATTACTCCGCGAGCAGGACCACACGTACCTGGAGATTGATGAACAACGCAAAACAGTGGCTAAGGTCATGATGGATGTGGCGGTGGTGGCTGACAACAATCGATAGTGTTGCGAAGCAAGTCATATGCCAGGCGAAAAACTTTTTAAAATACTTCAAAAATAATAAATTTCATTCAATATCTGCATGATCGGCTGACCTCTTCTGACAAGCGGGCCCGTGAGGTGTCAGAAAATTTTACAGAATGTAAAAAAAATGTGGCGTTATGCCGAGTCTCCGGAATCAATCAAACGGACGGGAAAAGGTGCCCACATACATTTCGTCAACTAATGGAAAAGACACGTTCTTTGGTTGCCGCAAGACGGCAGGGGACTTATTTGTATCCGCGTTCAATTTCTTAGGAAGTATACATAATCCCGTCTATCACGACATTGCATGATTATTGGGATAAATCAGAACACTGTTCGCCAGTTCCTTGAAAAAGCCGTTGATATCGCCTTTTTTGTGCTTGCTGCGATGGGAGTCCCCCTCCCTGCGCCTGGTGGGCCCCCAAGGCCAGCCGCAAAGCCATTTCCCACATTCCTTCGTGCATTTCAGGTACTGCCGAGCCCCAACGAAAGTAATTGGAAGGCCAGCCAATGAATCCTTTGCATGAGAACATAACCGCGTTAAATTTTTCATAGTGATCCTGATTGTTCTCTACTTCACAGGAGAACAGATATTTGTGAGCTTTTTTCCAACAGGGTCAATATTTGGTTCAAATAAGGCAGGAATATTTCTGATTTATGGTTATGATGTATAGTAAATGGTTTGTTCCATCAGTTTTTGTATTGCTTTTAGTTTTCATACCGACAGCCTATGCTGCCTATGACCATGGTGGAGTGGACACCGACTCACCTAACTTTTTATCTGCCTATCCGGATATGGCCGGAACCAAACTCGATAGCTGTGTGCTGTGTCACGCCAATGGCCAATACGAAAAAAAGACAGATGTTTGGGTCACATTGGGCAGTTGCCAATGGTGCCACTATTCCTTCGGGTATGATGCATCCGGCGATATTGACACGACGTTAAACCAGTTTGGAAAAGATTACCGGAGCGCCGGACAAAATGAAGACGCCTTTGACATTATCAAAAATTTGGATTCAGATGGCGATGGGTATACAAACGCACAGGAAATTGCCGCGTTACGTTTTCCTGGGGATGCCAATGACGACCCTACCAAGGTGCCTGCTCCTTACCGGGTGTACACACTCGATGATTTAGAAAGCATGCCGCCACACAAGCAGTTCATGCTGATGAACACACACAAGTCAGGTGATTTCTACGCGGAATACAGCGGAGTGACCATGTCTCAGGTACTAAGCGATGCCGGCATACTACCGGAAGCCCAAAGCATTAATGTTTATGCGCCTGACGGTTGGTCCCAGTATCATCCTTTGGAGCTGGACCCAGATCCATTATTTTATCATGTCTATGGAACATATCCGGCGGCCACATTCTATTACCATGAAGAGGCGGATCAAGAAAATACTGATTATGGATGGTGCGATTACTCTTCCCCCCCTTGTGGTGATTATTCACCCGAAGCACCAATCGACGTTGAAAATGGGCTTCAACTTATGCTCGCCTTTAAAAGAGACGGCGTGTATCTGAAACCTGGCATATTGAATACTGATAATAAACTCGATGGAGAAGGCCCGTTCAGGGTAGTGCCGCCTCAAAAAGTGGTTGGGCCACCGGATCAGGCCTCCAACTCGGATATGCAGGATGTCATATGGCCGTTTGATGATAATGCCGATCACAATGCAGGTTTTGCCACACGTACGGCCACCATGATCCGTGTCGACCCGCTGCCCGAGGGGACAACTGCAATCGATACGCTAGAGGCCGGCTGGAATTATGTGGATCAGAACAAAATCATTGTTTACGGGGCGATTGACCCGCTACCAACGATTGAAGAAAAAATAAACAATCTTGTTATGGAGATCGAGGCGGCAGATAATGATCTCTTTAAACAACCCAATGCCAAGCGGGTGATAACCTCAAAGTTGAATGTGGTCAAAAAAATAATTCGAAATCAAGAGTACAATGATGCCCTGAATAAAATAGAAAATGACTTGCTTTCAAAAATAGATGGTTGCAAGGATTTCGAGGTCTCGGACAAAAACGACTGGATTACGGATTGTGAGCTTCAATCCAAAATCTATTGGGGCGTGCATGAAATAATGGTGTTGCTTCAGATTATTGCATAACGATTTTCTTTTTCAAATAGAGCAGCCGTTTTAATGCAAAAAGCCCGGTGGTTGATCCGCTGGGCTTTTTTGTTTGCCCGCCATGCCGGGCAAACAAAAAACGGGCGGGGAAATCCCCGCCCGTTCGTTATTGCTTGCTAAGAAAAACGCCTTATCAGGCGGCCTTGGAGACCTTCACGGCGCACACCTTGAATTCCGGAATCCCGGAGACGGGATCCAGCGCGGCGTTGGTCAGCCTGTTGGCAGCCGCCTTGGCAAAATGGAAGGGAATGAACACCGTCCCGTCCACGGCCTTGGGTGATACATGCACCCGGGCGCAGATTTCGCCGCGCCGGGAAGCGATGGTCACCTGATCGCCATCGGCGATTCCCAGGCCGACGGCATCGCCCTGGGTGATCTCCACAAAGGACTCCGGCGAGCGTTCGTTGAGACCGTCGGATTTCATGGTCATGGTGCCGGTGTGGTAGTGGTAGAGCACGCGACCCGTGGTCAGGTAAAGCGGGTAATCGTCGTCGGCCTGCTCGGCCGGTGCGATCCAGTCGATGGCGTGGAACAAGCCCTTACCCCGGGTGAACTGGGCCCCGTGCAGGATCGGCGTGCCGGGGTGTTCCGGCGTGGGACACGGCCAGTGGATGCCCTCGTTGGCGATACGCGCATAGCTGATCCCCGCGTAGGAGGGCGTCAGGCTGGCCAGTTCGGTAAAAACAGCCTCGCTGTCCGGGTAGGTCATGGCGTAGCCCATGCGGCTGCCGATCTCGCAGGTGATCTGCCAGTCGTCCTTGGACAGCCCCGGCGGATTGACCGCCTGGCGGACACGCTGCACACGCCGTTCGGTATTGGAGAAGGTGCCGTCCTTTTCGGCAAAACACTTGGAGGGCAACACCACGTCGGCCATGCGGGCGGTTTCGGTGAGGAAAATGTCCTGCACCACGAGAAAATCGAGATGCTCGAAACAGTGCGCGGCGTGGTTCAGGTCGGGATCGGAGACCAGCGGATTCTCGCCGATAATATACATGGCCTTGATCTCACCGGTCCCGGCCTTGGGTACCATGTCGGTAACCTTGAGGCCCGGTGTGGTGGGAAGACCGGTCACGTTCCAGGCGGCCTCCATGCGTTTGATGGCATCGAGATTGTTTACCGGCTGGTAGCCGGTGAGCACGTTGGGCAGGCCGCCCATGTCGCAGGCGCTGGACGTTGTTCTGGCCGCGCAGGGGATTCACCCCGCCGCCGCGGATGCCCATGTTGCCGCACAGCATGGCCAGATTGGCCAGGGATTTGACGTTGTCCGTGCCGGTGGTGTGCTGGGTGATGCCCATGCAGTAGACAATACTGCCGGCCGGTGCCTTGGCGTAGAGCCGCGCCGCCGCGACCAGTTGATCGGCGGGAATACCGGTAATCGACTCCACGTAGGCCGGCGAGTACTTCTCCACGACGGCTTTCATGGCCTCGAAATTCTCGGTGCGCGCTTCCACGAATGTTTTATCGTGGAGGCCTTCCTTGATGATCACGTGCATCATGCCGTTGATCCAGGCCACGTCCGTGCCCAGGTTGGGCCGGATCCAGTGCTCGGCGAACTCGGTCATCTTGATACGTCGCGGATCCACGACGATGAGTTTGGCCCCCCGGCGGGTGACCGCACGTTTGAGAAAAGTAGAAAGCACGGGATGGTTCTCGGTGGTGTTGGAGCCCGCCAACAAGATCACATCGGCTTCCTCGATATCGGCGATGGTGTTGGTCATCGCGCCACTTCCGAATGCTGCGGCCAGACCGGCCACTGTGGAGCTGTGTCAAAGTCGGGCGCAATGGTCGATATTGTTCGTTTTCAGCACCGCCCGGGTAAATTTATGGGCGATGTAGTTCTCCTCGTTGGTGACGCGCGCCGAGGTGAGCACGCCGATGCTGCCGCCGCCATGGGTGTCGCGGATGGTTTTGAGCCGCTGGGCCACCAGATCGAGGGCTTCGTCCCAACTGGCCTTGCGGAACTCGCCGTTCTCCTTGATCAGGGGATCGGTCAGGCGCTCGGGGCTGCCGATGAAATTGTAGCCAAAGCGTCCCTTGACGCACAGGCTGCCGTGGTTGGGCGCCTCGTCCACGCCGCTGACCTTGACCACCTGGTTGTCGCGCACATGCAAGTTGATCTGACAGCCCACGCCGCAGTAACTGCAGGTGGTACGGACCTTTTCGGTTTCCCAGGGGCGCACCTGGTAGCGAACGTCCTTCTCCACCAGGGCCCCCACCGGACAGGCCTGCACGCACTCGCCGCAAAACACGCAATCCGAGTCTTTCAGCGGACGATCACCGGCGGCGATGATCTTGGCGCTGGCGCCGCGGTAGCCGAAACGGATCGCATTGTTCACCTGCACCTCGTTGCAAGCCTGAACACAGCGACCGCAAAGGATACAGCGGGAAAAATCACGCACGATGAAGGGATTGACGGTCTCCATGGGAAACTTGGTCGGCGTACCCTTGAGCCTTCACCGGTCACCTGGTAGCGGTAAGCCAAATCCTGGAGGCGGCAATCACCCCATACGGGACAGAGGGCGTCACTGGCGTCGCCCTTTTCGACACCCAGTTGGAACTCGGTAAAATCGCCATCATCCCGGCCACGAATGGCACAGTTGTGATTTCCCGAGGAGAGCATCAATCGCAGGATTTCCTTGCGCGCGGCCACGACTTGCGGGGATTCCGTGCGCACCACCATGTTGGCGGTGGCCGGCGTGGAACAGGCTGTCAGAAGGGTGGATGCCCCTTCCACCTCCACCACGCAAATCCGGCATGCACCGGTCGGTGTCGCCCCCTTGAGATGGCACAGGGTGGGGATATCGATATCCCCCCGGCGGGCAACATCAAGGATGGTCTCCCCCGGTTCGAAGGGCAACTCGTTACCGTTGATCACCATCAGGTTCTTCAATTCCATAAGCAGGGCTCCTTTGGCAAGGGTCCGATATAAGCACGTGGGTGAGGATTACACTGGTTTTATCAAGCCTTTTTTCCTATAGAGAAAAAGCGCTTTTGTCAATCCGCGAATCATTATCGGGCGAGATAAATGGTAGACAGCGCGCCATGCATTATGTATCAATATAGCGACATGTCGCCAAATCGATACACCCATTCACCCCGGCGGCATGGATCAGCTTCGCCATGGTCAACCACGCTCCCCACAGGAGTTCTGACATGCCGGCGTCTAAATCCAAAGCGCTTCAGTCCATTCAGGATCAACTGGAACTGTTTCAACTGATTTTCGACAGCATTCACAACGGGGCGATCGTGACCGATGCCAATGGCATCGTCACCCACCTGAACAAAGCCTATGCCGACTTTCTGGGCGTCTCCGTGGCCGACTGCATCGGCAAGCACTGCACCGAGCTGGTGGAGAGCAGCCGCATGCATATCGTCGCCCGCACCGGACGGCCCGAAATCAATCACATGCAGATGATCCGCGGACAGAACATCGTCGTCTATCGGTTCCCCATAAAAAGAGAAGGCCGGGTAATCGCCGTATTCGGCCTGGTCATGTTCCAGGATGTGGGCGAAATGGTCAAGCTGGCCAAACGGATGCACGCGCTGGAATCCCAGCTCAAACGCTACAAGGAAAAACAGGTCAGCCTGCGCTCGACCCATTACACGCTGGAGAGCATCATCGGCAGCAGCCGGGCGATCACCGACTTGAAGCAGGACGCCTGATGGCGGCCACCAACGACTATCCGGTACTGATTGCCGGTGAGAGCGGCACGGGCAAGGAACTTTTCGCCCAGGGCATTCACCACGCCAGCCCCCGGTCGGTCCACCCGTTCGTCCAGATCAATTGCGCCGCGATTCCCAAGGACCTCCTCGAAGCCGAACTCTTCGGCTACGAGCGCGGCGCTTTCACCGGTGCCCGCTCGGCCGGCAAACCCGGCAAATTCGAACTGGCCAACAAGGGGTCGATCTTCCTGGACGAAATCGGCGATCTGCCCCTTGAAATGCAGCCCAAGCTGCTGCGCGTCCTGGAGGGAAAAGTGTTCGAACGGGTTGGCGGCAACACGGTCATCCAGTCGGATTTCAGGCTCATCGCCGCCACCAACCAAAACCTGGACCGGTTGATCGAAACGGGCCGTTTCCGCCGTGATCTGTACTATCGGCTCAACGTCATTTCACTCACGATCCCGCCCCTGAAAACCCGCCCCGAGGACATCGTTCCCATTGCCCGGCACCTCTTGCGGCGGGCGTCCCCACGGACCGACGGCCGCAAGATCGGGCTCAGTCCGGCGGCTATCGACGCCTTGCAGGGCTACGCGTGGCCGGGCAATGTACGCGAACTTTCCAATATCCTGGACCGGGCCATGGCGACCATGACCGGTGAAATGATCGAACCGGCGGATCTGGCTTTCACGCGCCGGAAAAAGCCGGCCGGTTCCGCCGATCCGGGCACGATCGCCATGCGCCAGCTTCAGGCCGACACGGAGAAAAACGCCATTCTAAAGGCCCTTAAGCAGACGGGCAACAACAAGGCCCGGGCCGCCAGCCTGTTGGGGATTCACCGCACCCTGCTCTACAAGAAGATGAAAAAGCACGCCATCGATCTAAACGGCAAGGGTTGACTGTATCCCGATTGATACACCGCGGAAAGCCATTTTCCTTGTATCTGCGGCAAGCTCGGACAATCGCTCAACTTAGGATCTATCTATCGTGCAGCGCCCTGCGGGCCTCATCCCGGCTCTCGTAGATGTGCGGCGCCACGCCCCGCCGCTCCAACTCGTCGCCAAGCTTCATGCGCAAAAAGGTGCTGGTCGTGTAGCGGGTGACGCTTTCATAAAAACCGGCCGCGTGTTTTACCATTTCCACGTATTCATCGACCAAGTGCGGAGAGACATTGAAATTGTCGTAGTTGGCGATCGTATGGACCTTTTTGTCCTGAAAGGCCAGTGCGTCATCCACGATTTGGCGCATCCGTTGAACATCCTCGCTGCTTTTGATGTAATAATTTTCCAGGTTGATGAAAAAGGTGTTGTCGGCGGCGTTATAGGTAAAGCGTTCTTCGAGGGGGATGGTCAACAGATCCTCCTTGATGCCCATGCGACCGAAACGGAAAATCCGCTCGTCCATAAGCTTGGGCGGCTGACGCATGATGGGTTTGAAATCCATCAAGGCCAGGATCTGGGACTCCAGGTCGATCCCGGGAGCGATCTCGATCAGTTCCAAGCCTTCGTCACACAGGGAAAAGACGCAGCGCTCGGTGATGTACAGCACCCGCTGCCGGTGTGCGGCGGCATACGTGCCGCTGAAGGTTTTTTGTTCCACCTGCCGGACAAATTTCTTCTGCCGGCCTTCGTGATCGATGCGCAGCCGCCCCTCGTCCACGAAAAGGTTCAAGTCGCCGGCGGTGAACATCCCCAGGAAACAGACCGTCTTGGCATTCTGGCTGATGTCGATGAAACCGCCCGGCCCGGTAAAGCGCGGCCCAAAACGGCTCACGTTGACGTTGCCCTCGGCGTCGGTTTCAGCCATGCCCAAAAAGGCGATGTCGAGCCCGCCGCCGTCGTAGAAATCGAACTGATAGTTCTCCGTGATCAGGGCGTCGACGTTGATGCCCGCGCCGAAATCCAGCCCGCCCATGGGAAGCCCGCCGATGATGCCCGACTCCGCCGTCAGGGTGCAGTATTCCAGAATCCGCTCTTCATTGGCCACCCGCGAGACCCCTTCGGGCATGCCGATGCCCAGGTTGACGATGCTGTTGGGCTTGAGTTCGAAGGCGGCGCGCCGGGCGATGATCTTGCGGCCGTCCAAGGGCAGCGGCGGCACCCCCTGCATGGGCACCCGGTGTTCGCAACTGAAAGCCGCGCTGTAGGGCTCACCAAAGGTCTGCCAATGGTTTTCGGGCTTGGCCACGACCACGCAATCCACCAGAATGCCGGGGATGATCACCTCACGGGCATTGAGCGTTCCCCGGTCGGCCAACCGTTCGACCTGTACGATCACCACTCCGCCGGAGTTGCGGGCGGCCTGGGCCATGCTCAGGGCGTCGAGGACCATGGACTCCTTTTCCATGGTGATATTGCCGTCCGGATCCGCCGTGGTGCCGCGCAGGAAAGCCACATGGATGGGAAAGGATTTATAGAGGAGGTAATCCTGCCCGTCGACGGTCATCAGCTGAATGAGATCTTCGCCGGTGGATTTGGTGAGCTCGTTGAGCTTGCCCCCGTCCTCCCGCGGATCGATAAACGTGCCGAGGCCCACATGGGTCAGGTTGCCCGGCTTGCCGGCGGCGATATCGCGATAGAGTTGGGTCACGGCACCCATGGGCACGTTGTAGGCCAGGATCTTGTCCTCATTGACCAGGCTGCCCAATCCCGGCGTGAGTCCCGTATGCCCGCAGATGATTCTTCCCACCAGGCCTTCGAGGGCAAGATGGTTCAAGCCCTTGGTCTTGCCGTCCCCCTGCCCCGCCGGATAGGTCAGGGTCAGGTTCCGCGGCCGACCGGTTTTCAGGAACCGCTCCTTGAGGGCGATGGCCAGTTCCTCGGCGAACCCGGCGCCGACGAATCCGGCGGTCACAATGGTGTCATCATCCCGGATCAGCTCGATGGCCTCCTCGGCACTGACGATTTTTCCTTTCTTCATCCGCATGGCCGCAATGGGGTCGACCATGGGGTGATGGATATCGATGAGATGCTGCTTGCCGATCAGGGATGGGGCTCTTTGGAAACGTGAAGCCGTTTTCCGGTTGGGTCGGTTGCTGAGATAGGGAATTCTTTTTCCATGACAACGCTCCTCATAGGGTTAAATTCACATGCGGGGCGAATGGATCCGCAACACAGGCACGCGCCCGCACAAAAATGGGTTCAGCGACAGGGGTGATCGTTATTGCGCTGCAAAAAGTTAGCAATTCCCATACCGTTTCCCCGGGTGTAAGGATTCGTTTGCCATGGCCAGCGGGTAACAACTGCCGCTTGACCGGCGTGAGCGACGCGCGTATGAGCTTATGAAAGCGTCCCGAGGGGGAGGAACGATAACGGCGGGACCGGATGCAAGGCGTGCAGGACAAGCGAACAACAAGGGAGAAGAAAAGATGCGAAATGCCATGAACCGTTGGCTGGCCATGCTCCTGGGTGTGGTATTCTTCCTGGGGCCGGCTCCGGTGGGATGCCAAGCCGCCGCACCCACCGGGCAGGCAACGCTTCAACAACTGACCAACTGGCTGGCCACCCACCGGGGGAAGGCCTCCGGGTTGCCGCTGAGCCATGTGGGCGATAAACGGTTCACGAATTGGTGTTTCACCTACGATGCCGCCGTAACCGCCCTGGCCTGGGTCGCCCTGAAGCGCACCGACGAGGCCCGGCGGATCATCGATTTTTACATCTCCACGGCCCACGCTCATCGTCTGGGCGGAATCATCGAAGCGGTGAGCGCCGTGCCCCCCTACGACGGGAAGGACTGGTCGGTACGTAGCGGCGCCAACCTGTGGCTGGGCTTGGCCGCCTACCGTCTGTACAAGGCGACCGCCGAACCCCGCTACCTGGCCTTCGCCACCCGGCTGGGCGATTTTGCTCGCGGGCTGCAACAAAACGGCGGCATCCGCCTGGGACCGTCCGGCGACCCCGCTTCGGCCGTGGACCAGCACTTCGGCTATGATCCGGCCATGCCCGCCTATGCCGACGTTTTCTCCACCGAAGCCACCATCGACGCCTTTGCCCTTTTCCACCAGTTGCAAAGCGAGCCCAAAGGAAAACGCTTTCGCCAAGCCGCCGAGGCGTGTCTGGATTGGCTGCGACGGGTGGCCTGGAATCCCGTGGACAAGCGCTTCAACCGGGGATTCCAGCGATCGCCCGACTATTCGGTGGCCAGCGACGTACAGGCCTGGGGCATTTCGGCCCTGGGCCTCTCCCGGCTGGACAACATCGAAAGGGCGCCGCGGAAGGCATGATCCGCTTCGTGGTGGCGCACTGCCAGTCCCGCGTGGCCTACACCCGGCCGGACGGGATCACCGTCCAGGTGGTGGGCATCGATTTCGTGGACCACGGCGCCCGCGCTGAGCTGAAGCGGCCCCCACTGGTATCACCGGAATGGACCTTTCAGTTGGCCAACGCATATTTGCGGTTGGCCGATGATTTTACTCGGCGGGGAAACACGGAAAAGGCGCAGCATTACACCCGGCAACGGGAAATGCTGATCGACGGGATAATGGCCATGGCAACGATCCGGAACAATGCCGCCGGACTGCCCTACGCCAGCCTCGACGATGCCGCCATCGGCCACGAAAACCGAACGCCGGCCAAGGGCAACCTGAGCACCATCGGTGTGGCCTACGGTATCCTGGCGCTGACAGGGTATGATCCGCTGAGGGCGGCCGGCGAATAATAGTTTAGTGAATGGTTGGCCGGTCGTTATCCCCCCGCTTCTTCCCATCAATGACGGTAAATTTGGTCCGATGGCGCCGCTGCCGGAATTCGAAGTATTTCCATTGCCACCAGTTGATGTCCAGCCATTGAGTGGGTGAACGGAAATGGAGCCAGGCCAGGGCGATCCCGCCCAGGTGATAGGCGCCGTAGGGATTGGTGCGCGCCAGGAAGGTCAATGCGGTGATGATCACGGTGCCGTAGCTGATGTATTTGGCCTTGATAGGCAACACGAACATCAACAGCACGGTGGTTTCGGGCTGCAGCAGGCCGAAGACGACGATCAGGGCCAGCAGGCTGGGCATCATGCCGGCATAGGGAATCCCCACGCCGACCAGAAGATTGAAGAGCAAACCGGCGATGGCCGCCCCCACGGCGGCAGCAACGTATAGGCGCAGAAATCCCCGCGTACCCAAGGCCGATTCGACGGTGCCGGCAAAAAAGTAGAAAACCAGGCAGTCGAGCAGAAAACTGATGGGCGAGCCCGGATCGTGGATCAAGGGGTGGGTGATCAGTTGCCAGGGATAAAAGCCCCCACTGCCGGGGGTGCCGAGGGCCAGCCAACCGAAAATGGGAATCCCCAGCCATTTTTCGCCGATGAGTTCCAGGACGTAGACCCCCGCGTACATCATCAGCATGATCTTGCCGAGGCGGGTCAAGGGGATATTGAATCCAATGGGGCTGCGCTGTCCGTATGCTAACATAGTGATACCGTCTTTCCGATGCGGGTTGGGGTAAAAAACTTTATACTGGCACCACGCGTGTTTTCATGGGTTGGCGATGGCATCCAATCCGTGGGCGGCATAAATTTCGGCCACCTCAGGGGTAAACAGAAAATCGAGGCAGGCCCGGCCCCATTGCCCGCCGTCGCCGATCAGGCCGGCATGGATCGAAGTGCCGCTATTTTCCATATCGCCCGCAGGGGCTTCCAGTTTAATCATTTCGAAAACATCCGGGAAAATACGAACGTAGCGCAAAGCCAGATGGTAGTAAACCACGGCGACATCGGCAAGACCGGCGGCCACGGCTTCCGGCGCCTCGCGGTGATGGATGGCCATTCCGAAACAGATCTTGGCGCTGTCCTGGGGCGCATCCAGAAAAGTCAGATCAACCGCCGCACGGCGCCCAGGGTTTTCAAGGCAGCCACATACCCTTGATAACTGACCGTTTCCGTTTTCGGATGGGACAAAAACAGGCGCACATCCGCGCGCGCCAGATCCCCCACCCAGTTGATCCCCTTGGGGTTGCCGGCGGGAACCAAAAGGGCGATGCCCCGGTTCCGCATGAAAGGCCAGTGCGCCGTCATTCGCCCCTCGGCGACCAGGGTGTCCAATACATGGGACGGGCTAACAAAAAGGTGAGGAACCGCCGACAGAACAAAATTGCCGATTTTCAGGCGGCCATGACGTAGCAGGCGCAGGATCGGACCGGGCGGTGTGGTGGCGTAGAAGATGTCACCCACCTGGGGGAAACGTTCCTTGAACAATCGCAGACTCGGCATCAAGGCCATGTGATGGTTGCCGTCGGAGAAAACCACCAGTTGCGCTGCCTGGGGATCGCCATGGAAATCGAGGATCCGGTTCGACCCGGGGGCTGACCAAGTGTCCACCGGAGCATCGTCCCACACGCCCTCTTCGGGCCAGTTCAATGTTTTCATAGTTCCGATTCTGCATTCACGGGAATTTAGTCAATGCTAAATGTCAATTAACAGAATACCTCCATTTGACATTTTTAATTGGACATTTGACATTCGTCAGATCGCCGCGGGGCAAGGCATCAAATATAATCCCCCTGTCCTCCCCCGGCTATTTTCGCCAGATCGCCGCCTTGAAATAGACCATCAAGCCGACCAGGCCGCCGATGATGCCGCCGGCGAAATCGGCCAGCAGATCGAAGCCGTCGGCCTGCCGGGCCGCCACGAAGGCTTGGTGCAGCTCGTCGCTGGCACCGAAAAGGGTCGCGAACAGGACGCTGGCCACAAGGATCATGAGGGGCGATCGCCATGCCGGCCGGGTCATCCGGCAGGCCCGGAATACGAGATAGGCCAAAAAGGCGTAGGCCGAGAGGTGCAGCAGTTTGTCCTTGAGCGGGAACGACGGGCCGATATCCGGCGAGGCAAAGCAGGACTGGATGAAGATGGCCAGGCAAAGCAGCACCACCGGCAGCCAGGCATACAGATGAACGCGCGAAATCGTTCGCATGGAATTCAACGCCATCCTGAAAAAGGCAATCGGCCCGCCCATGGAAAATCCGGAGCCGGGCCGATTGAATGATTTTATCATCAGAGCCAATTGCTTTTTGAAATTGGCTCATCCGCTTATTTGTCGAACAGGTCCAACGCCAGCCGCCGTTCGGCCACATGGGCGGTCACCTTCTGCATGAACTGCTCCATGGGAATGCCGTAACGCACCGTGCCGTCCAGGGTTCGCACCGAAACCGTTCCGGCGTCCTGCTCCTTGGCGCCGCAGGTGAGGATCAGCGGCGTCTTGGCCAATTGGGCCTCGCGGACCTTGCGGTTGAGACTTTCCGTGCGATCGTCCACCTCGACCCGCAGGCCGGCATCGCGCAAGGTGTTGGCCACCTCTTCGGCAAAGGGCGTCAGATCGTCGTTGATGGGCAGGATCGCCGCCTGCACCGGGGCCAGCCACAGCGGGAACTTGCCCTCGAAATGCTCGATGAGAATTCCCAAAAAGCGCTCGATGGAACCGAACACCGTGCGGTGCAACATGATCGGTCGGTGCTTTTCGTTGTCCCGGCCCACATAGGTGAGGTCGAAGCGCTCGGGCAGGCTCATGTCCAGCTGAATGGTGCCGCACTGCCAGGTGCGTCCCAGGGCATCCTTGATGTGCAGGTCGATCTTGGGGCCGTAGAAGGCGCCGTCGCCCTCGTTGATGCGGTACTCCTTGCCATAGGCGTCCAGGGCCGAACGCAGCCCGTTGGTGGCGGTTTCCCACTGTGCGTCGGAACCGATGGACTTCTCCGGCCGGTGGAGAGTTCCAGATGGAAATCCAGGCCGAACTTGCTGTACACCTTTTCCTCCAGGCGCAACAGGTCGAGAATCTCGGCCTGGATCTGCTCGGGCATCATGAACAGGTGCGCATCGTCCTGGTGGAAGGCGCGTACCCGGAACAGGCCGTTGAGCACTCCGGAGAGTTCGTGGCGATGCACCAGGCCGATCTCGGCCGCGCGGATGGGCAGCTCACGGTAGGAGTGCGGCCGGGTGCTGTAGAGCAGCATGCCACCGGGGCAGTTCATGGGCTTGATGGCGTAGGCCTGTCCGTCCACCTCGGTGGTGTACATGTTCTCGCGGTAGTTCTCCCAGTGGCCGCTTTTCTCCCACAGGGTGCGCTGGAGAATGATCGGCGTCTTGGTCTCCACATAGCCGGCCGCCCGATGGGCGTCGCGCCAGAAATCCAGGAGCGCGTTCCACACATCCATGCCCTTGGGATGGAAGAAGGCCATGCCCGGCGCGTCGTCATGGAAGCTGAACAGATCCATGGCCGCGCCGATCTTGCGGTGGTTGCGCTTCTTGGCCTCCTCGAGAAAATTGAGATAGGCCTTGAGCTGCTTCTTGTCAAAAAAGGCCGTGCCGTAAATGCGCTGGAGCTGGGCCTTGGACTGGTCCGCGCGCCAGTAGGCACCGGAAACGCGCATCAGTTTGACCGCGCGCACGAAACCCGTATGGGGCACATGCGGCCCCCGGCACAGGTCGGTGAAATCACCCTGCTTGTAAAAGGAGATCGTGCCGTCGGCCAGGTCGGTGATCATCTCGGTCTTGTAGGGTTCGTCCTTATAGAAATCCAGGGCCTCGGCCTTGCTGACCTCATGGCGCTCGATGGGAATTTTCCCCTTGATGATACGGTTCATCTCGGCTTCGATCCGGGGAAAGGCCTCCTCGGAAAGCGGCGGCATGTCGATGTCGTAATAAAACCCGTCCTCCACCACCGGACCGATGGTCAGCTTGGCCTCCGGGTAGAGTTTCATCACGGCCTGGGCCATGACGTGGGCGGCGCTGTGGCGCATGATCTCCAGCGCCTCGGGATCCCGCGTGGTGATCAAACGGATCGCTGCATCCTGTTGGATCGGCCGGTTCAGGTCCACCAGTTGGCCGTCCAGTTCCATGGCCACGCAATCCCGGGCCAGGCCTTCGGAGATGCTTTTGGCCACGGCCAGGCCCGTGGGATAATCGTCAAAGGGTTTTCGACTTCCATCGGGAAGTGTGATATGTACCATTTTTTTCAACTGCCTTCCATTAGGCGAGGGTGGGTCGCATGATACTTGGTTGCCCAACAATTTATTGATAAAAAGATAACTTAGGGAAAGTAAGGAAAAACCCTTGTCCGGTCAAGTAAAAAATAGGGACGCTGTGTGCACGCCGAATTACCGCCTCATCCGAACCTCGGACGAACTTGCCACGTTCGCCAATAAAATCGGCCAGGAGACATTCCTGGCCGTTGATCTGGAGGCGGACTCCATGTTCCATTACCAGGAAAAAGTATGCCTGGTTCAGCTGGCCGGCAATGGCGAAAATGTGGTCATCGACCCCTTGGACGTCACCGATCTTTCCCCCCTGGCACCCATCTTCGCGGACCCCGGGATCTGCAAGGTGTTCCATGGCGCCGATTACGACGTGCGCTCCCTGTTCCGGGATTTTTCCATCGAGATCCACAATCTCTTCGATACCCAACTGGCCAGCATGTTCCTCGGTGAGAAAGAGACCAGCCTGGGGGCGGTGGTCAACCAGCGTTTCGGCATCCAACTGGACAAACGCTACCAGAAAAAAGATTGGTCCCAGCGCCCGCTTCCCGACGAAATGATCGAATACGCCGCCTCGGATGTGGTCTATCTGGTACCCCTGGCCCGGCAGTTGATGGACGAACTCGGCGCCAAGGGACGGCTGGCATGGGTTGAGGAGGAGTGCGCGCACCTGGCCGCGGTTCGGCCGGTGGAGAACGGCGATGATCCCCTCTTTCTGCGTTTTCGCGGTGCCGGCCGCCTGCAGCGGCGCAATTTGGCGGCCCTGGAGGGGCTGCTGCAGTATCGCCGGGAACTGGCCATGAAAAAGGACCGGCCCCTGTTCAAGGTCTTCGCCAACACCGCCCTGCTCAAGATCGCCAGCGAGATGGCCGACACCCCCCAGGCCATGGAAACCGGCCATTGCCTGAGCCCCAAACAGATCCGCATTCACGGCAAGCCCCTGGGCGACATCGTCAAGCAGGCCAAGGCCCTGCCCGCCGATCAACTGCCCATCTATCCACGCAAGCGGCGGCCGTCCGTCCACCCCGCCGTCCCCGACCGGGTCAAGGCCATCAAGGAGTGGCGGGACGCCATTGCCGAAGATCTTCAGTTGGACCCGGCGCTCTTGTTCAACAAAGCCTGATCACCGCCATTGCCGTCCACCGGCCGGCGGATACACCCGCGCTGCAAAAGATCGAGGGGATCCGCAACTGGCAGGTAAACGCCTTTGGCACGGAGCTGGTGCGGTTGATCGCCACGCTACGCTGAGCCATGCCTTGACCTTTCCGGCAAACCCCATCCCAACGCTGCCATCCCGCGCGGGCCTTACCGGTGGTTACGATCTGCTCTAATTACGATCTACGCCCTCGGGCGGTCTGCCGAACGGTACGCGGCACCAGCCAACCGCTTTTGGTGATGCTGAAAACGATGCCGAACACCATGAGCAGCATCATGAAAACAAGATGGGAGATGTCGTTGAACATCGTGAAATTGGGTGAGAAGACGACATCCGGCAGGTTTTTCAAGGTCCTGAAAATACCGGTCACGACGATGGCGGCCAACAGGAAAATGCGGACATAGGCGGCCTTGCTCAACGCATGGGACCTGCGGAACAATCCCCAATAGGTCACGATCACGTAAGCAAAGAGGGCAAAAAGGATAATCGCGCCCAGATAATGCAGGTAATGGGTGACATAAAATTTACCCGTCCACCCCAGGCCGGGAATATCGGCGATGTAATAGCGTTTGAAGATCGGCATCTGGCCAAACCCGGTCAGCCCCATCATGAAGAGCAGGAAGAGATAGACCGGCTTGAGGACTTTCTGTTCGATATATGGCGTGGGATATTGCTTGGGTGCATCAGGCTTCATGATTATCCTCCGGGGGCTCGTCCGCATGCTTGGCGGCCTTGATCACACGACTCACACCGGCGGCAATACCGGCAAATGGGGCAATCAGCATGGCTTTGGCCATATTGTCGGCGTGGGCCATCTGATCTTCAACCGGATCGAAGTGCGGTTTCCCCGGCCCCTTGTGGATGGCCTGGTTCAGGGTGTCGAAGGGAACCGGCGATAAATAGATCGTGTTCGTGCCGCCGTTTTCCTTTTCACCGTAAATATAGGCCCCTTCCTCACGCGCGATACGATGGGCCTCGGCCAAAATTTCCGAACGCGGACCGATGGTCTGCACCTCTTCCGGGCACTGTTCGATGCAGGCCGGCAACTCGCCCTGGGCAATGCGGTTGTAGCATCGGTCGCATTTGTACATGACCCCGTTGCCGGCAAAGCTGGGCAGCAAATCCAGATAGAGCCCGACACCGGTCTGCCGCTGGGGGATATCCCAGGGACAGACGACCTGGCACTTGCGCCCTCCCAGGCAGATATCCGAATCGATCAGGGTGATGCCATTTTCCAGCTTGCGGGCGGCCCCCCAGGGACAAAGGTCCGCGCAAGGCGGATTCTGGCAGTGCATGCACCGCCGGGGAAAAGAGATTTCCTTTTCTTCGCCATCGACGACGACCGTGGCCCACTGGATGAACAGCCAGTTGTAGGGGGTCAGGCGGTCGCGCACCTCCCGTTTGTCTTCTTCCGACCAGTCGGCCACCTTTACCCGGCTGGGATACATCTTGGGAAACGGTTTCTCCGGCTCGGGGTATTTGGCCGCGTTGACCTCCCGGCACGCCTCGACGCAGGCCTCACATCCGACACACTTGCGGATGTCGATCAGGGTTGCCAATTCACCGTCACTTTGTGGTTTGGCGGCCGCCGGCAGGGGAACCTGGCTGGCGCAGGCAGCGCCGGCCGTCGCGAGCCCGGTCTTAAGAAACGCTCTTCTCGACAAAAGTGCCATACAAAATGCCTCCTCTTTTTGCTTTGGCACTTTGGATACAATAAAATCGGATCGGTTACAATTTTTAGGCGCCCAGAACGGAATCCGGCCGGCGACAGGAAAGCGTGTCACCGGCCAGATTCTCATGGATTGCTCACTTGATCCCGAGGGGACGTTTTGAAACCAGGCTTATAGTTTTTCAAAAAACCACAGCGCCATAAAAATGATACCGGCGACAACGGCCAGTTTCAGGCCGGAAACGATTTGTTCGCGCAGGGTATAGGTCTTGGGTGAGCTATCAATTTCAGGTTTTACGGAAGACACCTTGCCGGCGTCGGCCGATTTGACAGGGTGATTTTGCATAAGGCCTCCATTGCTCAACGAAAACAGGATCACCACGGCAATTTTGCCGCCGTGGGGGATAAACAATGTCCAGTGGGTTTAAACGTTGGGCGTAAGGCAAGGAGGCGCCCGGATGACAATCGCCGTTTGCGCCGCGTAAGAGGCAAGGCGATCAACCCGTTCGGTTATAAAGAAGAGGCGTGCCCGGCTCGGATCAACGGTTGCCGGTGAGGAAATCAGGACGTCTTGGAAAAAGCTGTTGGGAGATGGGAAACAGGTTCGCTGATCAAGGATCGAAGCGTCAAACTCTCCCATGAGGGCCGGTGCCAGGCGAACCAAATGCAGGTCGCTTTCGGCACGCTGTCCCAACAGGGGGTCAAGGGCAGCAAGGCCCAATGAAAGGCAAAGCACCACCAGCAGGGAAATGACCGGTCGGAATATCTTCTTTGCCTTTGGCATCATACGGTTCCCGCACATAAAATGAGGGGCACTACGGAACAACTCAGACCTTTTACCACTGAAATAGTACGCTTTCGCGCGCACTTGTCAATTGCGAATTTATTCTTGATCTTTGGCTCAAAATCGTCTTTTTTAGGTGCGGTCCTCAGTTCAAAGTTTCAGATGATTCATCATGGATATGATTCTCGAAATAACGAGAACGCCTTTTTGTTTAGTTTTCTGTGCCAGTAACCACGATCAACAAAGAGGTCTGCTCCTGACCCAAATGTAAATCAATGAGTCAAGGGCAGACCCCTTTTTTCGGCCGTCTAATCCATGATAAGAGGCGCCTCGGGCCGCGAGATGCAAGCTATGGAGTCGCTACGCGGCGCAAAGCCCGCCTATCAACTCCATGGAACGGCCGTTATGGCTTAAGGAGAAAATAAATGGCAACTGAGAATATATACGTAACAATCATTGCATCAGTTATTTCTGGAATTGCCGGTGTTATTATATCTACTATCTTTTACATACGTCATGAAAAACGAAAAGACAAATTAGAAACACTTCGAAGATTCATGGGGAATAGATACGATCTGGTGGGCGATGAATTTTCAAGAGCTATAAACGAAGTTTTTGTGGTTTTAAAAAATCTAAGAAAGTTATGAAAGCACTGTCAGTATATCATCAGAGAGTAACAGAACGGCAAAGTTCGGAAGATGAATTAATAAAACTATTCAAAGCAATGTGTGATGATGTTTCACTACCATATAGTGAATTTAATGATTCATTTTTTCTTAGACCATTTAACACAAGAGCAACATCTACCATAGCAAAACAATAAACCCGACTGGGCGATAAAACGCCGCCCAGCCGGTTATCGTGTCGTTGGGCCGACAAAATGCGTAGGAGGACACTATGAAACCAATTACGCTTCTCGCTACTTTCTCTATAGACGAGTTCCACGACCTCTGCACTGCCATCGTCAAGAGTCATATTGCTGCGCACGACCTGGCTAATCCTATGCACTACACGTGCTCTTTGTCCCCGGCCATTAATGTTACCGAGGACTGTGTGAAATGGCGCGTTATAGAGGGGTACACGTTCACCTACAACATCATGTCGCATGACGCCACCCCGAGCGGCAATGTAGCCTGCATGGTAAACCACGTCTTCTTGTTTCAGACTCACTACTTCGAGGTGCAACCGACAACTCAACAGGGCTGTCTTTCCCTGCTTGAAGAAACTCTTTTAGGTAGTCTGGATATAGTTTTTCGTCACATATCGCGTACCGACAACCGTTCCGATTACCAGACGTTGATTACGTTTTTCTCTCAAATCTGGGGGAGTTAGTAGGGAGTTAGGGACGACCCTAATTAACTAAATAATTTTGCGTAATCCCCAATCTATGCTATTTTGAATTCATGCCACGCTTAGCTCGATTGGATGCCCCGGGGATTCTGCATCATGTGATCATCCGGGGGATCGAACGCAAAAATATCTTTAAAGACACAGCCGACAAGGAGAATCTGACTGAACGGCTATCGCGTTTAATTCCGGAAACCCAGACGCTTTGC
>NZ_BBCC01000046.1 GCF_001311845.1 Desulfosarcina cetonica JCM 12296 | reverse complement strand
CGGCCGGCGGTTCGCCGGGTTTGGCCACCGGCGGGTGGATCAACAGGATGGATCGTCTGTTCACCCTTCCAACTCCGCCAAACGCTTCTCAAACTTCTTCTCCAAGCGCTGCCGCTGGTCGTCGGTGCTCCATTTCGGCAAAGCGGGTTTCGATAATCTCCTGGCAGCCGCGGATGGCCTGGGACAAGCTGGCGATGCGGGGACCATCTCCCTCCTGGGAAGCCTCGACCATTTCCTGGTTGAGCTGCTCCAGCCGGGTTTCATTGGTCTCGATTTCCCGCTCGGCCGCGGCAATGGCATCTTCCATGGGTTTGAGCACCTTGGATTTTTCGGTAATGATCTCCGAGCGCAGGCGGCGCAATTCCTTTTTGGTGAAGCGCGGCGCTGCGGAGGGTGCCTCCTCGACGGCCACGGATTCGTCCCGGCGGCGGGTGATGGAGGGGTCGTCCCCCCAGCCGCCCTTGGCCAGAAATTCCGGGTAGGTCCCGTCGAACATGCGCGCGCCGAGGTCATCGAAAACGATCAGCCGGTCGGCCAGGGCATGCAGGAACATCTCGTTGTGGGTCACCATGATCACCGCGCCGTCGAAGGCGTCGATAGCGGCCAGGAGCGCATCGCAGGCGTCCATGTCCAGGTGGTTGGTGGGCTCGTCGAGCATGAGCAGGTTTACCGGCGTCACCAGGAGCTGCCCCAGCATCACGCGGCTCTTCTCGCCACCGGAGAGAACGCCGATCTTCTTCAACGCGCTGTCGCCCTCGAACATCATCGCCCCGCAGATGTTGCGTGCCTTCTGGCGATCCACGTCCGGCTGGGCGTAAAGAATCTCCTCTTCCACCGTCCGGCTGTCCACCAGGCGCTGGATATTGGTCTGCTCGAAAACACCCACCTCGACCTGGGGATTGTAGGTGATCTTGCCGGTTGCCGGAGTCAGGTTACCGGCCAGCACCTTGAGCAAGGTGGTCTTGCCCTTGCCGTTCTTGCCCACCACGCAGATGCGCTCACCGGCCAGGATCGAAAACCGCAGGGCCTCGAAAAGGGGCCGCCCCGCGCCCCAGGCAAAACTCAGGTCTTCCACGGAAAGCACCTGCTTGGCCTTGAAGGGCTTCGTGCGAAAGGAAAAATCCAGTCCCTTGACTTCCTCGAGCTTGTCGCGCTTCTCCATCTTGGCCAGGGTCTTGATGCGCGACTGCACCATGTTGGCCAGGCGGGCCTTGGCGCGAAAGCGCGAAATGAAGAGGCGGATCTCCTTTTCACGGCGTTCGTCGTTGAGCCGGGTCTTCTCGTAGATCTCTTCGTCCTGGGCGATCTGCTCGTAGTACTTGGCCGTGTTACCGACGATCTTGCGCGCCTTCTTGCGGTGCAGGCCCACGGTATGGGTGACCAGCTTGTCCATGAACCCGCGGTCGTGGGTGATCAGCATCAGTTCGTGGGGCCAGGTGAGCAGAAAATTCTCGATCCAACGGATGGAAGTGATGTCCAGGTAGTTGGTGGGCTCGTCCAGCAGCAAAAGGTCTGGCTCGGACACCAGGACCTTGGCTAGGTTGAGGCGGACCTGGAAGCCGCCCGAGAAATCGTGGGGGCTGCGTACCATGTCGCCGTCGGAAAACCCCAGGCCGGCAAGAATTTTTCCACCTTCCAGTGGTGGTCCTTCTCCGCCGGCATCAAGCCCTTCATGCCCTCGGCCAGAACCGTGGGTTCGGTGAAACGGATCAGCTGCTCGACGTGGCCGATGCGATATCCCTTGGGCATGGTGATGGCACCCGCGTCGTAGCCCTCTTCGCCGACGATGATCCGGAAGAGGGTCGACTTGCCGTGTCCGTTGCGGCCCACCAGGCCCACCCGTTCCTTGGCGTTGATCTTGAAGCTGACCCCGTCGAAAAGAACGCGGTCGCCGTAACTCTTGCTGAGGTTTTCAATACTGATCATGGCTCGTCAAATCGTAAGCATTCTTATTTCGAATCCGTCAAAATTCATACCAATGGGGGGGTGTATAGAGGAAGGCCGTCCCGGTGTCAATCACGGGCAGTTCATGGGCCAGGGCAATCGCATGTAGAATTAACCGTATGGCAATTCAACAATGGGGATGGCTGTCTGGTGGAAGAAAAATGCCAAATGCCAACATCCAAATGTCAAATGGAGGATAAAATCGTTTTAAAATAGACAGAATGCCACCATTTGACATTTTTAATTGGTCATTTGACATTCAGCGCCTCCGGAGTTCAAGAGTAAAGATCGATAGAAACACTGATATGCGATTGCCCTGGTCCAGTGGCCAGGGCAATGAGCGCCGACCTGTCTACGTACCGGGGTCCAATCAAGCTTTGGTTTACAATTTGGCATTTGGCAATTATAGTATAGCCAAATGCCAAATCATGAATCCGCGCCCATCCAGAAATAGGTAAATTGGCCATTTCCGGATGGACACGAATTAGGGGGGGAGATGAGCCCATGCACGTCCATTCAATTGATATTCGTGCCAGTAACACCCATCAATTGATTATGCTATTGAAGGAAGGGCTTCCCACGGATTCTTTTGACAAACTGAAGAACCGTCTGGGGATTTCAGACAATACGCTGGCGAATATCATTCAAATTTCAAAACGGACGCTCAACCGGCGCAGAGCGAACGGGAAATTCAGAACCGACGAATCCGAGCGTGTTCTTCGCCTGGCACAGGTTTATGACATGGCGGTTGAGGTTCTCGGAAGTGAGGCAAAAGCAACCCGTTGGCTGAAAAAACCGGCCAGGGGCCTAGGCGGTCGGATTCCCTTGGCGTATGCCGATACGGCGCCTGGCGCAAATGAAGTGATTGCCCTGTTAGGACGGATCGATCATGGGATCTTTCCCGGATGAAAACCACAGCGTGGCGCATCACTCGGGATAAATACGCGGGTGAAGCTTTTTCCGGTGAGGGGGCCAAACGGTTCGGTGGCCGTTGGAATCCTTCCGGAGTACCGGCTGTTTATGCCGCCCAACATTTATCATTGGCGATTCTTGAACTGGTCGTCCATCTGGAGACTGAAATCGACATCCAGCATTTCATCGCCATACCGGTTTCCTTTGATTTTGAACAGGTGTTCGTTCTGCCGAAATCTCAATTGCCCGACGGATGGGATAATCTGCCGATATGCCCAGCGACCCAAGAGGTGGGAAGAAAATGGCTTGAAGGCAAGACAAGCCTGGTATTGCAAGTGCCATCATCCATCGTTCCGATTGAACACAATTATGTGATCAATCCCCAACATCCTGATTTCCCCGAAATAGAGATCGGCGCCCCCGAATCGATCCGTATTGATGAGCGGCTGGCACTATAGGCAGTGTCCATCCACGAATAGGATAATTGGGTCGAGATCAAGGCGCGCGCAAAATTTAACCGCAGGCATATGTTTGATATTCCGAGGATTAAATTTTAAGCGCAACGCCGATATCGGGCAAATTGGCCATTCGTGGAGGGGCACTAGGCAAACTCAGACAACCGCGCTGAGCACTTCCGATGCCGGCTCGTGAAACACCAGATCGGCGATCCGGTCCAAGGGGGTGGAATCACGGTTGATGATCACCACGCGGGCGCCGTTGCGGTTGGCGACCAGCGGCAGTCCGGCCGCGGGCTGCACCACCAGGGAACTGCCCACCACCAGGAACAGGTCACAGGTTTGGGAGGCGGCAAGGGCGTCTTTCATCACATCCATGGGAAGCGCTTCACCGAAAAAACCACATCGGGCTTCAATGTCCCCCCGCATGCCGGGCATTTGGGCGGCAGTTCGGTCGCGAGGCGTTGATGCACGGCCTCCATGGTTTGGTGCTGCCGGCACTGCAGGCAGATGATCCGCCGGGTGTTGCCGTGCAGTTCCAGAACCTTCTGCGAACCGGCGGCCTGCTGCAAGCCGTCGATATTCTGGGTGATGACGGCCTTGAGGGCGCCTTTTTGCTCCAGTTGCGCCAGGGCCGTGTGGGCACGATTGGGCACGGCCTGGCTGATCGCCGGATAGCGGACCTCCTTGAAAAAGCTCCAGTAATATTCCGGATCGCTGAAAAAATTGTCGATATTGGCAAACCGGGCCGGATCGTATTTGTTCCAGAGGCCGTCGTCGCCGCGATAGGTCGGGATACCGCTTTCCGCGGAGATCCCCGCACCGGTGAAGGCCACCATCTGGCGGGCGGAGGCGATGAAACCGCGCAACGCGTCATAGGGGCGGGATGTCGACATGGCGCCTTCCTTTATGGCTTGAAAGCTGTTTGGGAAATGGGCCGGATTGCATCAATCCATGGCCATGGCGCCATACATACTGCAGAAAAAGCCGATGAACAAGGACGGATTCGTAAGAAGCCCAAGATCGGCGTTACGCGTATCCTTACTGGTAAAGGTCATCCAAAGCGGTAAAGAAATCCCGGCGGGTTTCCTCGAAGGTTTCAATGTGGGCGCCAAGCGTCTCGCCCAGGCCGCGCTGGCTCAGCGAAGCGATCTCATGGGCCACCTGGTGAACCTTCTCATGGGCCTCACACACGGTCTGGAAGGCCGGGTCATCGCGCAACGACTGCCCCTCGGGGCTGCTCAACCAGTGTCCGAAGGCGCACTCGTGGTGCGAGGCGACGGATTCGGGTTTCAGCTTGTCATGGCCGCCCAACACCGCATGCAGTTTGTAGCGCCAGTTCAGGTGCGCCCCCTTGACAGCCCCCATATCGAACTTGGCCGTGCGCAGCTTGAACTGGTTGACCAGCGTGTCCACCTGCCGGGCGATGGATGCCAAATCCTCGGCGCTCAGATCGGTCTGGGAACTGCGAAAGGCCAGTTCCGCGGTAGCATGGTGAATGCCGGAAACCTGGCCGGTCACGCGTTCAACACCCTGGGCGCTGCTGGCCATGGCGTTGTTGACCTCGTTGATGCCTTCCGAGGCATGGGCGACACTGCCGGCGATTTCGCGGGTAACGGCGGACTGTTCCTCGATGGAAGCGGCGATGGTACCCACGAGGTTGTTGACGTCATGGACCACATCGGAAATCGCCGTGACCTCCTCGACCGAGCCGCTGGCGGTTTGTTGAATTTCCTGAATCTGGGCGCCGATCTCCCGCGTGGCGGAAACCGTTTCCAGCGCCAGGGCCTTGATCTCGTTGGCCACCACGCGAATCCCTTACCCGCTTCGCCGGCACGGGCCGCCTCGATGGTGGCGTTGAGGGCCAAAAGATTGGTCTGATCGGAAATTCCGTAATGGTGTCGGTCACCTTGCCGATCTTCAGCACCGCCTCGCTCAGCCGCTGGATGCGGTCCGTGGCGTTCCCCGCCTGGGACACGGCCTTTTCGGTGATGGTTCTGACCTTTTCCGTGTTCTGGGCGATTTCGCCGATCGTGGCGCTCATCTCCTCGGCCGAGGATGCGATGATGCTGATATTGGTCGAGGTCTCTTCCATGGCCGAGGCCACCGAATTGATGTTGGCCGTGATCGTGTCGGCATCGCCCTTGACCGCCCCGGCGCTGTCCTCCACCGTGCCGACGTCCTGCCGCATGGCGCCGGACAGGTCGGTCAACAGGTTGGAAGAAAAACGCAGGGTCTCGGCGCTGCCGGTGATGTTGCGGATCGTGGTGTGCAGTTTGTCACAAAAAAGGTTGAACCAATGGGCCAGTTCGCCGATTTCATCCTTACGGGAATCAGGCATGCGTTGGGTCAGATCCCCATCGCCCTGGGCAATGTCCCGCAGCCCGGCCACAACCTCGCGGATGGGGCCGACCACCGCTGCCACAAGGAAGAAAAGCAGGCCGACATTCAAGGCGATCAGCACTGCGGAGAGCCACAGACTCACCCGTGCCCCCTTGCGCGAGGTAAGCACCATCTGGTCCAGGGCCTGTTCCAGCGATGCCGTCGCATGGGCCTGTAAGGTACCCAAAAGGGTTTCGAGGTTTTGGCTGGCGCTCTTGAACGCTTCGGTGGCCGGGGGGATTTCGCCGAACTCCTGATCGATGACCGCCGTAACCAGGGCCTGCCCGGCAGCATAGGTGGCTTCGACCCATTTGATCAGGTTTTCCATCTTGCCGGCCATGTCGGCGGACTTCATGATGGCCGGGTCCTTCTGCAAAAGTGCCAGGATGGATGCCTTGGCCTGGGCAGCTTGGGCGATCCCGTCCTCGGTTGCCGTGTTGGTGCTGGTTTTGATCCCGGCATTGAGAACCGTGCCCAGGGAAGCGACTTTTTCGACAAAAAGGACGGTTTTGAGTTTTTCGTTTTTCACCGACCGGGCAACCTGAATGTTTTTGTCCATCACCAGCCGGGTAATGATGCTGAGCCCGCCAAGGCCCGCAATGGCCAGCACAAAAACGACGATCAGTTTGGCTTTCAGTTTCATCGATCACGCCTCCGACAATCGGTTCGGTATCACCGCCCATCCGGAGCCAGGCAAATCGGCCATTTCCGGATGGGCGCGGATTTCTACCGCTCCAACGGATAACCCTTCTGGCTCCAAGCCATCAGCCCGCCCTGCAGGCGTTTGACCTCGCCGTAGCCATTGCTGGCGAGAAAACGGCCGGCGGTGAGCACCTGTTTGCCGGCATGGTCCACCACCACCACCACCCGCTTTCCCTTGGGAATCTGCGTATACTCGGCGGTAAGCAGCCCCAGGGGGATTTTAACACTTCCGGGGATCCAGCCCATTTCATAAAGGCTGGGCGGACGCACATCCACGATAACGACGCCGTCGAGCCCGGCCTTGAGTTCATCCACGTTCATCGTTTGAATCTTCGTCTTTTCCAAGGCACCGGTCTGTTCCACGGGATACCCGGCCTTGATCCAGCCGGGAAGGCCGGCCTTGAAAGTCATGACGTTGGTGTAACCCAATTCGGCAAGACGCTCGGCCGATTGTTTGTAGAAAACACACTTGGGGCCCAGGCAGTAGGTGACGATCGCTACGGCCTTGTCCGCCGGCAGCTGATCCGTGGTGGCAAGCAGATGAAAGGGGATGTTGACCGAGCCGGGAATGTGTCCCTCATTGTATTCCAGGTCGCTCAAGGGGTCGATCACGAGCAGTTTCTCGCCATTTTGCATGCGCGTGTTGAGTTCCTGGGCGGAAAGATTAACGAATTCGGCCGACCACGCGGCACTGGCGATGATCATGCAGAAAAGCGTCACGGCCAAAGTGATCAACGGTTTGGATCTGAGCATTTTCTCCTCCTCAATGAAATCCATATCGGGTTGGCGCCAGGGTCGAAAAGCTTCCCCTTGGCGAGACAAACGGGATCATCAATCCATTCGGGTGGAACGTTCGCTTAGAACATCCGAGGGCGGCATGGGAACAGCGCTTCAGAATGCGTCATCAACACCTGCTCTATCGCCCATGCCATGAACAACTTTAGCCCGATGTAAAAATTATGGGGGATGGGCACCCATCGCCGACGGTTGCCCACCGAAGGATTCAACGGGCATGACTACCGGCGGCGCTTGTCGTCCCGGAAGACTTCCGAACTAAAGCATTTCCGTCAAGCGCCGAGATAGGCCTTAAGAATGATGCGGGTTGTTGGATTCGTCCCCGGTCAATCCGCATGCCATCGTTTGAACCATACTTTCCAAGGAGACATCGGTGAAGAATACATTGCATAAAATCGGACCCCGCATTCTACTTCCGGCAGCGATCGCCACGGTGGTTTTTTCCGTTGCACTGTTCATTATCGCGGAAACGACCATCACCCGCATGGTCGATCGCAACCTACAACGCATCGCCCGACTGAAAGTCGCCGATATCGCCAACAGTGAAAAGCGTGTGGCAGACCGAATGCTTTCCCTGGCCGCGCTGTTCTGCCGTGCCAAACCGGTGCTTACGGCCTATCACACGGCTTACCAGGGAAATCTTGGCGATCCGGCGGACCCGCAAATGGAAGCGGCGCGGCGACAGCTCCGCGACTATGTCGCCAGCGTGGACCAGGGATACCGGGAGATGCACGGCGGCCAGGCACTGCGCATTCATTTTCATGTGCCCCCGGCGCGCAGCCTCCTGCGCATCTGGAAGAAAAAGCAGAACAAGAGCGACGACCTGATCGCCTTTCGCAACACGGTGGCGACGATCAGCAAGGGCAGCCACACCCCGATTACCGGCATCGAGATCGGCCGCGGCGGGTTCGTCATTCGCGGTATCGCCCCGGTGGTCGATGACAACGGGAAATTCCTGGGGTCGGTGGAAGCACTCTCCTCCTATGATCCGGTCGTCAAGTTCAGCGTCAGCGACGAAACGGAATTCATCGCCGTGTACATGAAAAAGGACTTCCTGAACATCGCCACCCAGCTTCAGGATGCATCCAAGCATCCGATGATCGGCGACCGCTTCGTGCTCGTCTCATCGACCCATCGACAGTTGACCGATCAGGTGCTTTCGGCCGACCTGATCGCCAAGGGCGAGAAAGCGATGCATTCGCAAAACGTCGGCAACCATTTCACAACCGTCTTCCCCATCAAGGATTTCAGCGGCCAAACGATCGGTGTCATGGCCTTTGTTTACGATGCCGGTTCCCTTTACGCCACCCAGCACAAGATTCAATCCGGCATCGCGGCACTCTGCCTGGCGCTCCTGGTGGCCATCCTCACGCCGCTGGTCTTCAGCGTCCGGTCGGTTGTCCGCCCCATCAAGCGGACGTCGATCATGCTGCAGGATATCGCCCAGGGAGAAGGGGACCTGACCAAACGGCTGGATATTATAAAAGTCGATGAAATCGGCGAGTTGGCCGGTTGGTTCAATCTGTTCCTCGACAAAGTCAATGCCGTCATCGTCAGGATCGCGGACAACGCCTGTGAAGTGGAAAGCGCCTCGGTGGATTTCGAGGAAATCGCCGGTCAGCTGTCGGGTGGTGCCGGCGAGACCTCCGATCGCTCGGACCGCGTTTCCACGGCCGCCGAGGAGATGAGCACCAACCTCAACACCGTGGCGGCAGCCATGGAAGAGTCTTCCACCAATATCTCCATGGTTTCCACGGCCGCCGAAGAGATGACCGCCACAATCAACGAAATCGCCCAGAATGCCGAGAAGGCCAGGACGATCGTGGACGCGGCCGTGCACAAGGCCGGGGATGCATCCGGTCAGATGAACCAGCTCGGCGACGCGGCCACGGGGATTGGCAAGGTGGTGGAAACCATCACCGAAATTTCAGCGCAGGTGAACCTGCTGGCGCTGAATGCCACCATCGAGGCGGCCCGCGCGGGCGAGGCCGGCAAGGGATTTGCCGTGGTGGCCAACGAAATCAAGGAGCTGGCCAAACAGACCTCCACGGCCAGCCTGGAAATCCGGCAGAAAATCGAACACATTCAGGGCAGCACGCAAGGTACCGTCGAAGGCATCAACGAGATCTCGGCGGTCATCAACGACGTCTATGAAATCGTCGGCACCATCGCCACCGCCGTGGAGGAGCAGTCGGCGGTGACCGTTGAAATCGCCAACAACATCGCCCAGGCGTCCCAGGGCATTCATGAGGTCAACGAAAACGTCAACCATACTTCCTCGGTGGCGGCGGAGATATCCAGGGACATCACGGCCGTCAATCAGAATGCCGGTGAAATCGCCGGCACCAGCGAGCACGTGAAGACCAGCGCCGGCGATCTGAAACGGATGTCCGCGGAATTGAGCGCTATCGTCAGCAGTTTCAAGATCGATCGCGAATGCCGGGATCGGGAGGGTACGGGGGATAAGTCTTTTTCTTCAAATCCGTAAAACTGAAATGCAGATTATTACAGATAGCACAGGCTTTTGGGGTGTCGGGATTATGCAGAGATCCTGTACTGTGTGTATCAGTATAAAAATGCCGGTAGCCAGGTCGAAACAGATCTATCACAACAATTGACAAAGGTGGCAGACCAAAGCTATTCTTAGCATATATGCGGTTCTCCCTGTTGTGGGATAATGATATGTTATCGTAGCGTTTTGTAGTTTCACTTCCTTCGAGATGCCCGTTATATACGCCATCATGTTGTCAGCGTCAGGCAACTGGGCGATACTTATTAGATTATCCGTTCTGACCAAGCGCATACCCAAAAACGTGGACAAGTAGATACCAAATCCTAACTGAACGGTAGGTGCCTAAATGGCAAGAATGAAAGGAGGGTCAAATGGCTATTAGAGTTTTTATCAAACGAACATGCGAAGATTCCAGCAAAGAAAAGGAGCTTTTTGGTCTGGTTAGAAAACTTCGAAGCCTTGTTCCCCAGCAGCCCGGTTATCTCTCAAGCAAATATGTAAAGAATATCAATCTCCCAAAAGATATCGTTGCCATTAGCACGTGGGATTCTTTAGAAGATTGGCAAAACTGGTATAAGAGTGAGGAACGGCGTGAAATTCAATCAAAAATAGATGCAATTCCTGGTGTAGAAACGACTTTTCAAACCTATGAGGATACAAAAACAGAATAACACCTTATTGACATCGTTTAAAAGGTTTTAATTGCCGAATATCTATATGGATTCATGGGGCCGCAAAAACGATGCAAATATTTCTTTTACAAAGTCATCATTAAACTTTTTTCTGAGAGTGGTCTGTTTTCTTTTGCGGTCTATGCGCCAAGCGTCGTTGATACCTCCTACCACAAAAATATCGGCCAGCGTTTAAACAAGTTGGGCTTCGTCCATTTCATGCTTCCCGCAGATCGTGGCTGTCTGAAAATATCATCTTTTCGGCAAATTAAAATTACTATTGGGAAAAATTGATTTCCATCTATTTGGGAAAGGAGAGAGACCATGGCAAATGAAGCACCTATGGGAAATCCGGCGGTTGTCGGCCTTGCGGGCTTTGGAATTACAACCTTTTTACTCCAGTTTCACAATGTTGGATGGTGTGGTGTCGGTCCCATTATAGCGATGGCATTCATTTTTGGTGGATTGGCCCAATTGATTGCCGGCTTTATGGAATTCAAATGCGCCAATAATTTCGGTTTTAGCGCATTTGTTTCGTATGGTGCGTTCTGGATTGCATTGGGCGTCATTTTTATTCTTAATCACTATAATATTTATCATTCCTCCACTACGGACGTTGGATGGTTCTTAGTATCCTGGACTATTTATACAGCAATCATGTGGATTCCTGCCATGCGCATTCATGGTGCAATGGCTGTTACCTTCACTTTCCTGCTGATCGGTTTCGTTCTTTTGGATTTTGCGCACTTCGGTTTTCCAGGGCTTACCAAGATAGCAGGATATGAACTGATGCTTTGTGCCAGCTCCGCCTTATACATGATGGCACATGTCATCTACGCTCAGGTTTTCGGTTATGATGTGCTACCCGTTGGAGAACCCTGGATAAAACCCAAAAAAAAGTCCTAAGTGAAAAATGCAGCATAAATGAGACTATAAATCGGTAAACTTAAAAATTGTGGAGGATGGTATGAAAAAAGATATCCCAATTGTTTGTATCCTAATTGTAAGCCTGCTTTCGGTCAGCACATGCTGGTGAATCGGCCACCAAAGAGGAATGTGTGGTTAAATGTCATGAAGCTGCGGCCATGATTACTTCCAAAGGCTTGGATGCCGCGATAAAGGAAATATCCAATCCAAAAGGTGCGTTTGTATGGAAAGATTCCTATGTTTTTCTTATGAATCTGGATGGCAAAATGTTGGCTCACCCCTTTAAACCAGAACTCACCAAACATGAACATGTATTGCTGATGACCGATCCAACCGATAAGGCGTTGTTTGTGCATTTCGTCAATCTCGCACGAAATGTGGGCCACGGGTGGGTTGAATATATGTGGCCGAAGCCAGGGAAAACCACGCCTTCGAAGAAATTGACCTACATCTACCGGGTACCGAACCAAGATGTTTTTGTGGGGGCTGGCGTATATGTGGGTGGCATGATTTACTAAACCCCAACATTGCCTCTGCTTGTCCGGCAAGTGTGAATCACATGGTCATTTAACCACGCCGCGGCTGCCTGAACCGTTAAGGGGAAATTCGCTGTTTCGGATTTAAACCAACCGCTGTAAGTAATATCGACCTTGACAAAAACCTGCGGATTGACGTGATCGGCGGTTCCCACGTTCGCCGGTGACGTCACCGAGGCCACCGCATTGATCGACGTGGTGGCCGCCGCCTCGGCCTTGATGACATCGAAGGCGACTTGCGGAAGATAATCGCCGTCCGGGATGTTCGAGCCGGGCGGCTTTTGGGCCTTGTAGGTCCCGATGCAACGCAGCTTCACGCCGGCAACCACCGTGCCGAACACGTTCTTGAAGTTGACCGCATAGATGTCGCTTTTGAAATTCTTCGCATTGGGATAGCGTAGCGGATCCATCTCACGGCTGTCCAGAACGGAAGTAAACGCCCCCTTGGCGATGGCTTGGGGCCGCGTCTCCTTCAGTATATCCCAGGCCAGTTTGGCCACCTCAATGGCCGCTTCGGCCTTACCGGCCCCCATTAAGGGCTGCTTTTCCGCGGATTCGACCGCCGTCATGGTCTTCTTAAAATCGTCATCGATCGTTTCGGATACCAGCTTTGCCGTACCGTCGCCGGTTTTTTCATAGATGCGTTCCGAAACCGTCCGGAGAGAATTCTCGTCTTTCCCGGTCGATATTTCCACAACCAGGCGGTCTTCCTGGGTGAGTGCGTTTGGGTCGTGTTTCATATTGCCACCTCCAGTTGGATGGACCATGCGAATCGGCATGGATGTCGTCAAGTCGTGCAGAAGAGGAAGGAAATCCATTATTGAACTGTTTAGAAGGGATAAGCACTGTTTTCGACGGGGTCAATTGCCCCACAAACGAAGATCGTCGCGAGAGGCGGACAAAGCGAGTTCTTATTGGCGGGAACGATCAGGCGGCCGTCGCCGGCCGGGACAGGGCGAGGTCATCCCCGCACCGGCCACAGGTAAAAGTCGGCACCGGGTTTGAACCCCACGCCGACAATCCCGTCCTGGGTGTATAGGGTCCAGGCGTAGCGCGGCTCATACACGCTGGTGGTCGACGACCAGTAGGCCTCCCGAACATGGATGAAGGGGTGGTCACCGGCCAATGCCGGCGAATCGCAATCAAGGTCGACCAGGCTTTCCAGCTCCCGGATCGCGGGCATCCGCCAATCGTGATAGCCACCCATGGCGCGGACATTCAGCCGATCCACCCTGACGAGGGCCGTCTGCCAGTCCAGGGGAACCGGATCCGGGGCGGCGTCACGGCTCCAAATCAGACCGGTCAGGCGATCGCGGACGCATTCCCCGTCACGCCGAAAACGGTGACGGACATCGGCAGCGGCACCAGCGCCAACATCGCCCAGGGACACCGGCCATAGCATGTATGAGCCCTGTTTCATTCCCCGATGAACCCGCCCGCCGCCCAGGTGAACATACCAGGCTTGGTCCGGAAGCCGGTGGCAGGTCTCGGCGGTCCAGTAATAGCCGGGGAACACGTTCTCGAAGGGGTGGCCGTCGGCAAGCGCCGGATTGATTTGTTGATGACTGAGAAGGGAAAAAAGCATCCGACGGGGAGGCAATTGCCAGTCATCGCGGCCCCAGAGCCGGTCCTGACGCATCTGGGCGACAAATGACCGGGCTTCGGACCAGGTCAGTGGAAATTCCGCCGGGTTGGCATCCCGGCTCCAGACCGCGCCGGTCAGGGCATCCCTGACGACCCGATCCATGACCGCGAAGCGCTGATCCGGCGCCACTGGATTTGTTTTGGGAAAGGCCCCATCCTGACCGCTCAGCGCACAGTCGATCAAACGACCATCCTGGCCGTAGCAGTTGACCTGATCGGTTTGCAGTAACCCGAAGGATGTCTGAAAATGCATGGTTCCTCCTTCGAAAACGATCGATGAAATGGCCTTCTCCCAGGCGACTTGGCATCCGATCACTCGCCCGCGCCAGGGGAAGCGCTCTCGACCGAGCGCTCGCGCAGCATCAGATCCCCCCGCCGCCACAGGCGGTAGCCCCCCTCCACGGCAAAGGCCAGCGCCAGCATGGCGGCCAGCACCCAGACGTGGGACGGCCTGTGCTGCCAGGTATAAAGGATCAGGCTGGACAGGGCGCCCAGGCAAAGCAGGCTCCCGACGACGGATATCCAGCACCGGCTGCCGGTTTTGCTCGCCAGGTGGGCATTGGCGGCGTTGACAGCGGCAAAGATGAGCAGAAAGCCGGCGCTGCCCATGGTCGAGATGCTCGACAGGTCGAACAGGTTGGCCACCAGCAGGGTGGCGCCGCTGGTGATCAGCAGGCCCTCCACCGGGCGGTTCCACAATTTACGTTCCAATACTTCCGGCAGTTCACCGTCCTTGGCGATGGTGTAGCTCAGGCGGGCGGCGCCGTACAGGGTGGCGTTGATGGCCGACAGGGTGGAGAGCAGGGCCGCCACGGTGATCAGGAGGTATCCGAAGGACCCCAAAAACGGGCGGGCCGCCTCGGCCAGGGCATAGTCCTGGGCGTTTACGATTTGCGCCACGGGCAGATTGCCGATGGTCACCGCCGCCACCATGACGTAGAGCAGAATCACGAAACCGACGGCCGAATAGTAGGCCCGGGGCAAGGTGCGTTTGGGCGCGCGGACATCGCCGGCGGTGTTGGCGATCAATTCAAAACCCTCGTAGGCCAGGAAGATGATCATCGCGCCGGCGAGAATGGCGCCGGTCGGCGGCCATTGGCCGACGTCCATGCGGGAGCCGTCGATGGTCCAGGCGCCCACGCCGATGAAGAAGAGCAGAATGGCGATCTTGGCGGCCACGATCCAGGTCTCGGCCCGGCCGATGGCCTCCACGTTGAGAAAATTGAGGCCGGTGACGCCCAGAATGGCGGCACTGATCAGCACATGCTTCCACACCCAGCGGGCTTCCGGGGGAAACAAGGCCGCGCCATAGCTGCCGAAGGCGTAGGCGTAAAGGGAAAGCATCACGATGTAGCTGATCCAGAGCAGAACATTGGCCGTTCCCGTAAACAGACCCGACCCAAAGGCCTGGTCCAAGAAGGTTACCGTGCCGCCCTGGCCGGGAAAGGTCACCGACAGGCGGGTGTATGCATAGGCGGTGGCCAGGGCCACCAGGCCGGCAACGAAAAAGGCCATTGGCGCGGCGCCGCGGGTGATCTGGACGGACAGGCCCAGCACGGCGAAAATACCGCCGCCGACCATTCCGCCGATGCCGATGGCAACCACCGGCCAGAATCCGAGCTTTTTCTCGTCTTGCTGCATGGGTTCATCATCCTTTCAGCCGAGTGTCCGCGAGGAAGACTCGCCGGCTTCCGCAAGCACGGCCGTGTCGTCGCCATTCCCACCTGGGGGAATATCTTCCCGGTCTTTCCGCGATGCGTTGGCCGGCCCCAGAATACGCACGATATCCTGCCCGTCGATTTTCTCCTTTTCCAAGAGCAGGGAGGCCATGGCTTCCAGTTCCCGGCGATGCCCGGCCAGGGTCTGGCGGGCGGCCTGGTAGGCGTTGTCGATGATCGCCTGGGCCTCGCGGTCGATCATCGTCTCCAGCGTCTCGGAACGTCGGCGGGTGGACGGGCCCTGGCCCAGGAAGCCGTTGGTGGATCGCTCCACCAGCGACCGGTTGGGCATCTTCTCGCTCATGCCATACACCGTGAGCATGTTATGCACGATGTCGGCGACCTTTTCCAGGTCGTTGGAGGCGCCGGTGGAGATCTCGCCAAAAATCAGTTCCTCGGCGGCACGGCCGCCCAACAGCCCCTTGATCTTGCCGATCAACTCGCCGCGCGACATGAGAAAACGATCCTCCAGGGGCGTCTGCAGGGTGTATCCCAGGGCGCCGATCCCGCGCGGGACGATGGAAACCTTCTGCACCGGATCGGCGCCGGCGGTGAGATGCCCGACGATGGCATGGCCCGATTCGTGGTAGGCCACCACCCGGCGTTCATGGGGATTGATCAGCCGGTTCTTCTTCTCCAGGCCGGCGACGACCCGCTCGATGGCATCCTGGAAATCGGCCTGGCAAACGGCCGGGCGGTCCTTGCGCGAAGCCAGCAACGCGGCCTCGTTGCACACATTGGCGATCTCGGCACCGGCGAAACCGGGCGTCTCGGCGGCCAGGTGGTGAAGATTGACATCCGCGTTCAGGGTCAGGCCGCGCGTGTGGACCTTGAAAATCTCCATGCGGCCGGTGAGATCGGGTCGGTCCACTAAAATCTGGCGGTCGAAACGACCGGGCCGTAGGAGGGCCGGATCAAGCACTTCGGGTCGGTTGGTGGCGCCCATGATGATGATGCCCGCCTGGGGATCGAAGCCGTCCATCTCGGTGAGCAGTTGGTTGAGGGTGTTCTCGCGTTCGTCGTTACCGCCGATCATCGCCCCCTGGGAGCGGTTCTTGCCGACACCGTCGAGCTCGTCGATGAAGATGATGCAGGGCGCCTTGGTCTTGGCTTCCTTGAACAGGTCACGCACCCGCGCGGCGCCCACGCCCACGAACATCTCCACGAAATCGGAACCGCTCAGGTTGAAGAAGGGCACGCCGGCCTCGCCGGCCACGGCCCGGGCCAAAAGGGTCTTGCCCGTTCCCGGAGGCCGACCAGAAGAATGCCCTTGGGCAGCTTGGCGCCCAGGCGGGTGAAGTGCTCCGGCTGCTTGAGAAAGGAAACCACCTCCTTGACCTCCTCGATGGCCTCGTCCACGCCGGCCACATCGGCGAAGGTGACCTTCTGGGCATCATCCACGGCGTAGATGCGGGCCTTGTTCTTGCCCAGGTCCAGGAAGCCGGTGGCACCCTTGCCCATGCGGCGGGCCAGGATGCGGCCGATGAGGACGAACAGCGCCAGGGGCAGAATCCAGTTGGAGATGAAGTTGGCCAGCCAGTGGGATTCGATCTTCCCGCGGTAGTCCACGCCGTGGGCCTGCAGATCGGCGATCAGTTGGGGATCGGCGAGCCGCGTGACCACGAACTGGCGGTCGGCGCGTTCCTGGGCCTTGTCGCCGGACAACCCGAAGAAGTCCAGGTGCCAGGGGGCCTTCTTGCGCGGCGGCTGGAATGTCGGGGACTCCTTGGCAGCCGTACGGTTGGTGCCGCCAGCCGAGACCGGTGCCTTCTCGAGACCGAAAATGCGGTCGGATTCGACAATCACGCTCTGGATGCGGTTGCCGGCCAGAAGATCGCGAAAATGGCTGTAGGCGATCTCCTTGACCGCGGCCCCGCTGAAAAAACCGACTCGAGCGTGATGATGATGAAAAAACGAAGAGATAATAACTCAGTGAAAACTTCTGCTGTTGTTTCATATCGACCTCCACAGAAAAATACCGCCGGAGCAAGAACCCGGGTCCATCGGGGGTGCCGCGCCATGCGGATCCGGCCGGCAGCCCCCGATTCACCCGGGTTGCGCAACATGGGCTATCCGATGGTCACCCGAACCATGCCGCCCTGCCCGGTGCGATGGTCCAGCGCCTTCAAGAGAACCGGCTGATGGGACGGCAGGGACTTGATCAAAGCCACGAAGCCCTCCACATCCTGGACAGGCTCGTTGTTGACCGACAGGATCACATCATCCTTTTCGAATCCGGCCGACCCCAGGGCGCATGGGGGTCCACCGATGCAAGGGCAACGCCCTGCCCGGCTTCCAGGCCATACGTGCGGACTTCATCGGCCTTGAGCGGTCGGACCACCACGCCCAGCCGGTCCTCGAGGGAAGCGGCAATCCGGCGCATGGCGTCTTCCTGGCTGCCGATGGTGACCGTCAGGGCCATGGATTTGCCGTCGCGCATCACGGTCAGGGTCGCCGTGTCGCCCACCGGCGTGTCACCCACGCGGCGTTGCAGGGCCGCGGCATCATCGACGGCCTCGCCCTGGAACTTGACCACCAGGTCGTTCTTCTGAATCCCGGCATTCGCCGCCGGGCTGTTCGGCACCACATCGGCGATCAGGGCACCCTTGTTGCCCGCCAGGTTCATGGACTTGACCTGCTTGGGCGTCAGGTCGCGAATGCTCACGCCCAGCCAGCCACGAACCACCTTGCCGTGATCGATCAGGGCCTTGGCCACATGCACGGCCATGTTGCTGGGAATGGCAAAACCGATGCCCTCGAAACCGCCCGATTGCGAGGCAATGGCCGCATTGACGCCCACCACCTGACCGTCCAGGTTGAGGAGCGGCCCGCCACTGTTGCCCGGATTGATGGCCGCATCGGTCTGCAGGTAGTCCTGGTAGGAGGTGGGATCGAGAACGCCCCGTCGATGCTTGGCGCTGATGATGCCCTGGGTGACGGTCTGGTCCAGCCCCCGGGGGTGCCCGATGGCCACCACCCAGTCACCAACCTCGATCTTGTCCGAATCACCGAAGGTCACCGTCGGCAGCTTCTTGTCGGCATTGATATGGATCACCGCCAGGTCGGTCTTGGGATCGGTGCCCACCAGCTTGGCCGGGAACTCGGTTCCGTCGGCCAAAAGGACATTGATTTCCGTGGCGCCGGCAACCACATGGTTATTGGTGAGGATGTTGCCCTTGTCATCGATGATCATGCCCGTGCCCAGCCCCCGCAACTCCTGCTTGAATTTCTGGGGCGGCTGCTGGCCATTGAAGAAGAACCGGAAAAACGGATCGTTGCCGAAGGGCAGCATGGGATTGGCGATCTCGCGGCGTTCGGTCACATCGATATGCACCACCGCGGGGATGTTTTCCCGGGCCACCTGGGCGATGGCGGTTTTCCAGCCGGCCGATGGGGATTCGGGTGCCGTTGGGGTAGCCGTCATCGTCTTGGCCGCCGGTGGGGTCTCCTTGGCGGCCGGCTTGTCGGAGGGGGATTGGCATTGGGTCAGCCCCATGGCCAAAACGGCCAATAGGGCCACCAGGAACGCGCGCAACTGGTTGGGTTTATGGGTATTCATGGTAGGATTTTCCTTTGCCTTGTGGTGAATGGTTGCACGTATAGCGTGACGACTTCACCATTCAATCTAATCCCCCAAGGAAAGGACGGATATAAGCGGGCTTCCGATTTTGGTGTCGGACCAGGCTGGCTTTTTCTGTCGGTGATGGTCCTACGCCGGAAGGTGGCAGGGACCCGGACGGGCGCGCCCCGGCAGGTGGGATTCATCTCGGAAGGGAGCTGATAGGTTCCATCCAGCCGTTCGAGCATGGCGTCATAGCGCGCCATGAGCGCGGCATGACGATTCTCGTACTCCGCATCGGTCATTTTCTGTTGGCACCGCGCATGGTCCAGGGCGGCCAGCTCGTTGTCCAGCCAGCGATCCGGATCGAAGTTGTAGGTCATCGGACATCCTCCCTAGCGTGAGTTCCTGTCGGAGACATGGCGTTAGCATGGGGGAGGCGGTCGGGTCAAGCCGCTGCAGGGCAGCCGTCAGGACGATCGCATGTGGATGTATTCTGCTCGCTGGCCTGATCGGAAACCCACCGTCCCGATAGAATTTCGTCAACACAAATCAAAACAACGATCCCAAGCTGGCCTTGTGAAATTGGCTCAATTGAGTCGGGCGCCAATCCCAACATAGTTTACGCAAATCCTGTTACAGATAGCCACAATTTGATCACAAATAATTGTTCCGAGCGATTATAAATCCGGGTCGCTACAGTTACGCTTCATCCGTCGGAAATGCGACTTTTCACGCGTTTATCTTGATGCGGGATTGCACAGGGATATAATCTCCGTCACATCCTCTATGTCTTGCAGGCGGCCTATCTTTTCCACTATTTTTTCGGCATTGTCTTTGGAAATCACCGAGGTGGCCAGGTCCATGAATTTTTCCTTCATCTCGGCAAAGGAAAGGGGGACTCCCGGCGATCCCTTCGACTCCCTGATATGCTGCTTCAGGCTGGCGCCCTGCTTGGTCTTCACCGTCACGATGGTCTCGAACGTCGTGAGATCCGGATTCAGCAGGACGTCGACCCTTTCCCTGAAGGCGACGATCTGCGGATCGTTCAATTCATTCAACGTAAACATGTCCCTGCCCACGCGGCCCCTGATGAAGGCGATGGCGGCGCAGTGCTGGACGCTGAATTTTCCCTCCAGCACTTTTTGCGGGTTTTTCCGGTTGACCACGCTGTAGGGTAAGGGACCGAATTCGATCTGGACCGATTCAACATCCGCGGCGGTGACGGTTTCTTCCTTGCGCATGGCTTCGATGGCCTGGATGGTCGAATGCGTGGCCAGCGCGGAAGCATAGGGTTTAAAGGCGATATCCTGAATATGGTATTGCTTTCCGAGACCGGTCAGCATGTCGCTGTATTGTGATTTGGGCGAAAAAACATTTTTCAGGCCGAAGCGCCCCTCGAAGATTTCATGGCTGCTGTCAAAATTCCTTCTGGCCAGGGCAATCGACAAGACCCCGTCCATGGCCGCTTTTCCGGCATGAAAAGGCTTGCTCATGGTGCCGAAGACCTCGCGCAGGCCGGAAACCTGGGTTCCCGTGATCCCGAAGGCGTTGACGATCTGCTCCGCCGTAAGGCCCATCAGCTTTGACGCGCTGGCCGTGGCGCCGAACCGTCCGATCGTGGCGGCGGCAATGCCGATTCGCGCCGCGACTTCAAAACCGATGATAAAGGCCGTGATTAAATCCTTGCCGGAAGCCCGTTTGTATTCCGCCACCGCCACGGCGGCCGGTGCCAGGCAGACGCTGGGATGGATGCCGGCGCCTTTATGCGTATCGTCGAAATCCAGCGCATGGGACATGGTGCCGTTGATCAGCGCGGCAAACAGCGCATTGGTCTTCACCCCTTTTCCGATGATCGTGGCATGGGGATTTCCGCCCATGATATCAATCAACCCCAATAAAATATCACTCACCGGCTCCCTGGCGCCCCCAAGGGTCACGCCGATCCAGTCAAAAATGCAGAGTTTGGCAAAGCGTTGAATATCCTTGGGGATGTCCTCATAGGTGGTACGATGGATGTAATCGGCGAATCGTCGAGCAATGGTCATGGTCTTGTGCTCCGCATGCATTTTTTGTCAGCAGACGGCGGCGGGCTTGCCCCCCTGATACGATCTAATATCATATTTTATATTATTTTCCAGCTCGAAGGCATGCGGGGTGAATTATTTTTAGACGGGCGCGTAAGGAAGCAATCATTCCATGATGGATTTTATCCGACACTCTCCTCAATCTCTTGCAACGCGGCTTTATCGACGACAACGGCCCAGCTTAGCAACGACACCAAATCTTCTATACTTTGCATCATGTCGATGGGCTTGGCCTTGTCCAGGATTACCCAACGCATTGCCAAATGCGTGAAGGCACCCAAGAACAGATTCCGGAAAAGACGATTGTTGATATTGGACTTGAACAGGCCGCGCGCCTTTCCCTCCTCCAATATCTTTTCCAGGATGGACACATAATCAATATAGTCCTTATATACCGGTGAGATATAAAATTTCTTGTTTAATTTGATATCCAGCAAAAAGACACGCAAGAAGTCCCTGTTGCCCATGAACGTGGTAAACAACAAACGGATAAAGCGGCGAAGCTTTTTAATGGGGCAATCGATGTGAAAAACCTCATCCCGACTGTCGCGCAACCATTTAAAACGTCTTTTGGGGATCGAAAACAGCAAGTCGCTTTTACTTTGATAATAAATATAGATGGTTCCCTCGGCGACATTGGCGGCGCTGGCAATTTCAGCCATTGTCGCCGCATTGTAGCCTTTCTCCGAGAATACTTGAACAGCCGCTTTTAGGATTCTAGCTTCCTTATTGTTATCATTGGCGGTTTCCTTGATAACAGCCTCCTCGCAAGATAGGATTGCCAAGACCAAATCCATGATATCGTTAAAATCCGGCAAGGTGCTGTCTATCTCTTGCGAGGAAAAGCGTGAAAGGGATTCCTCATCAAGCAAGCCGAAAATCATGTTTCTGACAAGCACGATATTGATGTCGGACCTGAAGACTTTTTCATTGATCCCCTGTTGCAGGATATCCGACATGATTTTCGTATATCGTCTGAGCGCTTGGTAGCCTTCATGGGAATAAAAATTTTGGTTGGAGCGGCATTCAAAGAGGAGATCTTTTAAAACGCGTGTCTCCTGGGGACTTAAATCGTTTATATACAAGTGGTACCATATCATTTTACCCAGTTTGGAGACCGGGTCCCGGATTCCTTCCAGATGAAGTTTTAATTCCTTTTCGACCTCATCCAGTTTATCCGCCAATGCATAAAAAAGTAAATCTTCCTTATTGATAAAATAATGGTATATGATTGAATCAGCTATATTTGCTTTTCTTGCTATATCAGAAATATTCGAATCCACTAGCCCTTTTTGGGAAAAAATCTCTTGTGCCGCTTTTAGTAAATCCTTACGCCGGTTGGCGGCCAACACTTTATTCTTTGGACTCATAACAACCTATATTGACTTTCAAGTTTCATCAAATCTTGTTTGATAAAAACTCACTCATTGGTTACCGGTTATGCGATGCAGTGACTTTTTTAATTTATAGTTACCATATCACTTTTGAAAGCGAATTGGAATATATTTGTTTTATTAATAGTTTTTAGATAGTTATAGATCACTAAAACCATTGTGCGGCGATGGCAAGCGTTTCAATGGTCCTGCCCAAAATCAATCCACCAGGCGATATACAAGCAATCTCGCCTGCATGCTTAAACACAAATTAGAATATTACTCATTATTGATTTTTTTATGAGCTATTTTATTTTCACGCCATAGAAGACGCTCGCCTTTCCTGAAGCGCCCCAAACAAGCCCGCCCTCGGCACGGCACCACTTTCACGCCGACTCCGACACCACGAGACATGACCCACAATACTGTAATATACTGAAATAAATACAAATATGTACAACGTCGTCTCTCCTGCAAGCAAATGTTTTGAAATTTGCTCATCTGGCTAAGTCGTATTCAGTTAATAATTTTTTCCTTTTATTTTAGTTAAGTATATTTATTGTAATTTGTTATTGACATTTATTATCCTCTGTGTTTAAATTTCACTCATTAGGTCACCATGAATGTGTATTATTTATTTCTGGATTTTTAGGCGGTGACATCATGGCGGATTATCTGCCGCCAATTGGTCATTCATTCAAATACAACCCAGGTGCACCATGGTTATGAAAACCCCATTAATTACAGAAATCCAACGATTCAGCCTTCAGGATGGTCCGGGGATTCGTTCCACCATTTTCATAAAGGGTTGCCCGTTGCACTGCCCTTGGTGTCACAACCCGGAAACCCAGGATGCACAACCTGAATTTTACTACTACCCGGATAAATGCACGCGTTGCGGAAAATGCGTCGAAGTCTGCCAATCCGGTGCGACGTCCCTATCCATCGGGCCAAACAAGCAACCCGAACTGAACATCGACAGGAAGAAATGCGTCCGATGCATGCAATGCGTCGAAGCCTGCCTGTACGGCGCCAGGACTGTCGTCGGCAAATCGTTTTCCATCGCGGAGATTGTCCAGGAGGTGCTGTCCGATCGTCTTTTTTACGGACACAGCGGCGGAGGCGTCACCATCAGTGGTGGGGAACCGCTGATGTATCCGGAATTCACGCTGAATCTGGCCAGGGCGCTAAAAGAAGAGGGGCTGGATGTTGCGATTGAAACGAGCTGTTTCCAGAAATGGGCCAGGATTGCGCCATTGGTCCAGACGACGGATCTGTTTATCGTCGATATCAAGTCTTTTGATCCACAGCAGCATAAAAAGGTCATTGGAAAACCGCTTGAGCCCATCTTGGACAACATCCAACATTTGATCGCCATCGGCGCCAACGTCAGAATTCACTTTCCAATCATCCCCGACTTCAATGACCTTTCATCGTATTTTGAGCAATGCCTATCCTTTATCGATAGATTCCAGCACCAGCTAAACGGCGTGGATATCCTCCGCTATCATGTCTATGGCGAAAAGAAATACGATTTGCTGGGCAGGGGCGATACCTACACCTATAAAAACGTCAAACCCTGTATCTCCAATGAACTGTTGATGTTCGCAAAGGCCCTCAAACGGTTCAATCACGTTAACATCACCTTTGACGGAATAGTCGGCATTAAACCCAATAAATAATGAAAACAAGGCGAGGAGGCAAACACCATTCAAGCGACCCACAGTGTAAACCCGTTCATCGATGTTCGATAATTCAGGGCGTTATCAAAACAAAGGGAGGATCGTATGGCAACCTGTGCAGAGTGTTCATTCTTTTTCCAAATTCCCGAAAATTACAGTGACCATGAACCGGGAAAGGGAGATTGCGTTACCGAAAAAAAAGATGAAAAGGGCAAGTATTGGCTCTCAAAACCGACATTCGCCGACTCGGCGTCATGTGCCAAATTCAACAAATCCGTAAATCTGTAACATATGGAGGTAGCCCCATGGTCCAGACCGCGCAGCCAATCGAGTATAGGAACAAGATAGTCGAATTCCCATTGGACAACCCATCGGAAAAAGACATTCCGGATGAGGAACTGCATGAACATCTTGCCAAGCCCTCCACCGATCGAACCAGGCGTCTGAAGGCCCGATGTCGGTGGAAACATGCCTCGGCGGGAGAATTTGTGGAAAAAGGCGTCCGGGCCGGTATTGAACGGATGCGTTTGATCACCGAAGCCCATAAGGCGTCGAACGGCAAGCCCGAAGTGATCCGAAGGGCGTTGGGGTTGGAGAACATTCTATCCAAATGCACCATCGTCCTTCAGGAAGACGAATTTATCATCGGCTACCATGCCGAAGACCCGAACATGTTTCCGCTCTATCCTGAATTATCATTCATGGCGGTTCAGGACTACAACATCAGCGACTACGCCCCCCAGCCGGTTTCCGAATCCCAGGAAATCGCCGATTACTGGATTCCCCACAGCCTGCAGACCAAGGCGTCCAAGTACTTCGATCCCGTTGACCTGGGCAGAATGTTCAATGTCAGCACCATGGAAGCCCCTTCGTTCGCAACCGGCTACAATAGCGTCGTACCGCCTTATGAAACGGTATTGGAGGACGGCCTTCTGGCAAGAATCCAACTGGCCGAGGAGAACATCCAAAACGCCAGGAAAGAGATGGAAAAGAGTCCCTGGGATGCCACGACCGGGCTGGAATGGATTCATAAGATCGACACCTGGGAATCCATGATCATCGCCTGCAAGGCGGTCATCAACTGGGCCAGACGTCATGCCCGGCTTTGCGCCATCGTGGCTGAGAATTTTGAGACAGACCCCCAAAGAAAATCAGAGCTGCTTGAAATTGCCGATATTTGCGAACGCATTCCGGCGGAACCCTGCAAGGGCCTGAAGGACGCCTTCCAGGCCAAGTGGTTCACCTACCTCATCTGCCACGCCATCGATCGATACGCCAGCGGTTTTGCCCATAAGGAAGACAAGCTGCTGTGGCCATACTACCAGAAAAGCGTCATCGATAAGACCTTCCAGCCGATGACCTATGCGGATGCCGTTGAAATGGTTGAAATGGAGCGGCTCAAGATCTCGGAGCATGGTGCCGGGAAATCAAGGGCTTACCGGGAAATCTTTCCGGGATCCAACGATCTTTTTATCTTTACGATCGGCGGGCTCAACCGGGACGGCTCGGACGGCTGCAACGATATGACCGATGCCATCTTGGAAGCGACGCGCAACATTCGGACAACGGAACCGTCCATGGTGTTCCGCTGGGCGCCCGAGGGAAGGGAAAAGACAAAACGCCTGGTCTTTGAATGTATCCGGGATGGGCTTGGGTTCCCGTCCATCAAGCACGACAAGATCGGCACCGAGCAGATGAAATACTATGCGCAGTTCAGCAAGAACAATAACGGCGCCACGGATGAAGAAGCGCATGACTGGGCGAACGTTCTTTGCATGTCGCCGGGCCTGGTGGGTCGGCGAAAAACCCAGAAGACACGATCCGAGGGTGGCGGCTCCATTTTTCCGGCAAAAATCCTGGAAATTACGCTGAACAATGGCTACGACTGGTCCTATACGGACATGCAGATGGGCCCGGAGACCGGTCATGCCGAGAATTTCAAAACCTTTGAAGAGCTATGGGCGGCCTATAAAAAACAGTACGCCTATGCCATGGACTGCGTCATCCGCGCCAAGGATGTCTCCCGGTATTTTGAAGCCCGCTACCTCCAGGCGCCCTTTACGTCCGCCATCGACGATGGGTGCATGGAACTGGGCGAAGACGCCAATGCGCTTTCCGAACAACCCAACGGATGGCATAATCCCATTACCACCGTCGTTGCCGCGAACTCCCTGGTGGCGATCAAGAAGCTGATCTTTGATGAAAAGAAATACACCATGGACCAGCTGTTGGATGCGCTCAAGGCCAATTGGGAAGGCTACGAGAAAATGCAGAAGGATTTCAGGCAGGCACCCAAATGGGGAAATGACGACGAATACGCCGACACGATCATCAGGGATTTTTACGAGGATATCATCGGCGGCGTGATGGCCAAGATCGTCAACTACTCCGGAGGACCGGTACTGCCCGTTGGCCAGGGCGTCGGACTCTACATGGAAATCGGCTCCCGTACCGGCCCGACGCCGGACGGCCGCTACGGCGGAGAGGCCGCGGATGACGGCGGGATCTCCCCGTACATGGGCTCAGACAAAAAAGGACCGACCGCCGTGTTGAAATCCGTGTCAAAAGTCCAGAAAAACCAAAAGGCCAATCTGCTGAATCAGCGGCTCTCCTTGCCCATTATGAGAAGTAAACACGGCTTTGACATCTGGCATGCCTACATGAAGGCATGGCATGATCTCAATATCGACCATATCCAATTCAACGTTGTCAGTACGGCGGAAATGAAAGCCGCCCAAAAGGAACCGGAAAAACATGCCGACCTGATCGTGCGCGTTGCCGGGTTCAGCGCCCGGTTCGTCGACATCCCGACCTATGGGCAAAACACCATTATCGCCAGAAATGAGCAGCAATTCGGCGCACAGGATTTTGAGTACCTGAATGTGGACCTATAACGCTTTTCTCAGGAACCATGCCATAAGAAAAGGAGACTGGTTATGACTGTCGTCAAAAGCCAGATGTACAGGGAAAACAATACAAGCCGGCCTTGCAGAAACTGCAAATGGGAGACCCCCGACCCGACGGACCCCAATCAGGGCCAATGCACGGTCAACCGAACCGCCGCCGGCGCTGTCTGGAAAAGATGGGTTCGCGATGCCCAGAACATGACTTGCTCCAGATACGAGGAAGGCAAGCTCAGCTTCAGGGAGCATGTCTAGCAGCTTGATCCAGTCCGCCCCTTCTTGCGCACATTTGCCTGAGCGCAAATGTGCGCCAAGCCCGACTTCCAACACTCACAACCGCATAAGGACGCCGCCCTGATGCCAAAGGATAATGGTCTGATGGAAAAAAAATCGACAATATGCTCTTTATCCCCGAAGAGGACCCCTACTATTATGCCAGCAGCAACGTCCTCGGCACGATCGACAAAATCGAGAAGCTTTCAAAAAGACATCCCGTCAACGTCCTGATCGCCGGGAAACAAGGATGTGGAAAGTCCTCCCTGGTCAAGCAATACGCAGCCGTTCATCGGCGCCCCTTGGCAACCTTTCAGGTGGGCATCCTCTCCGAACCGGGGCAGTTGTTTGGGGAATACGCGCTTGAAGGCGGCGAAACCAAATATAAGCAGTTTCTGTTTCCCCAAGCGCTCCAAACACCGAATTGTGTCATTCACCTGGAAGAAATCAACCGGCCGGAGCATCCCAAGGCATTGAATATGTTGTTTTCGATTTTATCCGATGATCGACAGGTGTGGATGGATGAACTCGGGCTGCTAAAGGTTGCGCCGGGGGTGGTGTTTTTTGCAACACTGAATGAAGGCGACGAATTTATCGGAACGGAGCTGCTGGACGCCGCCCTGAGGGATCGCTTTTACCTGATGTTGATGGATTACCTCCCCAATGAAGTGGAGCGGGAGATCCTGATCAACAAAACCGGCATCACCGGTAAGCAAGCCGACGATATTATCGATATCGCGAACGCCCTGAGAAGCAACCCGACCCTCCTCACGGAAATATCCACCCGGACCACCTTGATGATTGCCGAAATGGTATCGGTCGGCGCCACTCTGGCCGAGGCGATTTCGAACAGCGTTCAAACCAACAAGGAAGCCCTCGAATCCCTGTTGATATCGCTGCATATGGAAAAGGGGTATCTGGAAATGGGAGAAACCGAATACCTCCTTTATACCCGGGACGTATTGTTGAAAGGCGAATCAAGGCCGCTTGCCGAGAATCCGCCGGAAGAGAAAATGGCCTGTTCACAGCACGCTTAGCAATACCGACAACAAAGGGGACGCACGACCGTGGCAATTGAGCGATTTCATATATCCGGAGAAGGCGGCTTCTCGGAATACTGGCGACGCGACAAGTCTCCGTTGGAAGCCATCGAACTTGCAAAGGTTCTGAAAAGCATTCGAAAGATGTTGTCCTTCGTTGGAAGAAACGTCGGCGATATCGTATGGTCGGGGATGAATATTCAACACGGGATTTCCCTTGACCCCACGTTCTTCATGGGCAAATACCCCTTGCCGTCCTCGAAAACGGATATCGCGGTTGGCATGGCCATCCATATGGGATATCAGGTGACCGAATGGAGCGAGCGTTTCCGAGCCGTTATTCTCCAGGAGTTGGGCCTCCCACCGATTTACGAATTTAAATTCAACCTGTTTTTTGACATGGCTGAAAAAATCTACGCGGATCTGCTGTCCAACAGAAACATGCTCGGCTTGTATACCGAAAAGCACCGCAAATGGGAGCTGCGGAAAAGATACAAGCAATTCATCACCCCCCCAACGGTGGAAGAACTACTTCACATCTGGTGGCGGATGGCCGCTGACCGAAAAGTGGATCGATATAAAGAAGAATATATCGATTCATCCGTGGGCGGTTTGTCGGAGCGGACCAGCCTGAGCAAATTCTACCGCAAACCGCTTGCGCGCTTGAATTCGATCATCGGCCCCTTGAAATATGAATGCCCCGAATTAACCACGGTTTCCGAGCGCGGCGCCTTTCGGCTCGCGCTGTACCGTTCTATTTGGAACGCGCTGCTTTCCGATATTCGTTTCTGGCCGGGCAATCGCGCCGATCCGTTCATGCTTTACGATAAGTACGAAGAGGAGATTGCAAAGGAGGAAGAAGAGAAAGAGGCCGTCAAGTCCACCCTTATCAGCTATGCGGAAGAGATCGAGCGCACGCTGAACAAGGGCTTGTTAAGCTATACCCAGGAAGTCAAATCCATTGTCTCCAACATGGATGACGTTGTCGAAATTGAGGGCAACGACATCTCCATGCCGGCGGAGTACAAGGTCGACAAAAAACTCCTAAACAATCTCCGGGTGATGTTGCAATCCATCGCCCATCGGGACACGATCCACAACCGGGGCCTTAAAACCGGCAAAATCGACGGGCGCAGATTGTATCGATCCCAGACAACGGGCAATGTCTTCATGCTGAAAAAAAACGTATTTGCCCTGAGTCATAACATTATCCTGCTGCTGGACTGCACGGGCTCCATGTCCGACCCGGCCAAATGGGATCAGGCGCAAACCATCTTCCAAACCCTATTCGCCGCGATCAAAGAGTTCAATCAAAACGCCCGGGTGATCGGCTACAATGAGGTAAAAAACACATGCCGGATAACCGAACTTTACCATTCCGGAATGTTTTTTACCGTTTTTCCGAACGGGAAAACCGCATCCGGTGAAGCGATCATCGCCACTGTTCTCAGCATGAAGAAAATTCAGAACTTTCCCATCATCATCCATATTACCGACGGCGCTTCCAATTGGGGTTGCGGTGTTGCCGAAGCCGTTGCCTTTTGCAAGAAAAAGAAAGTCAACCTGCTGACCCTGGGTATCGGTTGCAGCCCATCGGCCAAGCAGGCCCTAAAGCAAGAGTATGGCCAGCATGTCGAATTTGCGGACAATATCCAGGCGATCCCCCGTTTTTTCAGAAGCCTGATGAATCACTGCAATTGTGCTGCTTAAAAGCCGTCGGCTTCAAGCGGTTTGCGGCCCTGTTTAAGGATTTGGGATTTGGTTCATCGTCCTGTTTCTTCCATAGGGAATCCCCAGCTTGCGCATACGCCCGCGCAAGGTGCTGGGATGGATTTTAAGCAATCTGGCGGCGCCGTCGTCACCCTCTATCTTTCCCCGTGTCTTGGCAAGCGCCATTCGGATATGGGATGCAATGGCCTCATCCATGGATGGCAGGTTGTCATCCAGGGGGCTTGCTTTCGAATGGGCCATGGTTGTCCCCGGCGCGGCCGCATCACGGAAAGATAATTTGTCCAACGTATTTTCCACGCGTCCCTGAATCAGCGCCCGCTCGACGAAATTCTCGAGTTCGCGGACGTTTCCCGGCCACGGATAGGACTGAAGGTCTTCCATCGTCTCTTGGGAAATGACGGGCAAGCGGTCGATTCCCAATTCTCGTGATTTATGCTCCAGAAAATGGCTGACCAGGGCCGGAATGTCATCTGCACGGTAGCGCAGGGGAGGAATCGTGATGGGAAAAACGTTCAGCCGATAAAACAGATCTTCGCGGAACGTGCCGGATTTTACCATTTCCTCCAGGTTCTGGTGGGTGGCGCTGATGATGCGGACATCCACCGGAAGGGTCTCGGCCCCCCCCACGCGTTCAATCTCACGCTGCTGAATGACCCGCAGCAGGCGCACCTGGGCGGCCGGAGGCAATTCCCCCACCTCATCGAGAAAAATCGTTCCGGTGTTGGCGCGTTCGAAACGCCCCCGTTTGCTTGAAATCGCTCCGGTAAATGCCCCCTTTTCATGCCCGAACAATTCACTGTCGATAAGATTCTCCGGGATAGCACCACAATTCACACGGATATAAGAGTTGTCTTTACGCTTTGATGAGAAATGAATGGCGTTGGCGATCACCTCCTTACCTACGCCGGTTTCCCCCAATAGCAGTACCGGGCTGTTCAACGGTGCGACCTGTGAAACCATCTCCATCACGCCTCGCAATCCAAAGTCTGCTCCGATGATGGTTTTTCCGGTCATCGCCATCAATTCTTTCCGAAGATAGCTGTTATCGTCGGCTAAAATGTCCTTAAGTCTCAATATTTCCTGGTGCTGCAAAATATTGGAAATAGCAATGGCGAACGGCTCGTGAAGCAGGGAGATCAGATGGGCATGGGATTCGTTATAGCGATTTTTGCCTTCCACGAAGATTCCCAGAATGCCAAGTCGCATTTCATCCAACCGCAAAGCCATCGTTATATGAGACGTGTCATTCGGCCAAAGTGGGGCAAATATCCGCCGTATCGGTTCCTCTTCCTTGCTGATATCATTTGTAATCTTAATCTTTTCCAGATTGGACCACTGATTTTTCATCCACCCCCAATACTCCTTTGGAACGACAAGGGTTTTATTCGGGTGGGAAATATTGGATGGCCATACAAAGGACAGCATTCTTGTCACATTTAGCTGGGGATCGTATAGCGCGAAAAACATACCGGAAACAGGCATGTATTGTTCCAGGTAGGCCATAGACCGCTGCAAAGCCGTCTCACTCTTCAGACTGCTGGAAATCCGTAAGGTTGCCTGCCGAAAGAATTCGTTTTCATCCACCATTTTCAATTCCCATCCATGCAAACCACTACCATATTTAACAGAATGTTGGATATCAACCTACCAAATATGCCAGAAACCTTTTTAATATAACAGTTAAAAATCTCGCAATAAATATAACATCCTGACATAGTAGATAAAAACAAGTGGCACGGTTTTGGCTTAATAACGAACAAAAAACCTAAACCCTTTACCGAAAATCAGGCTTATGGATTGGATTGAAATCATTCACTTGCGGACGCATTCCCATCAGGACAAAGCGCAAGCCTTGGCAGCCTTTCGGCAGCTTTCTTTACCAATAGGAATTGAGCGGTTGAAAGGTGCGCGGCTCTTTCGAAATCATACTTTGGAGAACGATTTAGCCATCATAATTACCTGGCATAACGAAAAAAAACAAGGGGGCAAGAGTCCATTGGGGCTTCAACTGGCGGCTGCATTTTCAGAATTCGGGCAGATCTACCATACCACATGGAAATATGAATTCAGTCTTTTCGATGACGAGGTGGCCCATTGAAGCCATTCAAAGAGACAAACCCCCTCCAATTATGGTCCGCAAACCAAAACAACGCATTAGACCGGCAAGAGGCATTAGATTTTCTTGCGAGCCTGGGAATAGAAAATGAAAAAATCTATCTGATCGACTTGGTGCCTCTTATTGAAATGATTTGGGCGGATGGGAAGATACAGCCGGGTGAATTGGTTATCCTCAAGATTTGGATCCATAAGCATGTCGAGCATATTAACCAGATGGCAGGATACAAAATAATTCGCCTGTCCGACGCCATACAGTTTGCCCAACGCTTCCTGATTCGCCAGCCGAAACCGGGATTGTTAAAGAAAATCCGACATTGTATCGGCCCTGTCCGGATGCACACACCGGGAAGGGCCTATGACCGCAAATTGCTGAAAAACATTCTTTTTGCATGTCTGGATATCGCTTCCAGCTCAGTCAGGGAATACCCTTACGAGATATCCGGCCGGTTCAGCCAGAGTGAAAAGAATTTGTTTTTGGATATCCTGGCGACTTTTCGGGAATATGCCACGGGCACAGACCTATTTAATGAAATAAGCGACAGAATGGACACGTAACAGACTTACTAAAGTCGCAACAACAAACTGAATTTAAAAGTTTATTTAACAATCCAATTCAAGACAGATGGTTAGATTCATCAACAGGAGAAAAAAACACCGATGCTGCGTCTCAATCAGATGATACCCGCGACTTTATTGACGGCAATTCTGCCGTTCGTTTTTTTTACAGTCAGTTGCGACCTCAAACAACAAACCCCGCCACCGCCATCTATTCCTGAAGTATCCACGGTGACTGTACAATTTCAAAAGGTCACGCTGACCACTGAATTGCCGGGCCGTACGTCAGCTTACCGCATTGCAGAGATCCGGCCCCAGGTCAGCGGCCTGCTTCAGAAACGCCTGTTCACGGAAGGCTCCGATGTCAAGGCCGGCCAGGTACTTTACCGGATCGACCCCGATCCCTTTCAGGCGTCCGCCGACAATGCCGCGGCAAATCTATCGGCCATGCGGAAAACCGCCGACCAGGCACGGGCGGCCCTGAAGGCGAGTATCGCCGATGTGGCGCGGCTGCAAGTCACCCTGGAACTCGCCCGAACGAATCGCCAACGATATGAGGCGTCATATAAAGAGAAAGTGGTTTCCACCATCCAACGCGACCAAGCCGTGACCGAGGCCAAGGCGGCCGAAGCCACACTACGGGCCGCCGAGGCGCAGGTGGAAAGCAGCCGTGAAGCGGTGGCAGTAACCGAGGCGACCATCGAGCAGGCGCAAGCAGCGCTGAAAACGGCGCGTATCAACCTGGGATACACCAAGGTTACCGCCCCCATTTCCGGTCGTATCGGAAGGTCCAGTGTAACAGAGGGGGCCATACTGACAGCCTATCAATCGACGGCAATGGCTACCATTCAACAGCTCGATCCCATTTATATGGACGTTCCGCAATCCACCACCGAGTTGCTGCGTCTGAAGAAACGAGTGAAAGACGGACATCTGGACCAAAACGGGGCGGATCAGCAAAAGGTCAAGCTCTTCCTGGAAGACGACACGGTTTACCCACGGGACGGGATACTGCAATTCAGCGAAGTAACGGTGGATCCGACGACCGGCTCGGTCATCTTGAGGGTGGTTATCCCCAATCCCGACGGAGTTCTCCTGCCGGGCATGTTCGTTCGGGCGGTGATCAAAGAAGGAGTAAAAAATCAGGCCATCCTGATACCCCAACAGGGCGTATCGCGTGATCACAAGGGAAATCCGGTTGCGTTGGTTGTCGATGCGAAAAACAAGGTCGAGTCGCGAATGCTCACCCTTGACCGCGCCATCGGCGACAAATGGCTGGTCTCATCAGGCCTTAATCCCGGAGATCGGGTAATTGTCGAGGGAATGATGATGTTACAACCCGGTACAATAGTAAAGCCCACCCCTTTTAATGCAGGAGCATCCGAACCCGGGCCTGCGGCCGAACCGGACGCCCAGCCGATAGGGCCTAAAGATGGAGGTGCCTGATGTTATCCCGATTTTTTCTGAAGCGTCCGGTATTTGCCTGGGTCATCGCCATCATCATTATGACCGTCGGCATACTGGCGATCTACAACCTGCCCATATCCCAGAACCCGTCGATCGCCCCGCCGTCCATTGCCATTGATTCGTATTACCCCGGGGCTTCGGCCGAGACCGTTGAAAATACCGTGACCCAGATCATTGAGCAGAAAATGACCGGTTTGGGCGGTATGCTATACCTCTCCGGCAACAGTTCATCGTCCGGCTCATCCCGCATTGAGCTGACCTTTGCTCCGGGGACCGATCCGGATCTCGCCTGGTCCAAAGTACAGAACAAGCTGCAGCTTGCCATGGCCAGCCTGCCCGATGTGGTCCAGCGACAGGGGGTCAAGGTCAGCAAATCCACCAAAAATTATATGATGATTGTGGGGCTGATCTCCGAGGACGGCAGCATGGACGGCCTGGATCTGCGGGATTATGCCCAGTCCAATCTGGAAAAAATCCTGTCCCGGGTACCGGGGGTGGGTGAAGTCGAAAATTTCGGTTCCCAGTATGCCATCCGGGTCTGGATCGATCCCGACAAGCTGACCAATTATCAACTGACCATGGAAGATGTTATCCTGGCGCTTCAGGACTACAACGTCGAGGTCTCCGCCGGTCAGTTCGGCGGTGCTCCGGCAGTTAAGGGCCAGCGCCTGAACACGGCCATTGTGGTCCAGCATCTGCTGAAGACCCCGGATGAGTTCGCCGCCATTCCCATCCGTACCAATGCCGATGGATCGGTGGTCCGCATCAGGGATATCGGCCGCACGGAACTGGGAACCGAACGCTACGACATCGTGGCTAACTACAATGGCAAAGCCTCCGCAGCCATGGCCATCCGCCAGGAGGCCGGCGCCAATGCCCTGGAAACGGCCAAGAATGTCAAGGAAAAGCTCAAGGAGATGAGCCGTTATTTTCCTCCGGGCATGAAGGTGATCTACCCTTACGACACCACGCCTTTTACC
>NZ_BBCC01000045.1 GCF_001311845.1 Desulfosarcina cetonica JCM 12296 | reverse complement strand
CGAGGGCGGCCCCTGGCCCGATCTTTCCGATGCCGCCCTGGCCGATGGCCTTGAGGCGTGGTTGGGGCCGCAATTGATCGGCATCACGCGGTTTTCCGATATCACGGCGGATCTTCTGACCCAAGCCCTGCAACAGCAGCTCTCCTGGCGACAGCGGCTACTGCTGGACGAACTGGCGCCCACCCATGTCAACGTGCCCAGCGGTTCACGCCTGCCGATCGACTACCGCCACGACATCCCCGTGTTGGCCGTCCGCATCCAGCAGATGTTCGGCGCAGCCTGCACGCCAACCATCTGCCGGGGCCGCCTGCCGCTGATGCTGCACCTGCTCTCCCCCGCCGGTCGGCCGGCTCAGATCACCCGCGACCTGGCCGGATTCTGGCAAAACAGCTATGCTGAGGTAAAACGCGAACTCAAGGGACGTTATCCCAAGCATGCCTGGCCGGAAAACCCGCTCCAGGCCGCCCCCACGAACCGGGCCAAGCCACGTACCGCCCGCTGACGCGGAGTCGGCGTTCTCGGGTCAGCCCCCCTTTCGCAAATCCGTAATGGGAACGATCCATGTTTTTTTCGGATCCTTCCTACTCGGCCGTCTCTTGGGCACTGGCCAATGGCGCATTCCCCTCGGCCACGGGCTTTTTCAGGAGAAACAACATCCCGGTGGTCGCCAGCGTTCCGATGACGATGGCAATGACGTAGGGCAGCAATTGGGATACCGCGTTGGGAATCAGCAACACAAAGATGCCCCCATGGGGGACCAACAGCTTGACGCCGAACACCATGGAGAGTGCGCCGGTAACGGCCGCGCCCACCATGATGCTGGGGATCACCCGAAAAGGATCCCTGGCCGCATAGGGGATGGCCCCTTCGGTGATGAACGATATGCCGAGAACGAAGGCCGCCTTGCTGGCCTCGCGCTCGTCCGCCGTGAAACGGTTCTTGAACAGGGTCGCCGCCAGGGCCAGGCCCAGGGGCGGGACCATGCCGGCGGCCATGACCGCGGCCATGGGGGCATAGATTTTACTGGCCAGCAGACCGACGGAAAAGGTATACGCGGCCTTGTTGACCGGCCCCCCCATATCGAAGGCCATCATGGCCCCCAGGATGACGCCCAGCAACAGGGCGCTGCCCTCCTGCAAATTGGATAGCCAGGATTCCAGGCCGTTCAAGGCCACTTTCACCGGCGGGCCGATCAGGTAAATCATCAGCAGACCGACGACCAGCGTTGAGATCAACGGCAAAATCAACACCGGCTTGAGCCCCTGGAGGTTTTCGGGGAGTTTGATTTTATCATTCAAAAACTGGGTCAGGTATCCGGCAATGAATCCGGCCACGATGCCGCCGAGAAAGCCCGCGCCGACGGTGGTGGCCAGCATGCCGCCGACCAATCCCGGCGTGATGCCCGGTCGATCGGCAATCGAATAGGCGATAAAACCGGCCAGCACCGGAACGAACAGGGCAAACGCCGTGGCGCCGCCGATCTGCATCAACGCCCAGCCGAAACTGCCCTCCTTGTCGCCCGCGTAAATCCCGCCAAAGGCAAAGGCCAGGGCGATGAGCAGGCCGCCGGCCACCACCACCGGCAGCATATAGGAGACGCCCGTCATGAGATGCTTGTAGGGACCGCTGCGGGTGGCGGAACGGGCTTTCTTCAGTTGCTTGATGGTGCCCACATAGTCGACTTTTTGGGGTTCGGGCAGGGCCAGGGCGGCTTCCAGCACGGCAACCCCGTTGTGCAGGGCGTCCTTGGTGCTGGTTTCATAAAGCCGTTTGCCGGCAAATCGCAGGGTATCCACATAGGCATCCGCGGCAACGATCACCGCATCGGCCTGCTCGATCTCCTCCGCCGTCAGGACATCCTTGGCGCCGACCGAGCCTGGGTCTCCACTTTGATGGTATGGCCCAGCGCCTCGGCCGCCTTGCGCAGGGCCTCGGCAGCCATAAAGGTGTGGGCGATCCCCGTGGGACAGGAAGTGACGCCCACCAGGCGTTTGGGACGAGCGCGGGACGTATCCCCGGAAGGTACCGGTTCGACCTTGGCTTCCGGTCGGGCCTCTGATTCGGCGATCTCTGCCAGGGCCTCCTCGATCACGGCCTTGGTCTTGCGAATCGCCTCGCTGGTCGTGACCGCCACCATGGGTTTTGCGGCAAAACGCTTCAGATCCACATGAATATCGGAGCTGACGATGACCCCATCGGCCGCCGCGATATCCGCATCGGTCAACGGGTTTTTGATCTTCGGCGCCTTGGGTTTCAATTTTGATTTCATGGCCCATGACAACCGCGGTTTTCCTCAAGGCCTCCGCCGCCATGACGGTATGGGCGATTCCGGTCGGGCATCCGGTAACTGCGACGATTCTTGCCATGTTGACCTCCTTTTAAAGTTGACGGATTCGCAAGCCTTGATATCGGGCTTCTTACGAATCGTCTGAGACGCGATTTTTTATGCCGGAATGACGTTCAGCGTGATTTGGTCTTCAATGGATTTCAGCGGCGGTTCCGTCGGCAATCCGGCACCGATGCGGGTCACCGCGATCACCGAAAAGGCCGTGGCCAGGCGGGCGCAATCCATCAGCGATCGGGCTTCGATCTTGCCGGCCACCATCCCGCTGAGCATGGCGTCACCGGCCCCCACGGTACTTCTGACCTGGACCTGGGGGGGTGTCGCCCGGACGACCGCATCGGTTTCAACAAACAGGGCCCCCAGGTGCCCCATGGAAACCACGACCGTCCGTACCCCGCGATCCAGCAGCCCGCGCGCTGCGGCGATGATCTCGGCCTGGGTCTTCAGAGGGTGGCCGCAAAAGGCCTCCAATTCTTCAATATTGGGTTTGATCAGGGCCGGCTTGGCGTCCAGGGCCTGCCGGAACGCCTCGCCGCTGCTGTCCAAGCGACCTGACCGCCGTTTGCCATGATCATTTCAATGATGCGCCGGTAGATATCGTCGGGCACACCGGCGGGGATGCTGCCACTGATCACAAACCAGGGGCATCGGGTGCTCAACGGCGCGATGATCTCCAGAAGCCGCTGCAGATCGGTTTGTGAAGGGGCCTGGCCGGGGAAATTGATGTCGGTGGTGCTTGGGTTGCGATCATCGACGATTTTGATGCCGGTGCGGGTGCTGCCGGCAATGCGCACGAATCGATCGATGATCTTCTTTTGACTGAAGAAGTACTCGAAAATCCGGGGGTTCTCTTCTCCCAAAAAGCCGGTCACGGTTACCGGCAGGCCGTAATCGGCCAAACAGGCGGCCACGTTGACCCCCTTGCCTCCCGCGTCACAGCGCGATTCGCCGACCCGGTTGACGCCGCCCACCTTAAAATCGGGAATGGTCACGGTTTGATCGATGGCCGGATTGAGGGTGATGGTGACGATGCTTGGACGGGTTTTCATTGATCCACCCCCTTTGCCTGGGTGAGACGACGGACGGTGGCCGCATTGGGACAGGCGAGCGCCCGCCGTGCCAGGGATTGTGCGTCACTGAGGGTAATTCGGCGCAGCTGGGCCTTGATGGCGGCAACACTGGGGATGCTCACACTGAGTTCACGGACCCCCAGACCGGTGAGAATCACGGCGCCTTGGGGGTCGGCCGCCATGCCGCCGCACACGCCGACCCAGATCCCGGCCGATGTGGCGGCCCGGATCGTCTGCGCAATCATGCGCAGCACCGCTGGGTGCAGGGCGTCCGCCTGCCTGGCCAGCATGGGATGCAAGCGATCCATGGCCAAGGTGTATTGGGTCAAATCATTGGTTCCGATGGAGAAGAACTCGACTTCTCGGGCCAGCTCCTCCGCCATGGCGACGGCCGAGGGAACCTCGATCATGATGCCGAAGGGGATCTCGGGGGCACCCAGCTCATTCCGCACCTGGTCCGCCATGTCCTTGGCGGCATTGAGGTCCTCCAGGGTGGCGATCATGGGAAACATGATTTTTATGGGACCGTGTCGGGCGGCACGATAGATGGCCCTTAGCTGCGGATAGAACAGTTCCGGCTTGGTCAGGCACAGGCGAATGCCGCGAATGCCCATGAAAGAAGTATCCTCGGGCGGCAGATGTAGGTAAGGAACATTTTTATCCCCGCCGATATCCAGTACGAATGATCAGGGGCAATCCGCCCAGGAATTCGACGGCCCGGCGATACGCCTGGTACTGCTCTTCTTCCGAGGGCGGTGAGGGGCGATCGAGGAAGAGAAATTCCGTCCGCAAAAGGCCCACCCCTTCGGCGCCGGCGTTGACGGCCTGCTCCGCTTCCGCGGGGCCGGCGATATTGGCGACCACCTCCATGCGATGCCCATCCTCCGTAATGGCCGGCTCGAACCGGGCCTGGTGCTCGCTGTCACGCTGGTCGCTCAAAATGGCCTGTACCCTTTGGGCGGACTGGATATCCGTCTCGTCCGGTTCGATGTAAAGCTTGCCATTGTCGCCGTCCAAAATCACCCGCACGCCATCCTTCTGCTTGAGCAGGGCCGGACCGGCGCCGACGATGGCCGGAATGCCCAGGGAACGCGCGATGATGGCCGTGTGGGACGTAGGGCCACCGGAGGCGGTGCAAAACCCCAGGACGCTGGCCGGATCCAAACCGGCCGTATCGGAGGGCGTCAGATCCTCGGCAACCAGGATGACCGGTGTCCGGGGGGCAAAGGCGGTGTCATCCACCACCTGGGCCAGATGGCGCAGAACCCGGTTGCCCACATCTTCCAGATCCACGGCACGGCCCGCGAGAACCGGATCATCCAGTTGCGCCATCGCTTCTACCCGTACCTTGAGAACCTGCTGCCAGGACCACCCCGCACTATGGCCGCTGCGAATATGGGCGATCGTCTCGGCGATGATCTCCGTGTCGTTGAGAAATTCGATATGCGCCTTGAAAATGGCAGCCTGGCCGGCGCTGGAGCGCGTTTTGACCTCTTGGTAAATCTGATCCAATTCGCCCTGGGCCGTGGCAATGGCATGGTAAAGGCGTTCTTGTTCGACCGCCGGATCCTTGGCCGTGGCGGCCACCACGATCTTGTGGCGCTGGATCTGGCAAATCGGGCCGATGGCCAGGCCTGGCGATGCGCTCAAGCCTTGAATCGTTTCAGTCGCCTGGGTGGGCGACCAATCGTGGGCGATGTCCACCGCAAGGGGTTTCGCCTCCGGGGAGTCTTCGTCTTCCAACCCCGCCAGAACGGCGCGATGCAATGCGGCCAGGGCCGCGTCCGCGTCTTCCCCCTTGGCCATGATGCACAAGGTCGCATTTTTTCCGGCGCCCAGTTTCAGCAGGGACACCAGGCTTTTACCGTCGGCGACAGCCGCTTTATGGCGGACATGCACAGCGGCTTTGAATTGCTTGGCCAAATCGACGAAAGCCGTTGCCGGCCGGGCGTGCAGACCATGCTCACCCGAAACGGTCACCTCGATGGATTTGTCGAAATCCGATAGGACCGCCGATGGTGGCGCGGCCGCCGGGGACGCGACAGGCATTCGCGTCAGGCAGGTGACGATCGCTTCGGCGTCATCGGTTGTGGCAAGCTGCTGGACCAATTTCTCATCGTCCAGCACATGGGTCAGGTTGGTCAAGATTTCGATGTGCTCGTCGGAACGCGCCGCAATGCCCACCACCAAATAAACCGTCTCCCCCGGATTCCACGCCACACCTTCGGGGATCTGCATCACCGCGATGCCCGTTTGCAGGATCAGTTCGCGATCCTTGGGAAGTCCATGGGGAATGGCGATGCCATTGCCCAAAAAGGTGTTGGCGATCTTTTCACGCCCCAGCATGCTCTCAATGTAACCGGGCTTGATGTGGCCGTTGTCCACCAGCAATCTCCCCACTTGGCGAATGGCATCGGCCTTGTTTTCGGCCCGGGCATGCAATTGAATGTTGCTGCCTTGTAGTTTCATCATCATGGGCTCCTTGTTTTATAAGGATCTTGGGGTAGGACGGGATTTGTAATCGTTTACTTATTCTTGTAAACGATTACATTAATTTCTGTCAAGAAAAAAATAATGCTTTGCCATAGCAATCTTAATATACTTGATTTTAATGTATTGTATTTGAATATGATGGATTGGGTCTATCGAAAAAACGACCCCTGGCCTCTTACTTGACAATATTTCTGGAATCGTTTACATATTGATCCAGAGCCGTTCATCAGCCGTTTTCGAATTGCGTTCATACACTACCGAAAGAGAGTTCAACGGATATGGTCAGCATTAAAGATGTCGCTGAAGCAGCGGGGGTATCCACGGCAACCGTTTCGCGCGTGTTGGCCGACAAGCCGCACGTGCGCAGCGAAGTTCGTGACCAGGTCATGGCCGTGGTCAAACAGTTAAACTATCGCCCGAATCGCGTTGCCCGAAATCTTCGTTCCCGAAAGTCAACCATTATCGGTTTGATTGTTTCCGATATCGAAAATCCATTTTTTCAGCAGGTCAGCCGTGCCGTTGAAGATGCCGCCCATGGGCAGGGGTATAGTGTCATGCTCTGTAACAATGATGAAGATGCGGAGAAAGAGAAGAAGTATCTGCGTCTGCTGCGGGACGAAAACGTGGCCGGTATCATTCTGTCGCCAACCCGACAAACCGCCGACCATTTCTCGGAAATCGTCGATCTGGACATTCCCACGGTCGTGATTGACCGGCGTGTCAGCAATGTTGAAGTCGACAATATCCTGATTGACAATGTTCAGGCGGCCCACGCCATGACAACCCATCTCCTCGAACATGGCTATGGCCGCATCGGCGCCATCTTCGGCATCGGCAGCACGACCGGCCGCGAACGGCGGCAGGGGTACCTGAAAGCATTTAAGGAACAGAATATCCAGCCCTCCTCCGATTGGGTCATCCATACCAACCCCAGGGCGGAAGATGGGTTCACGGCGACGCTAAAGCTCCTGCAACTCCCCGAACCGCCCAACGCCATTCTCACCAGCAACAGCCTGTTGGCTGCGGGAGCGCTGCATGCCTCCGGGAAAAAGGTGTCGCCATTCCCCGGGAAATCGCTTTTGCCAGCTTTGACGAGACGACCTGGGCCCGCCTGGTCGTACCGGCACTCACCGTCGTTGAACAGCCCACCTATGAAATCGGCCATACGGCGACCGAGTTACTCCTGAAGCGGATCCAGGATCCGACCCGCTCCCATCGGGAAGTGATTCTCAAGGCAAAACTAAATATCCGTCAGTCTTGCGGGTGTTAGACTTGCAGAACGACCCACATGTCTATTCCCGGTTGCCAAGCGCCCGCTTGGGCATGAACAGGCCAATCCCCATGCAGATCAGGGCGGCGGCCAGGGCCAGCCAGAAGACATCGATCACGCTGTTGCCGATGGCGTGGTGCAGGACGCCGCGGGCGCCGGCGGAAAGCTGTTGCTGGACGTCCGGGCGGAAGAAATTTTCGAAGTTCTTCTGGATCTGGGTCATGACGGCCGGCGGAACGCTGCCCTGCAGATCCGCGGTGTTCAAGGTTTCGGCCACCCGGGAAAAGCGGGCGGTGACGATGCTGCCGCAAATACCGATCCCCACCGTGCCGCCGAGGGTGCGGGTGAACTGGTGGGACGAGGTGGCCACGCCCAGGTCGCGCTTGTCGACGCTGTTCTGAACCACCAGGAGCGTGGCGATGGAAGTAAATCCCATGCCCACGCCGGCCAGGGTCAGGGCGAGGGCGCAGATCCAAAGGTGGGTGGCGGCGGAAAAACGCACGGCCATGACACAGCCGACGATCAACACCAGGCCGCCGACAAGAGAAAAGTTTTTCTCACCCCACCGGTTGGCCTGTCGTCCGCAGTACAGCGCGCCGGCGGACCAGCCGAAGCTGAGAAACATCATCACGAGGCCCAACTGAAAGGGCGACTGGCCCAGGGCGCCCTGGATGAAGAGCGGGCTGAAGGCCGACAGGGCGAAAATAGCCATACTGGCGAAAAAGACCAAGCCATTGCCGGTGGAAAAGCCCCGCAGGCGGAAGAAATCAAAGCACAGGATCGGCTCGTGGGCGCGCTTTTCCACCCAGTAAAAACCCACCACGGCAAGCCCGAACAAAAGCAGCAATCCCAGGATGGTCGGCGAGGTCCAGGCGTAGTCCCGTCCGCCTAGAAGAAAGACGGTGAGAAAGGCAAGAATGGCCGTGACCAGGGTGACGATGCCGGCATAATCGATGTCGACGATATCCCGCTTTTCTCGGGTCTCGGCCAGAAAGAACCAGATCCCGGTCAGGGAAAGAAGACCGATGGGAACATTGATGTAGAAGATCCAGCGCCAGGATCCCCAGCCAACGATAAACCCACCCAGGGAGGGACCCAGCACGCTGGCCAGCCCCCAAACGAAACTGGCGTAGGACATCATGCGCCCCCGGTCTTCCGGCTCGGAGATATCCGACAAAACGATGTAAACCAGGGCGAAATTACCGCCCGCACCGATTCCCTGAATGGCCCGAAAAACCGTCAGGGCCATCATGCTGTGCGCGGCCCCGGCCAAAACCGAGCCGGCCAGAAATACCAGAATCGAAATCAGGTAGAGGGTGCGGTTGGGGAAGAGATCGGCCAGCTTGCCGAAAATCGGCAGGGCCACGGCCCGGCTGAGCATGTAGGTGGAGAAGACCCAACTATACAGATACAATCCGCCCAACTCGGCCACGATGGTCGGCATGGCGGCGCTCATGATCAGGGTATCCAGGGCCGCCAGGAAAAGCGCCAGCAACGTGGCCAGGATCAGCAGCAACCGGCGGCGCGGGGTAAGGTCATGGGGTGGAGCCATATTTGTCCTTCAGTGCCTATGCGTACAATAGCGACATGGCCTGGCGCAGCGCGTCGATGGGCAGCTGGCCCGGTGCCGACGATACCCGCCCCGCGGCAAAGGTGATGTCGGAACCGAACAGGCCGCCGGCCAGGCGGGTCAGGGCCCCTTCCCCGGCCATGGAAATGGTGATCATCGGAATTTTCACCACTTCCGAGCGTGCTCTCAAGGTCGCCGTGAGCAGGGTGAGGACATCCGCGTAATCGGTGGGCATCACCGCCAGTTTGGCGACGTCGGCGCCCCGCGCCTGTGCCTGGCTGAGCTTGGCGATGATCACATCCGCAGGCGGCGTGGTGTTGAAATCGTGAGCGGAGAGGATCAGTTTGACCCCATGGCTTTTGGCAGCGTCTCGAACGCCCTCGATGAAGGCGGCATCGTTGATCAGTTCGATATCGACGAGGTCGATTGCTCCCGAGCGGATCGCCGCCTGGATGATCCGCAGGCGGTCCGGCTGTGGAAGGGGCTGCATGCCACCCTCGGCGGCGATGCGGCAGGTGAAGATCAGCGGGGTATCCCCGATACGTGACCGCAGGGCGGTGAGGACGTCCATGCCATCGGCAATGTCGGCGATGTTCCGGTAGCCGTCGGCGCGCCATTCCAAAAGATCGGGCCCCAAAGAGACCATTTCGGCGGCCTGGTCGAACAGTTCGTTTTTTTCCGCCGCCACCAGCGGTATGCAGATCAACGGTTTCGGTCCACCGATGACGGCTTGCCGGACTCTGACGGGGATTTCGCTTTCTTGTCTCACTCTCGATTCCTCTGGATGGGGTTGCGTGGGCGTTTTCTCGGATGTTCCCCACGATAGCACGGAAACCGGCGGCGGCAAGGCCAAATCCCCTTTAGCCGGCAGGATGGCACGCCGACTGCTCGAAAACACGTCTCATGCGCCCGGGCAGGGACCGGGCCAAGGTGGTTTCGAGATAAGCGATCGCCTCGCACAGCCCCGCCAAAGCGATCCCCGTTGGGATCCCCATGGATTCGAACAGGTTCACGGCATCCTCGGTGGGCACGTTGCCGGCGGCCCCCTTGACGAAAGGACAGCCGCCAAGACCGGCCGTGCAGGTGTCGAAAACGCGAACACCGGCCTCAAAGCCGGCAAACAGGTTGGCCAGCCCCAGCCCGCGGGTATCGTGGAGGTGCAGGGAGATGGCGAGGTCTGGAAAATGGCCTTGGACCCGACCGACAATGTCGCGAATCGCCAATGGTGTGGCCATGCCCGTGGTATCGGCCAGGTTGATCTCCTTGACCCCGGTGGCGGCCATCTTCTCCGTCGCCCGCAAAACGGCGTCCGCTGAAATCTGTCCCTCATAGACACAGCCGAAAACGCAATGCAAGCCGGCGCGCACATCCAACCCGGCCTGGAGGGCCTCGCTGATCAGCGCGGTCATCGACACCAGGCGTCCGCAGCCGATCGGTGGGTATTTTTACGGCTGTGGGTATCGCTGACCGAAACCGACATGCTCAGATGGGATACCCCGCAGTCAACGGCCCGCGCCAATCCCTTTTCGTTCAGGATCAGCGCCGAAACCATGGTCGAATCCTGTTTGCCGATGATGCGGATCAATTCATCGGTATCCGCCATCTGGGGCATGATTTTGGGGTGCACGAAGGATCCCACCTGAATCCGCTTGACCCCAGCCTTTTGGATCAACCGGAAAAGATGCAGTTTTTCCTCCAGGCTGAAAATCCGTGATTCCACTTGAAGGCCGTCGCGCAGCGCCTGGTCTTCGATCAAAATGGCCGGCGGGTTTGCAATCGAATGCATGGCTCATCTCCTCCTTGTTCCAATTTGACCATTCCTCGAAAATTCGCAAGCACTGAATTGAGGTGTCAAATGCGATTGCCCGGGTTAAACCATGCTGGCGGTTGCATCCTAGGGCATCTCCTGATATCGCATGGCATTCAATCTTGACGGTTTCGATCAAGCTCAATTCCCATTTAAGAAAATGGTCAGCCCATGCAAGTCTTTTCCACCATCATCCCCATTTTCGCCGTCGTGATTCTGGGATTCATCGCCCGCCGCAAGGGATTCATGCCACCGGCGTTCCTCGAACCGGCCAACCGAATGGTTTACTACCTGGCCATTCCGGCCTGATCTTCAAGTCCGTCGCCAAGGCCTCGTTCGTTACCGAATTCAACGTCACCGTGCTCCTGGTAACGCTGGCATCGGCCCTCACGGCCTATCTCGGCGCCTGGATCATCGGTCATTTCACCCGTTGGCCGCCGGGTCGCATCGGCACCTTCATCCAGTGCTCCGCCCATGGCAACCTCGGCTATATCGGTATTCCCGTGGCTTTTTATTTCCTCGGCCCGAGCGGATTGGCCAAGGCCAGCATCCTGGCCGGTTTTCTCATGATCATGCAGAACACCCTCTCCGTTCTGGCGCTGCAGACACACTCGCTGGGTGCGGCCGACACCGGCAAGAGAATCCGTGAGGTCGCCGAAAAGCTGGTGCATAACCCGATCATCATTTCGGCGGCTGCCGGCATTCTGATCTCGCTGTTTCAGATCCCCCTGCCGGGGGTGCTGCAACGTTTTCTGGATATCCTCAGCGGCCTGGCGCCACCCATGTCGCTTCTTCTCATCGGTGCCGCCCTGTCGTTGCAGGTCATGCGTAAAAACATCGGGTCCGTGATGGGGGCGGTGGCCATCAAAATCCTTTTGCTGCCCACGATCGGCTGGGTCTGCTTCACGATCCTGGATGTCCCGGTAAAGGCATACCTGCCGGGCCTGATCCTCCTGGCCACGCCGACGGCCACCATCGCCTATGTCATGGCCAAAGAGATGCACGGCGACGATGCGTTTGCCGTGGCGGCCATATCGACCAGCACCATCGTATCCGCCGTCACCTACATGATCTGGTTGACCGTGGTCGGCAACGGCGGATAATCGTCCGAGACGACCGGAGAAAGAAGGAGAAAACCGTATGAACATTCTGTTTGCCGCCGCTGAAAATGCCTGGGGCGGTATTTTCGGCAGCCTCCGTGAAAAGCTGCCCACGCACCACCTTACCGCCACGGGCCGTTTCGCCATCGACAGCCTGGCCGGCGTCGATATACTCATTCCCACCATGTGCCCGATCACCCGGGACACATTGGCCAGCGCCGACCGGTTGCGGTTGATCCAGCAGTGCGGCTCCGGCCTGGAGGGCGTCGATATCGCCGCGGCTGCGGAAAAAGGCATTCCCGTGGCCAATGTACCCACGGCCCATTCCGGCAATGCCGACTCGGTGGCCGAACTGGGCATCTACCTGATGATTGGCCTGTGCCGCGACGCTCACGGATTGGCCCGCAGCCTGCAAGCCCGAAAATGGGGCAGCCCCGGGGCCGTGCCCTGGAAGACCAAACCGTGGGTATCGTGGGGCTGGGCGGCATCGGCCAGGCCCTGATCCGGCGCCTGAAAGGGTTCGGCGTCCGCATGATCGGCATCAAGCGGCATGCCCCCCAGGAGGCGCAGGCGGCCCTGGGCCTGGATTGGGTCGGCGGCCCCGATCAGCTGCCGGAACTATTGGGTCGATCGGACGTTGTCTTCCTTTGCCTTCCCGTCACGCCGGCCAGCACCGGTCTGATGAACCGCCAGACCCTGGCCTGCATGCAGCCGCATGCCTTTCTGATCAATCTTTCCCGCGGCGGACTGGTGGACCGCGATGCCCTTGAATGGGCGCTGTCCAGCGGAACCATTGCCGGTGCCGGCCTGGATGTCTTCTGGCAGGAACCCCCGGACCCGGACGATCCCATTTTCGATCTCAATGTCCTGGCCACGCCGCACATCGGCGGTTCAACGGATCGTTCCCTCCAAGGAATCCTAGCCGGCGTGGTGGAAAACATCCGGCGCGTCGAAGCCGGACAGGCGCCCTTGAACTGCGCCCGGCCATAAAGCCGTTTTGCAATATATTTTTGGGAGTTGAAGCACATGTACACATTGACCGATTCAAAGATACTGGTGGTGGAAGATGATCCTCGGATGTGTGAAAGCATCCGATGTTTATTGGATTCCTACGGATTCTCGGTCAACACAAGCCAGAGTCTGGTGGAGGCCCTGAACACCCTCCTGGCCATCGACTACGACCTTGTGCTCCTGGATCTGCAATTGGGTGATCAAAACGGCTTTGCCGTGATGGATCACCTTATCGAAAGGAAATTGGATACCCGCGTGATCGTCGTCACCGGGAGCCATTCCGAACGCAATGCCATTACGGCTCTGAAAAAGGGCGCCATTGACTACCTGAAAAAACCCTTCGAGCCGGACGCGTTGGTCGCGTCAGTCAAGCAGGTTCTCGAACGTCAGAAAGAACAACGTGAGCTTTATCTGTTCAAACGAATCGTGGCCATATCCCAGGAAGCGACCCTCATCGGCGACCACGACGGCCGGATCGTCTACACCAATGCCGCATACCGGAAACTGATGAATCCGCAGCCGCCGACCTCGCCGCCATGGACGGTGGGTCAGGGGGAGGATTCACGCGGCAATCCCCGCTATGACTCCCAAATCAAGGTCAGCATCGATACCGGCATTCCCTGGCAGGGCCAGGTGGCGCTGATCGATGCCAAGGGAAGGCCGTTCATGGCCTGGAAGCGGGTCGAGACGGTTCCCTATACCATCGGCGGCCGAACTTACGGCGTCGCATTGATCCACGCCATGACTTGCCAGTTGGAAAAAGCGGCCAACCCGGAAAACTTCCGCCTCCAGAAAGAACTGGAAAAGCTGAAAACCGCCTTGGCCAAGGTCAAGCGCCTCAGCGGCACGCTGCCCATCTGCTCCGCGTGCAAGAAGATCCGTGACGACCAAGGGTACTGGATCGAAATCGAAGCCTATCTCCAAACCCACTCGGATGCCGAATTCAGCCACGGCATTTGCCCGGATTGCGCCCGCCGGCTTTATCCTGAACTCTATCGCGAATAGTCCCTTTTGACGGATTCGTAAGAAGCCCGATATCGGCGTTACGCTTCATCCCTTTTGTGAATCCGTCAAGTACTGGGCGTCACCGGCAGCTCGATGGTAAAGGTGGTACCACGGCCCGGATCGCTGTCGCAGCGGATCGTTCCGTGCATGGCGGTGATAAGATGATGGACGACCGCCAGGCCGAGCCCGGCATGATCGCCACTCTTGGTACTGACATAGGGGTCGAAGGGCTTCTCACGGATCGCTTCCGGTATGCCGGGGCCGTTGTCGCTGAAAACGATCTCCACATGGCCACGGGTGACCTCGCCAAGACGCGATGTCTGATGGACCAACGGCCGGGCCAAGTGGCGCGTGTGGATATCGATCCGTCCACCGGTATCCGCCATGGCCTCGGTGGCATTCTTCAGAAGATTCATGAAGATCTGCTTCAACGCGTCGGAATCACCCGTGACGACCGGCATGTCGGGGTCCAAATGCGTTTCGATATGGATCTTGCCATCGGCCGCCAGTGCCTCGCGGGTCAGCTTGAGCATATCCGTCAGCAGCGCGTTGATGTGAACGGATGCCGTTACCGGTGCATCGGCCTTTGAAAAGCTGGTCAGTTTTTTCAATAGGCGCCCCACCCGGGAAATCTCTTCATTGATGATACGGATCTCGTCCTGGGCCAGACCGGCGTCCGCCATCTTCATTCCGATCACCTTCAGGTAATTTTTGATCACGCCGAGGGGATTGTTGACTTCGTGGACGACCCGGCGCGCCAGATCCGAGGTGGCATCCATGCGGCTGGTATGCACCATGGTCAACATCTGGCGCCTTAACTGATCGAGCCGCAGGGCCAGGGCCCCTTTCTGGGCCAAAAGATTCAGCAATTGGATGTTTTCCGTGAAGTGCGCGGCATTGTCCGCATCGAGCCCCACGGTCAGCACCCCGACGCGATCATCCTGGGCCAACAGGGGGATGCAATACACCCCGCTGCCACCCAGCAGCTGAATAATTTGCTCGTCGACAATCACCAGGGAGCGTTCCGGCGGCAGGTCCAGGGAGCTCAGTTGGCGTTTTTCAACGAGCGTGCGGATCAACAGGCTGCCGGTCATTCTCATGGAAACCGCCAGCATGGGTTGTCGCACATACCCCTCGGACTTGTCGGTCAAATAGCCGATCAGCGCGTTCTTCTTCTCATCGAAGAGAAAAAAAATCGCCCGCTTGACGCCGCTCAGGATCTTCAATCCATCGGCGATGCAGCGCATGATGGCCCCTTGATCCTTGGCGGTCAAAAAACCTTCGAGGGTACCCAGGGTCAGGGATATCTGTCGCACTTCATGGGCCAGGCGCGCCTGCACGACCTGATCGATCGGGTTCTGAACATCCGTCTCCACGGCTTCAACCTCAATATCCAGCGCAATCGCGGTTTCCCTGGCCTCCTGGTCCGCACAGGCCATTAACGTTCGGCTCTCTTCGGCGCTTTTGTGAAATAGATCGTTGACGGCATTCATGCCACTTAGGATCTGGTTCTCGTCATCCAGGCAAAGCAGGTTGGCCGCATAGATCACCTGAACCATGGTCAACGCCTGGGTGATTTCTTCCTGCGCATGGTGGTGATAGCGTACGCTGCTGACCAAGAGCGGGTCCAGGCGCCAGCGCTTGAGCAGCCAGCCGCCCACTTCGGCATGGGTCGCCCCCATCTGGGATTCCAAGGGCAGCAATTGGGCGGCATCGTCGCCACACGCCTCCAGCATTTCTTCGTAGGGCGCCTTGAAATTCACCCACAAGACCGCCCGGCCGATGTCATGCAGAAGTCCGGCGAGAAACGCTTCGTCCGGGTTGCACAACCCCCAGGCGGCAGCCATGTGGCGGGCCAGGAAAGCGCACCGCAGGGAATGCCACCAGAATTTTTTCAGGCTGAACACGAAGCTTTGCTTCGGCTTGGGAAAGGCATCGTAAACGCAGGCGCAAAAAACGATATTTTTCACCCCGCTGGTGCCAAGGAACACCACGGCCTGAACCATTGACTCGACCTTCTGGTTCAGGCCGAAATGGGCGGAATTGACCAGTTGCAGGATCTTTCCACTCAGGGCCGGATCCTTACCGATAATTTGCGCGATCTTTTGCAGGTCCGGGCTTTCCTGATTGCAGGCTTCAATCAGCTTGAGCAGGACATGGGGAAGCGTGGGAAGTTGTTTAAAACCGGAGATTCTCTTGAACAGGGGCTGTTGAACCGTCATCCGTCGTTGCCTTCCACTTGGATCCAATATGTGCGGCATACCTTCTGTCAGCCGGCATCGATGTTGCCGATGACAGTTGATTTTGCGTTGTCACCATCTCCATCGTCATGAAATCTCAAAACTTTATACCCGGCTGGCAAATCATCGAACCGGTTGCGACAACGATGTGAAAAGATAGGGGGCGAATGCGGGACGGGGGGCATCGAGAGGGACATCGTCGCGAAAAACGGGACGCCCAGAACGCCTGGCCAGGGTCCCGAAGGGGTAAAGCACGTCTTTCAAGCACGGCAGCCGGTGGTCCGCCGGCTTAGATGAACCGCCGGCTTGCCGCGGCCGCCGTTAATGACCGTGGGATTCACATTTGCGCTTCAGATTGGCGTCGAATTTGGCCTTGTCGATGATGAAGCGTTCATGGGTTCCCTGGCTGATCAGGCCGGCATCATCATGAGCGTCGATGGTAAAGACCAAACGGCGTCGGTCCACCTCCACCAGTTTCACGTGAACCCGCACCTCGAAGCCCACCGGCGTGGCGGCCACATGACTGACGTTGATATGGGTTCCCACGGTCTGCTCGGCGGGGCCGTCAAGGTAGGGGCCAAGGGCCTGAATGCAGGTCCATTCGAACAGGCCGACCATGAAACCGGTGGCCAAAACGACCGGCATCACCTGAAACTCGGTCGCTTCCGGATAGAGCGCGGCAACGGTTTTGCTTTCACTGACCCGAAAGGTGAATTGATGTTCGATCCCGGGTTTCAATTCGGCTTTCATCCCAGTTCCTTTCCCTTTTCTTACAGCGCCAGATAGTAACGCCGGGGCGGCGTCCACACCGGCCCCGGCGTTGGTGAAGCTTCCGAATGAGCAACTATGCCTTTCTCGAGCTGGCGTAGCCGATGCCCTTGAGCACTTCTTCCATCTCTCCCAGGATGGTCGGATCGTCGATGGTGGCCGGCACCTTGAAATCCTTGTTGTCGGCGATCTTCTGGATCGTGCCGCGCAGGATCTTGCCCGAACGCGTCTTGGGCAACCGCTTGACCACCGTGGCGGTCTTGAAGGCGGCCACCGGTCCGATGCGGTCGCGTACCATCTGGACCACCTCTTTGACAATCTCATCGTGGGGCCGCGTGACACCGGCATTGAGCACCAAAAACCGATGGGGATCTGGCCCTTGAGTTTATCCTCCACCCCCAGGACGGCACATTCGGCCACATCGGGATGGTCGGCGAGGACTTCCTCCATGGCCCCGGTGGAGAGCCGGTGTCCGGCGACGTTGATGATGTCGTCGGTTCGCGCCATGATGTAGGCGTAGCCTTCCTCGTCAATATAGCCCGCATCGGCGGTCTTGTAGTATCCCGGGAACTCTTCGAGGTAGGATTCGACAAAGCGGTCGTCGTTCTGCCACAGGGTCGGCAGGGTGCCGGGCGGCAATGGCAGCTTGACCACCAGGGCACCGATTTCTCCGGGTGCCATGGGCTTGCAATTGGCGTCGACCACCTGCAGATCCCAGCCGGGAACCGCCTTGGTCGGTGAGCCGTACTTGACCGGATAGTGGTGCAGCCCCATGCAGTTGGCGGCGATGGCCCAGCCGGTTTCCGTCTGCCACCAGTGATCGATCACCGGCACCTTGAGGTTCCGTTCCGACCATTGGATCGTATCCGGATCCGAGCGTTCCCCCGCCAAGAAGAGAATCTTGAAATCGGAAAGGTCGTAGTTTTTCATCAATTCGGCTTTGGGGTCTTCCCGCTTGATGGCCCTGAACGCCGTGGGTGCCGTGAACTGGGACTTGACCTTGTGCTGGGAAATAATCCGCCAGAAAACGCCGGCATCGGGCGTGCCCACGGGCTTGCCTTCGAAAAGGATCGTGGTGGCGCCCTTGAAGAGCGGGGCATAGACGATGTAGGAGTGACCGACCACCCAACCGACGTCCGAGGCGGCCCAGAACACATCGCCGGCATCGATGTCGTAAATCGCCTTCATGGTCCACTTCAGGGCCACCAGATGGCCGCCGTTATCCCGCACCACCCCCTTGGGCTGGCCGGTCGTCCCCGAGGTGTAGAGGATGTACAGCGGATCGGTGGCCGCCACCGGCACGCAATCCGCCGGCGTTGCCGTGGCCATGGCATCGCTCCAGTCCACGTCCCGCCCGGGAGTCATCTCGGCCTGGGCCATGGGACGTTGGAAGATGACACAGGATTCGGGTTTGAAGTCGGCAAAATCAATGGCCTGATCCAGCAGCGGTTTGTAGGGGATGACTTTTTTGACCTCAATGCCGCAGGAGGCCGAAACGATCACCTTGGGTTTGGCATCGTTGATGCGGGTGGCCAGTTCCTTGGCGGCGAATCCGCCGAAAACCACCGAATGGATCGCGCCGATGCGGGCGCAGGCCAGCATGGCGATGGCCGCCTCGGGAATCATGGGCATGTAAATAATCACCCGGTCCCCCTTGACCACGCCCTGCCCGGTGAGGACACCGGCGAAGCGGGCCACTTCGTCGCGCAGCTCCCGATAGGTATAGGTCTTGATCGTATCGGTCACCGGGCTGTCATAAATCAGGGCCGCCTGATCCGCCCGGCCGTTTTCAACATGCAGGTCGAGGGCATTGTAGCACGTATTCAATTCACCGCCGACGAACCAGCGGTAAAACGGCTTGTTGCTGTCATCCAGCACCTTGTCCCACTTTTTATACCAATGGCAATCTTCTGCGGCCTTGCCCCAAAAGGATTCGGGGTTGTTGATCGATTCCGCGTAAGCGATATCATAGGGCGTCGTCATCAATGGGTCCTTTCATGGATTGGCGGTAAAAGATCGGTGAAAGCGTCGCTGTCATAATTAAACCCTCGGAAAGGGATCGTCGTCAAGCCGATTCCTTGGCCAGAGTGCCCACCGGTTCCGGTGCGGAATCGATCCAGGGTTTTCCCAGGGGCAAGACCTGCTTGCCGAAGACCTGGGCATAAATGGCGGCGGCCATCATATACCAGGCATTCAAGGCGCACAGAATCAGGATCACGGCGGTGGGTTTGGTCAATCCCGGGAAACCGAAATGGGCCAAATCGAGACCGATAAACCCGATGATGAGCAGGGTAAACGTCGATGCCATGGCCCCATGAATGCGCATGGCGCCGACCCACATGATGAGGGTGTAGAGCGTCCAGGCGATCAGGAAAAATCCCACATCGGTGTGGCTGAGGGTGTAGATCTTGTAATAATTCAACATCCAGATGATCCCCAGCGCGATCCAGAACGAGCCATAGGAAACAAAGGCACTGTAACCGAAATTATTGCCGCATTTGAACTCCTGAAAGCCCGCGATCAACTGGGCGATCCCGCCAAAGGCAACCGCAAGGGCCAAAACCGGTCCGATCCCACACCACCCAAGGTTATGGAACTGGAGAATCAGTGTGGTTAATCCGAAACCGGCAAGACCGACAACTGCTGGATTTCCTTGACCTTGTGCTGACATTGAGACCTCCTTCTAAATGTGTGGAAATGGGTAACGACACGTCATTCTGATAAATCCCAGCGGTCATCCGGATGCCATGGGGGGGAAGGGCCACGGGGACCGGCACAGCCGATAGGCAAAGAGGTGTTTTTGCAATGCAGGTGCCATTCATTAAAAACAAACCAAATAAATAATATATTAATATAAAACGGATAATTATATTGATTAGCGGATAAATTTTTTAATGAATGCGATTTGAATAATAAATGAGACTTTTTTGTCCCAACGTTTACTGTACGGAGGATAATCAGCGGGATTAACGACAAATTTGTGGATTGGGACAATATTGTCCCAGATGGAGACAATCACAACCCATACAGTTTCATTTTGCGGAACAGGGTGCGCCGATCGATGCCCAACAATTCAGCGACCCGCGAACGGTGCCACTGGTTCTCCTTGAGCAGGCGTTCGATGTACGCTTTTTCAAAGGCGTTGATGGCATCGCTCAAGGAGTGCGGTTCGGAAGCGGCGGGAAGGGGTGGGGCCACAGCGTCGGCATTTTCGTCCTCGATCGTTTGGGGAAGATCCAGAAAGTCGATCTCTCCCAGGGTAATATAGCGGTGTACGGTATTTTGCAGCTCACGCACATTCCCCGGCCAGTCATACCGTTGCATGGCCGCGATGATCCGCTGGGGGATCACCGGCAACCGCTCCCCGTGGGGAAAATCACTGACGAAGTGATTGACCAAGAGCGGGATGTCTTCCTTCCTTGATTTCAAGGGCGGCAAATAGATGGGCAGGATATGAATTCGATAGTAGAAGTCCCGACGGAAACGGCCGCTCTCCACACGGCTGCGCAGGTTGCGGTTCGTGGCCGCGACGATGCGGATGTCGGCCTGTTTGGCGGTGCTGCTGCCGATGGGCGTATAACCGCCGCCCTCGATGGCGCGCAGCAACTTGACCTGCATGGTCATGTTCAGCTCGCCCACCTCATCCATGAACAGGGTACCGCCATCGGCCGCATCCAGATATCCGGGTTTGTCCTGATCCGCACCGGTAAACGCCCCTTTGCGATAACCGAAAAACTCGCTTTCGATCAAATTATCAGGAATGGCACCGCAATGCACGGTAACGAAATTGCGGTTTCCCCGGTCGCTCAGGTTGTGAATCGTTTGCGCCACCATTTCCTTGCCGGTACCGGAATCGCCGTAGATGATGACATGGGCATTGGATTCCGCCGCCTTGAGAATATTCTCATAGACCGTCTGCATGGGGCGGCTCTTGCCGATAATGTTGCCAAAGCGGCTGGCCGTGCGCAGGTTGGATTTCAGCCGCCTGGCCTTCTCGGCCAACTGGGCTTCCCGCTGACGCAGCCAGTCTTCGGTGGCCTTGCGCTCGGTGATATCCAGGACCACGGCCTGCAGCATACGAACCTGTCCCTCGCTGTCGAATACCGGTGCCTGCACGGCATCGTACCAACGGCCGTCCTTTTCATTGTAAAATTCGGTATGCGCGGTCTGGCCGGTGAACACATCACCATGGCGGCACCATGGGCACGGCTCCGCTAGGCCGTACAAGACCTGGTGGCAGAGTTGACCGGCCACGTCCGCCCCCACGTGGTCGGCCAGCCGGCGATTGACGAAGTCCAGGCAAAACGTGGCATCACAGGTGTAGATGAAGCCTTCGAAAATCGAGACCACCTCGGTCAACCGCGCCTCGCTCAGTTTAAGGGCCGACGCGGTCTTCTCGCGGATGGCCATCTCCTTCTTCAGCTCGTTGTTGGCCGCCATCAGTTCTTCGGTACGCCACTGCAGATCCTGGGTCCGGGATCGGATTTCCTCTTCCAGATGGACCTGATAGCGCCGGTTCTCCTCCAGCAACCGGGTCCGTTCGAGGGCCCGATGGATCGCATGCTCCAAGACTGCCATGTCGACAATCGGCTTGGTCACATAATCAAAAGCACCAAGCCGCAACGCCGCCACGGCGTCCTGAAGAACGCCGGCCCCGGTGACGACGATCACGGGAACCCGGTCCAACTGGCCGGCGATGGCTTCCAACACCTCCAGACCATCCATGCGCGGCATGCGCAGGTCGAGCAGCACTACGTCGGGTGCCAGTTCGGTGAAGCGATCCAACCCCTCTCGCCCGTCCCTGGCCTGGAACACGGTAAAGCCGCTGTCGGCCAGGTAGGTCGATACACTGTCGCGGATGATTTCCTCATCGTCGATGATCAGAACGCGGCGCTGTTCAGTCAGTTCAATGGGCACGGCCCCGCTCCTCAGCCGAAGGAACCGGCATGTTTTTGGGCTCCGGGGTCTTATTCAATGGGTGCATCAGCGGCAGGCGAATGATAAAATTGGCGCCTTTTCCCGGAGACGACTCCGCCGTCATGAATCCATTATGGTTGTTGGTGACAATAAAATAGGCGACCGATAGCCCCAAGCCGGTCCCCACGCCCACCTCCTTGGTGGTGAAAAAAGGTTCGAAAATACGGTTGCGTCGGGCTTCGTCCATGCCCGGTCCGTTATCGGCGATCTCAATGACCGCGAACTCCTTTTCCCGGTGAAGATCCAAGGTGATACACGGCGCCTGGCGATGTTCCCCCGCCTCGCCCATGGCCTGGGCCGCGTTGCGCAGCAGATTGAAAATCACCTGCTCGATCTCGGTGGCCACACAAGGCACCGGCGGCAGGTCCGCCTCGTAGCGTCGCTCGATGCGAATATGCCGAAAATCGAATTTCTTTTTCAGGTCATAATCATGGGCGGCCAGTTCAACCGCCTTATCCAGCAAGACGGCCAGCTCGACCGAGGTTTTGTGGGACTCGCTGCGCCGGCTGAAGCTCAGCATGTTCTCGACGATCCGCGAGGCCCGCTCCCCTGAAATGCGAATATTCTCCAGGAAACGGAAAATATCGCGCCGCTCCAGGTAGCAACGGATGGTTTCCAGCTGGGTGCCGCAGGCCACGGCATCGGCCTCGTTGGCGGCCAGACCCGGTGACAGGCGCCGGATCACGTTTTGCAAACTCTGCAGCATGCCGCCAAGCGGATTGTTGATCTCATGGGCCATGCCGGCGGCCAGACCGCCGACGCTCATCATCTTTTCGGTCTGCACCATCACGTTCTCCATGTGCACGCGCTGGGTCACATCGTCAACCCGGATCACCGCGCCCCGCATTGAGCCGGCCTCGATGGGGTAGACCATGATATCGGCAAAAAAAGACCGCTGCCCATCGGCGCACAAGGCTTTTTCCACATGGCGGGCGCGTCCTTCCTGGATCGCCGCATCGATCATCTCCCCATAGGGGAGTAACAACGGAAGCAGGTCGGTGACTTCACGGCCAAGCGCCTGGCGGTCGTCGACGCCGGTCATGCGCTCGGCGCCACGATTCCATTGGGTCACCCGTCCGTCACGGTCGACGCCCACCAGCACCGATGGCAACGCATCCACGAAATGCTTCAGGTAGTGGCGCATGCGGGCCATCTCCTGCTCGGCTTTCCGCGATTCGGCAATCGTGGTTTTCAGGCTCTGGCTGGAGGCTTCCAATTGTTCCATGAAGGTATTGAAGTAGGTGGCCAGCGTCCCCACCTCGTCGCGGCTGCGCGGCTTCAGGCGCACCGAGATGTCGCCTTTGGCCCCGGAGGCGAAACGATCCATCAGCTCCAGGAGGGGATTCGTGATGGAAGAGCTGATCCGCGAGGTGATCGGCAGCACCATGACAAAGGACGTTATCACCATGGCCAGAATCAAGTGGCCAATGGTTCTCAGCGGCGCGTAGAACTCCTCCAGGAAGCTGGAAGAGGCGACAATCCATTGGTATTCGGGAATATAGTTGAAGATCACCAGCTTTTCGCGTGCCTCGCCTTCACCGGGCATCGCCCAGGAATAGATGATCTTCCCGCTCTTGCGTTTGCAAATCTCCTGAATGAAATGGCGCCCGTTGACGTCCGTGGCATCGAGGTAGTTGCCCTCCAGGGAGGGATGGATAATCAAATTCCCCTCCAGGTCCAATACATAGGAATACCCGGTTTGGCCAAAAACAATGGAGAGGATGCTGTCGCGAAAATCGTCCACATTGACCAACTCGCGAAATTCATTGCGGTAGGAGGTCACGGAAATGATCCAGTCCCACGGCTTGAAATAGGTCATGTAAAGCGCTTTGGGTCGGGGGTGGGTCTCTCCCGGGTTCTTCCAGTTGTATTCCAGATAACCTTCCTTGCGGGCCATCTGTTCGGTGATGAACGCATAGTTGGACAAATCCACATCGATCAGCGCGTTTTCCGGATGGATGCGGATGATTCCCTGACTGTCGATACAATAGATGTAGCCCGTCTTGCCAATCGTTTGACTGAGCATGACCTCGCGGGTCTGGCGCTTGGCCGCTTCCATGCTGATCTTTCCGGCCAGTGCCTGATCATAAAAATGCTGGGCAATCTCGCGGTTTTTTTCGGCGACGGCACGAAGGTGATTCTTGATGGAAACGCTCGCCGAGGTGCGCACCATGTTCAGGATGGTCTGCGTGGTGTTTTTCAGTTCGCTTTCGATGTTGGCCTGGATGGATTCCTTGAGGAAAAAGAACATGATGGCGCTGCAGATGCTGAGCCATAGGAGAAATAAGGCTGAGTAGCTGATCAGCAGTTTGTCGCGGATGCGCAAATCTGCGAATCGACGGGACAGGTTCAACATCCAGCGCTCCTGTGGGTCGGCGCGGACGACGGCCGACGGCGATACGAATGGCGGGCGACCCCAAAAAACGGGATTGGGCCATCAACCGTGACGGAATTGTGAAAAGCCCGATATCGGCGGGGTTGCAGCCATACGGGCTTTTCGAAACCCGATGGCGGGTCGGAGAAGAAATCAGACCGATTCGACGGCCTTGATTTCGGGAATCTGCTGCTTGAGCACCCGCTCGATGCCGTTTTTGAGGGTCATCTGGGACATGGGGCACCCCGCGCAGGCACCTTGAAGGCGAACCTTGACGATACCGTTCTCCACACTGATCAGTTCCACATCACCGCCGTCGGCCTGCAGCATGGGCCTGATTTTATCGATTGCCGCTTCAACTTTTTCTTTCATGGATGGCTTCCCCTTTTTTAGGTTGGCATTACAAAAATATGTACCTCGTACTATAGAACGCTTCTGACAAGCGGTCAAACGCCTCCGCCAATAAATTGGTTAGCGCCAGATCTCGTTATATAGATCTGTCAAAGCAGCATCATTGCGTTCGGCAAGCGCTGCTTTTACCCGTTCACTCAGTTTTTTGTCAGCGCGATAGATGGCGAGTTCTTCGACGACAAACCGGGCGCTTGCCCGATCCTCCTCGGCGATCACCTCAAGCAACCAGGCAAAGGCATTTTCACTGCGATGCAGTATGGCCCCAAGCAATAGCGCATTGTCCTGCGTTCGCTTAAAGGGCTCATTATTCCAGCATGAACGCAGTATTTCCAACGCCTCATCGAGCCTTGACGCACCAATGGCAACAGCAACCGCTTGGCGCAGGTTTGGATCACCTGGGCAGTCAAGAAAACGTGATACGAACGCCTGAGACGCCTGTGGAGAAATCTTTAATAAAGCACTCAGAACCTCACCGGTAACGTCAGGCTCGGAATCTCCTGCGATGGCCTTGGAACGTAAAACCGCCTCTGCCGCCAATGGTTGCGTCAGGGCGATTGCACGCACCGCCCCTTTGCGAACATGTGGATTATGATCGTGAAGCAGCGCCACGATTTCAATCAACGCCCTGTGGTACGATGTATTCACCAGACCCATGGCACAGTTAGCCCGCAGATCGACGGCGGTGTCCTCGGATCCCCCCCATACCGGTTCACACTGATGGTAATGTAATCCGGCAATGAAAAAATCGACCGCCTGACTGTCCAATGCAACCAGGCACGTACAATAGCGCCCTTGGCAGTACAGTTAGGGTCATTCTTGACAGGATTTTTGAGAAACCGTTGATAGGCCTTGAGTAGGTCTGCTTCTAAATCATAGATCAGGCGTTCTTCACAGCGCTCCGCAGCGTGTTTGACCATCAAGCAGTTACGGTCGTTAAGTGCTTTTTTAACCGTCGCTTGGATCTTCACAGGATCGGCGTTGGCACAGTCTGAATGAAATTCTTTGATCCGTTCTCTGATCGCGTTGCTTTTTGGGGGCATGTTAACCGCATTCTCCAAGGTTACGATCCGGCATCGAATTTTTTTCCACACCGTGAAGCCGTTCACGCAACGTGATGGAACGGATGCCCATTTTGTCCTGCACGACGGTTAAAACGCAGGGGATGCATCCCCACGTTTTGCATAAAAGGCATTTTTATAATCGGCAAACCGTCCGGCCAGAATCGCCTCACGCATGCCTTTGACCAGGTTCACGTAATAGTGCACGTTATGGATGGTATTGAGCCGATAGGCCAAAATCTCCCGGGCCGTATACAGATGCCTCAGGTAGGCCAGGCTGTAATGGCGGCAGGTGTAGCAGTCGCAGGCCGGATCCACCGGCCCCGCGTCCTCCCGGAAGCGGGCGTTGCAGATGTTGATCGTGCCCTGCTCGGTGAAGAGCTGCCCGTTGCGGGCATTGCGCGTGGGCATGACGCAATCGAACATGTCGGCCCCCAGGCCGACCAGTTCCACTAAATCCTCTGGCGTTCCCACGCCCATGATGTAGCGCGGCCTATCCGCCGGCAACAGCGGCAGGGTATGGGCGGCCATCTCCATCATTAATTCCTTGGGCTCGCCGACGCTCAAGCCACCGATGGCGTAGCGGGAAAATCGATGGCCACGATCGCCTCGGCCGAACGCTCTCGCAGATCGGCGAACATGCCGCCCTGAACAATGCCGAAAAGGCTGTTCTGCCGCTCCGTATGGGTCTCCCAAAAAGTTTTGCAGCGCCGGGCCCAGCGGGTGGTCAGCTCAAGCGCGTCAATGGCCTGCTCGCGCGTGGCCGGATGTTCGAGGCATTGGTCCAGACACATGATGATGTCCGAATTGAGGGCAATCTGCACCTCGATGGATTTTTCCGGTGAAAGCATGTGCGCGGATCCGTCAATGTGGGATTGAAACTGGTACCCCGCTTCGGTGAGCTTGCGCAGCTTGGCCAGGGAAAAGACCTGGAACCCGCCGCTGTCGGTCAGGATGGGATGCTCCCAGTGCATGAAGCGATGCAGGCCGCCAAACCGGCCGATGATCTCGGTACCGGGCCGCAGGTAGAGGTGGTAGGTGTTGCCCAGGATAATCTGGGCCCCGGTGGCTTCGACTTCCTCGGGGCTCAAGGCCTTGACCGTCGCCTGGGTGCCGACGGGCATGAAAACCGGGGTTTGGATGGTGCCGTGGGGGGTGTTAAATGCTCCGGCCCGGGCGCATTCGGACTGTGTTATCAGTTGAAAAGTGGACATAGTGTTAAGTTTTAAGTGTAAAGTGTTAAGGGAAGGATTGTGTCTATTTATTTTTTTGAGAATTAGCCAGCCCTTGCAGCATGCTGGAGATCTCTTTCACCTCTGCAATCAACGCGGCCACCTTATCTTCCGAAAGAATGGATCCTAACTTTGCAGCAATGTATAGCTGGGTCCGCAACTCCGCCGCAGAGCCTTTGGCAATGTTCAAGAACCGAATGAACTCCGCGCTGGATCAACGTTCTGCACCCTCAGCGATATTACTGGCGATGGATATGGCCGCTCGGCTCATCTGATCCCTTAAAGCGAATTCCCTGGAATCTCGCACCAATGAACAAATTTCAACGGCCAATCGGCAAGACCGTTTCCATACCGCCAACTCTTCAAATGACACATATGCCATTTCAAGCCTCTATAATCGATATCATCCGCCAGCTTAATCACTTAACACTGAAAACTTAACACTTCTTTATTCTATCAACATCGCATCCCCATAACTGAAGAAGCGATACCGCTCGCGCACGGCTTCGTGATAGGCGTGTAACATGGTTTCCCGGCCGGCAAAGGCCGAGACCAGCATCAGCAGGGTCGATTTGGGAAGATGGAAATTGGTGATCATGGCGTCGACGATCCGAAAGCGATAGCCCGGATAAATAAACAAGTCGCAACGACCGCTTCCCGACGGAACCCGGCCGTCTTTCCGCGCGGCATACTCCAGGGTACGCACGCTGGTGGTCCCCACGGCCACCACCCGGCGTCCCTCGGTCTTGGCCTGGTTGACCTGAGCGGCTGTCTCTGCGGAAATGGAATACCACTCATCATGCATGCGGTGCCGGCGGATATCCTCCACGCGTACCGGCACGAAGGTGCCATAGCCCACATGCAGGGTTACGGCCGCGGTGGTCACCCCTTTCCGGCGCAGGGCATCAAGGATCTCCCCGGTGAAATGCAGGCCGGCGGTCGGCGCGGCAATGGCCCCCTGGTGGCGGGCATACACGGTTTGGTAGCGTGCGCGGTCGGTGTCATCCGGCTGGTCGGCATCGCGTTTAATGTAAGGCGGCAGGGGCATGCGACCGATGCGGCCGAGCAGCGCGTCAAAGGATCCGGGCGCAAAGAAGGCCACGGTGTAAATACCGTCCACAAAGTCGCGAACCTCAGCCACCAACCCTTCGGCAAAATGAATGCGGGTGCCGGCGGCGGCCTGCTTGGAGGCTTTGATCAGGCAGTGATAAACGCGCTGGCCGTTGCCGGTTTCGGTCGCTCCGGAGGTGCCGTAATCGAGAATTAAGAGTTCGGCCTTGCCGCCGGTCTCCTTGTGTCCATGCAGGCGTCCCGGTACCACGCGCGTGTCGTTGACCACCAAAAGATCCGAAGGCATGAGCAATTGGGCCAAATCATGGAACTGCCGGTGGACGATCGCCCCGCCGTGCCGGGACAGATGCAAAAGGCGCGACGCGTCCCGCTGGCCTGCCGGCGTTTGGGCGATCAGGGTTTCCGGCAGATGATAATCGTAATCGTTTAAGGCGTACATGACCTTATCCGGTCTTCCGAGGCATCGTTATGCGACTCGGTTGGGTTCAAGGTTTGGGGCTTGTCCATTCCCCGGCGGGAAGCCAGGGCCGTTTCCCGCCGAAGACATTTGCCGGCACTATACGCAGCTTCCGCATCGGGTTCAAGCCTCGCCTGCGTCGATGGCCGGCAGCCACACTCAAATTATCATTCAATTACTGGCTGATAATTATTTTATTTTTCTTGACAAAGGTTTGCCAGACCTTTTAATTAAAAATCCATAACATTGTTACGCTTTGTTTTAACAGTACGCCCAATTTAATAGCTATTTAAAATAATAACAATATATTAATTAAGTATCCTTCTCAAAAACATCATTATTCGTAAGTATTATTGGTGCATTCCAGCGAATTCGGCGCGTTATTTTTTTGTATTATTACAGCTTGTTAATATAAACAGCAAGTCTTGACCGCCACAAATATGGGATCAACGATAACAATGTTAGCGCCACTTAAGCACGAGGTTTACCAACGGCTGGAACAGGCCGTCTTAGATATCTTTTCCCATTCCGACTTCCATAAAGCCAATATCCGTGACGTGGCCAACCGCGCCGGCGTCAGTTTTTCGACCATCTACAAACATTACGGTTCCAAGGAGCGCTTGGTTTTTGCCTTCGTGGATGTCTGGCTGGGCAAATTGACCGACCGGATCTACGATCATCTCCAGGGTATCGAAGATCTCAAGGAGAAGATGCGCAAGGTGCTCTGGCTGCAGCTGGACTACTATGAACGCAATCAGGGACTGGGCCGAATCATTTTCATGACCCTGCCCATGAAAACCTGGATGGCCGACGAAACGTTCAAGCAGAAGAAAATGATCAACATGTATCTGGAGGTGATGCGCAATGGCCAGAAAGAGGGCATCCTCAACCCCAACGTCCGGGCCGGCGTGCTGCTGGACTTCATGTTGGGTACCGTCCAGCGCGCCTTTACGATGTGGATTTCCAGGGGCCAGCAAGGCCACTTGACCGATCAGGCCAACACCCTGTTTCAGATGATCTGGCGCGCCATCGCCAATCCCGATCTGAAATGAGGGAACCAGGCAATCGATTAATTGTTTTAGTAAAAGGAGCATACCATGTCCGTACATCCCGATTTACAAAAATGGAACGATTTGGCCACCAAGCAACTCCGGGGAAAACCCCTCGAAGAACTTAATTGGGAGACCCCCGAAGGCATTCAGGTAAAACCGTTGTATACGGCGGAAGACGTGGCCGGCATGCCCCACGTGAATACCCTGCCGGGCATGGCGCCTTATGTGCGCGGTCCCATGGCCACCATGTATGCCGGACGCCCGTGGACCATCCGTCAATATGCCGGTTTTTCCACCGCCAAGGAGTCCAACGCCTTCTACCGTCGCAACCTGGCCGCCGGCCAGAAGGGTCTTTCCGTGGCCTTCGACCTGGCCACCCATCGGGGATATGATTCGGACCACCCACGGGTCATGGGCGATGTCGGCAAGGCCGGCGTGGCCATCGATTCCATCGAAGACATGAAGGTGTTGTTCGATCAGATTCCGCTGGACAAGATGAGTGTCTCCATGACCATGAACGGTGCCGTTCTGCCCATCCTGGCCGGCTACATCGTGGCCGCCGAGGAGCAGGGCGTCAAACAGGAACAACTCACCGGCACGATCCAGAACGATATTCTCAAGGAATACCTGACGCGCAACACCTACATCTACCCGCCCGAGCCGTCCATGCGGATCGTTTCGGACATCATCGCCTACTGCTCCGAGCACATGCCCAAGTTCAACACGGTGAGTATCAGCGGCTACCACATGATGGAAGCCGGCGCCAACAGCGTGCTGCAGACCGCCTTCACCCTGGCCGACGGCCTGGAATATGTCCGCGCCGCCATCAAGCCGGCCTGGATATTGACGCCTTCGCCCCGCGCCTCTCCTTCTTCTTCGGTGTGGGCATGAACTTTTTCATGGAAATCGCCATGTTGCGGGCGGCCCGCTTCCTGTGGCATGACCTGCTCAAGCCGTTCAACCCGAAAAACCCCAAATCCTCCATGCTGCGCACCCATGTGCAAACCTCCGGCTGGAGCCTCACCGAGCAGGACCCCTACAACAACATCATCCGCACCACCCTCGAGGCGCTGGCCGCGGCCCTGGGCGGCACCCAGAGCCTGCACACCAACTCCTTCGACGAGGCCGTGGGCCTGCCCACCGATTTCTCGGCGCGCATCGCCCGCAACACCCAGATCCTCATCCAAGAAGAGTCCCAAATCTGTCATGTGATCGATCCGTTGGGTGGTTCCTATTATATTGAAGCCCTCACCAACGGCATCATCCAGGAAGCCCGCAAGATCATCAACGAGGTGGAGGAACTGGGCGGGATGGCCAAGGCCATCGAAACCGGCATGCCCAAGATGCGCGTCGAGGAATCGGCGGCCCGCAAGCAGGCCCGCATCGACCAGGGATTGGACGTGATCGTCGGCGTCAACAAATACAAGATCGACGAGGCGACGCCCATGGATGTCCTGGAAGTTTCGGAGCAGGTGCGTGACGAACAGATCAGCATGCTCAAGAAACTCAAGGCCGAGCGTGACGAGGCCAAGACGCAAAACGCGCTTGCCGGCGTCACCGAGGCCGCCGAAAAGGGCGGCAACCTTCTGGCGGCCAGCATTGAGGCCATCCGTGCCCGGGCCACCGTGGGAGAGGTATCCGACGCCATGGAAAAAGTCTTCGGCCGGTTCGTGGCCACCACCCAGTGCATCTCCGGCATCTACGCATCGGAGTATTCCGACCAGGCCGTGATCGCGGCCATTCGCAAGCGAACCGACACCTTCATGGAAAAGGAAGGCCGCCGGCCGCGCATTCTGCTGACCAAGATGGGGCAGGACGGCCATGACCGGGGTATCAAGGTGGTCGCCACCGCCTTTGCCGATCTGGGCTTCGATGTGGATATCAGCCCCATGTTCCAGACCCCCGAGGAAGCCGCCAAGATGGCCGTTGAAAACGATGTCCACCTGGTCGGCGCCTCCAGCCTGGCCGCCGGCCACAAGGCCCTGGTGCCCCAACTGGTCAAATCGCTCAAGGCGGCCGGTGGTGAGGATATCCTGGTGATCGTCGGCGGCGTGATCCCGCCGGGCGACTACGACTTCCTTTACAAGGCCGGTGCCGTGGGTGTCTTCGGACCCGGAACGGCCATCACCGAATCGGCCAACAAGGTCCTCAACGCCCTGGAAAGCCGCAAAGCCGCCTGATTCTCAACCCCTGATGCCTCCGCGGTCCCGCCTGGCCCATCGAGCGGGACCGCGGAGGCAGACCGGATACGCAAGCGACGCAGCTTCAATGCGCGATAGGAAAGTCACGAATGCTCATGGGTGAAAAAGAGCCCCAATTCTACGTCGATGGTGTTCGCTCGGGCAACCGCCGCATCCTGGCCAAGACCATCACGCTGATCGAAAGCGCACACCCCGCGCACCGTCAACTGGCCCACACCGTTGTGGACGAACTGCTCCCACTGACCGGAAAAGCGGTCCGCTTGGGCATTACCGGCGTCCCCGGTGTCGGGAAAAGCACCTTTATCGAGAGTTTCGGCATGATGCTGGTGGAAAAGGGTCTGAAGGTGGCCGTCCTGGCCGTCGACCCGTCCAGCACCCGCAGCGGCGGCAGTGTCATGGCCGACAAGACCCGCATGGAGCGGCTCTCGGTTGCCCCCCAGGCCTTTATCCGTCCGTCACCGTCCGGCGGGACCCTGGGTGGCGTGGCCCGCATGACCCGTGAGACTCTTTTGGTCTGCGAAGCCGCCGGCTTCGATGTGGTCATCGTGGAAACCGTGGGGGTGGGACAATCGGAAACCACCGTGGCCTCCATGGTCGATTTCTTTCTGGTACTGATGCTGGCCGGCGCCGGCGACGAGCTCCAAGGCATTAAGAAAGGTGTCTTGGAACTGGCCGACGCCGTGGCCATCAACAAAGCCGACGGCGACAACGTGGAGAAGGCCGAAAAGGCACGCCGGTCCTATGCGATGGCCCTTCACCTGCTGAACCCGGCATCGCCCACCTGGTCACCGCCGGTCTTGACCTGCAGCGCCCTGACCACAAACGGGGTGGACCAGCTGTGGGAAACCGTCAACGACCATCGTCGGCGTCTTTCGGCAACCGGCGAACTGGACCAAAAACGTCGCCACCAAGCCGTTGCCTGGATGTGGTCCCGTATTGAAGACGGACTCAAGGAGCGCTTTTTCAGCAATCCGGCGATCCGCTCCCAATTGAAGGGAGTTCGGGCCGCTGTTGAACGGGGAGAACAGTCCCCCACAGCCGGTGCGGAAAAGCTTCTTTTTTTGCTTGACAACGCCCGTTGAGTCGATAAGGGTAGGAATTTATCTTCAGGTACGGTCCATTCTTCAAAAACTGTATAACATATTGTCTTTAATATTTATACTTAACTCGCGGACGACTGGTGGATGGCGCATCCCATTCTCTGTCGGCTAGTCAAAAAGTTCTGTACTTTAGGTGAAAGGAATGTGACATGGGTATTGTGAAGGAAAAAATTCAGGATCTCAAGGCGCGCGAAGCACGCATCCTTGAGATGGGCGGGGACAAGCTGGTCGCCAAGCAGAAGGAAGGGAGCAAGCTGACCGCCCGCGAACGTCTCGACAAATTGTTTGACGCGGGGACATTTCGAGAAATCGACATGTTCGTTCAGCACCGTTGCGTCAATTTCGGCATGGCGGCGGTGGACATTCCCTCGGACGGTGTGGTCACCGGCCACGGCCTGGTCAACGGCCGCCCGGTGTTTGCCTACGCCCAGGACTTTACCGCCCGGGCAGGCAGCCTCGGCGAGATGCAGGCCAAGAAAATCTGCAAGGTCATGGACATGGCCCTCAAGGCCGGCGTGCCTTTTATCGGCATCAACGATTCGGGCGGTGCCCGCATCCAGGAGGGCGTGGACGCCCTTTCCGGCTACGGCCAGATTTTCTACCGCAATTCCGTGGCCTCGGGCGTGATTCCCCAGATTTCGGCAATCATGGGCCCCACGGCCGGCGGCGCGGTCTACTCCCCGGCCATGACCGATTTTATCTTCATGGTCAAGAATACCAGTTACATGTTCATCACCGGCCCGGAAGTCATCAAGTCGGTCACCGGTGAGGAGATCGATTTCGAGAGCCTGGGCGGCGCCATGACCCACAACGAGAAAAGCGGCGTGGCTCAGTTCGCCTGCGAAAACGACGAAGACGCCATCGAGCAGATCAAGTGCCTGCTCTCCTACCTGCCGGCCAACAACATGGAAGAGCCGCCGGTGGTGGACACGGGCGACGACCCCATGCGCATCGAGGACGCCCTCAACGACATCATTCCGGACAGCCCCAACCAGTCCTACGACGTACGGGATGTCATCAAAGCCATCGTTGACAATGGCGAGTACTTCGAACCCCACCAGTATTTCGCCACCAACATCCTGACCGCCTTTGCCCGCCTCAACGGACGTAGCGTGGGCATTATCGCCAACCAGCCCATGGTCATGGCCGGTTGCCTGGACATCAACGCCTCGGACAAGGCCACGCGCTTCATTCGGTTCTGCGATGCCTTCAACATCCCGCTGTTGACCATTGCCGACGTTCCCGGCTACCTGCCCGGCAGCCAGCAGGAATGGGGCGGCATCATCCGCCACGGGGCCAAGCTGCTGTGGTGTTACAGCGAGGCCACCGTGCCCAAGCTGCTCCTGGTCACCCGCAAGGACTATGGCGGCTCCTATTTGGCCATGTGCTCCAAGGATCTGGGCGCCGACATGGCCTTTGCCTGGCCCACCGCCGAGATCGCCGTCATGGGCGCTGCCGGTGCCGCCAATATCATTCATCGCAAGGAGATCAAGGAAGCCGCCGATCCCAAGGCCAAACGTGCCGAGAAAATCAAAGAATACGAGGAACTCTTCTCTAATCCCTACTGCGCGGCCCAGCGGGGCTACATCGACGCCATCATCGAACCGGCCGAAACCCGCATGCGCCTCATCGACGCTCTGGAAATCATGTGCAGCAAACGGGAACTGCGGCCGCCGAAAAAACACGGCAATATCCCCATGTAGAAGCGGTCCGCGCCCCGTCAACCGAAGCACAAAGGTGAAAATTTATGGAAGCGAACGAAAAAAAACTGGCTGCCGCCCTGGCGGCGGTCTCGGCTTATATCCAGACCGAAGAAGAGGCGATTCTCACGCCGCCGCCCGAACGCCCGGCGCCACGGCGTTTTGATCAGGGCAATCTGTGGGCCCTGGCCGGTCGCCAAGGCATGATGCAGATGCGCAATCTCATGCAAATGAAAACCTTCAACCGCCTGCGCTAGTGCCGGGACGATGGTGGAACGATAATCAGGCATTCAACATCCAATTTTAGAGGAGACCCATACGATGAGTGATCACGATCAAGTCAAAATGACCGCAATGAACTACGATGTGAACCGGCCGACGGCGGAAAACCCGGTGAAGATCATGGATCTGAGCCTCCGCGACGGCCACCAGAGCCTCTTTGCCACCCGCGGGCGCACCGAGGACATGATCCCCGTGGCCGAGTTGATGGACCAGGTGGGCTACTGGGCCGTGGAAACCTGGGGGGGTGCCACCTTCGACACCATGCACCGTTTTCTCAACGAGGATCCCTGGGAACGCATCCGCACCCTGAAGCGCTACTTCAAGAAAACCCCTTTCTCCATGCTGCTGCGCGCCCAGAACCTGGTGGGCTATCGCAACTACGCCGATGACGTGGCCAATGCGTTCATGGATCGTGCCTGCGAGAACGGCATGGATATCTTTCGGACCTTCGACGCCCTCAACGACTACCGCAATTTCCAGACCGTCGTTCCCAAGATCAAGGCGTACGGCAAGCACTTTCAGGGCTGCATCTGCTACACCATGACCGAACCGCGCCTGGGCGGCGAAGTGTACAATCTGGACTATTATGTCAATAAGGCCAAGGAACTGGAGGCCATGGGCGCCGACAGCATCTGCGTCAAGGACATGGCCGGCCTGATCGCCCCCTACGACGCCTATGATCTGGTCAAGGCCCTCAAGGCCGCGGTCAAGGCACCCATTCACCTGCACAGCCACTTTACTTCCGGCATGAGCCCCATGAGTCATCTCAAGGCCATCGAGGCCGGCGTGGACATCATCGATACGTGCATGACCCCCTACGCCTATCGCACCTCCCACGCCGCCGTGGAGCCCTTGGTCATGGCCCTTTTGGGCACCAACCGCGACACGGGCTTTGACATCAGACTGCTGGCCCAGATCAACGAGATCTTCGAGAAAGAGGTCATGCCCAAGTACAAGCACCTTCTCGACGACTCCAAGGTGTCGGTGATCGACATCAACGTCCTTTTGCACCAGACCCCGGGCGGCATGCTCTCCAACCTGGTCAACCAGCTGCGCGAGATGGACGCCCTGGACAAGATCGGCGAAGTCTACAAGGAGTTGCCGCGGGTGCGCAAGGAACTCGGCCAGATCCCGCTGGTCACCCCCACCAGCCAGATCGTGGGTATCCAGACGGTCAACAACGTGCTCTTCGATACGCCGGATGAGCGCTACAAGATGATTACCGCCCAGGTCAAGGATCTGTGCTACGGCCTGTATGGCAAGACCGCCGTGCCCATCGATCCCGAGGTGCAGAAGAAAGCCCTGATGGGTTACGAACGCGGTGAAGAGCCCATCACCTGCCGACCGGCCGAGGTGCTCGAACCCGAGATGGAAAAGGCCAAAGCCGAAATCGGCGATCTGGCCGTGGACACGGACGACCTGGTGCTCTACGCCATGTTCCCCGTCACCGGCAAGAAGTTCCTGCAGTGGAAGTACGGCAAGGAAGATGCGCCGGCCTCGGTCAAGGCCATCACCCTGGAAGATGTGAAGAAACGCGAGGCCCTGGTGAAGAAAGCCCTTGCCGGCGAACTCATCGAGAAGAAGAAGGATGCACCGGCCAAGGGTGAAAACCTGCGCACCTTCAACGTCTTCGTCGACAACGAGTACTTCGAGGTCGGCGTGGACGAAGTCGGCGGCAGCCCGATCATCCGCTACGCCCAGCAGATCCAGCTGGCCGGTGGCATCCCGGCCGCACCGGTCGCGGC
>NZ_BBCC01000044.1 GCF_001311845.1 Desulfosarcina cetonica JCM 12296 | reverse complement strand
GGGCTCTTTACGAATCCGTCGGAAATGAGACTTTTTACGAATGCATCAAAAATAACCTTGGTTAAAAAATCATACAGCTTTTCCAATACCGACCGATAATGGGGATAGTCATCAACAACACGACAGATAAAACCAGACCGCGCAACCATCACGCCAGACAAGACTGACAATCCGCATGACGGCAAGTTCTCACAATCCGATCACATCGTTAAACAACACGCGCGGCGGAGCCGCAGGAATCCTGATCGTCCTGATCCTGGTGCTGGCCGCTGCCGGTGGGGGCGGATTCCTCGCCTACACGAAATATTACAAAAAGGAACCGTTGCGGACCAGCCTCGGTGCCGTCAAAATGAAACCGGAAATCATCCGCTTTGTCCACGACACGGTCTCACCGGCGTTGTATCAAAATCTCATCACGATAGATGACATCATCGTGATGATGAATAAGGAACGTGATCGCTTGAAGCGAATCGCCAAGCAGTTCCCCGATCAAGTCAGCATTACCGATTCCCGGACCCGGTCACTCGTGGAATCTCACGACCGCTTGGCGGCAACCCTTACCGATACGGCCGCCAGCATCGAAAAAATATATGTGACCTGGCTGGTGGACCGAACAAACGGCCGCGCCCAGATCAACACCCAGAGAGGCACCCTCACCCGTCGTCTGGCCGATGCCATTCGCGAAGAGAGCAATCTGGTCAGCCGCCTGCGTGCCAATCCGGACGTCGCGACCTGAAGACGTCTCGCTGATTCGGACTTAGCGATAGGTTCGATAATCCACCCCGAACTTCTTCGCCTTATAGGCAAATTTGCGCACTGTCGTTTTAAGGACCTCCGCCGCCAGGGTAATATTGCCGCGGGTATTCTTGAGGGCGTCGATGATCATCTCCTTTTCCAGGGCAGCCACGGCATCCTCCAGGGAAAGATCCGGCAGGGTCCCACTTTCCCTTCCCGTTTGCAACGACGGCGGCAGGTGGTAGCTGTGGATCGCCCCTTCCTCACAGAGAAGCACGGCGCGCTCGATGCAGTTCTCCAACTCGCGGACGTTCCCCGGCCAATGATAGGCCATAAGCATGTCGATGGCCGGGGTGGAAAGTCGCTTGACCTCGCGCCCGTTCTCATCGGCATAGCGCTCCAGAAAGAAATCGGCCAAGAGCAGGATGTCGGTCTTGCGTTCCCGCAGGGGAGGCATGTAGATGGGAAACACATTGAGTCGATAGTACAGATCACCGCGAAAGGTTCCCTCATCGACGGCCTGCTCCAGGTTCTTGTTGGTTGCCGCAATGATGCGGACATCGACCTTGAGGGTTTTGTGGCCGCCCACGCGTTCGAACTCCCGTTCCTGAAGCACCCTCAGCAGACGCACCTGCACGTCGGGCTCGATGCTGCCGATTTCGTCCAGGAAGATTGTGCCCTTGTGGGCCAATTCAAAACGCCCCGGCTTCTGCTTGACCGCGCCGGTGAAGGCCCCCTTTTCATGGCCGAAGAGCTCACTTTCGATCAGGTTGTTGGGAATCGCCGCGCAGTTGACCTTGACAAAAGGGGCTTTGGAACGATTGGAATTGTAGTGGATCGAGTTGGCCACCAGCTCCTTGCCGGTACCACTCTCCCCGCGAATCAGTACCGTGGCATGGCTGCGTGACACCTGGCTGATCATCTGAAAGACTTCCCGCATCTTGTTGCTGTTGCCGATGATGTTGTTGATGCGGTACTTGTTTTCCAGCTCGTCGCGCAGGCGTTTGTTCTCGTCCCGCAGGCCTCTTTCTCCAGCTGGATGGTTTCCAGGTTGATGGCATGCCGGGCCAGCATGGTGGCCACCACGGAGACCAGCTTGGTTCCCTCCTCCAACGAGTATTCTGGATCATAGGCGCGATCGACGCTGAGCGCCCCCACCACCCGCGTGCCCTTCTGAACCGGCACACAGATAAAGGAAATCTCGCCCATGTCTTTCATTTTGCGCGAGGCCGTACGGTTGAGGAAGAGCGGCTCCTCGCTGATCTTGGGAATGGCAACGGCCTCACCGGTTTCGATCACCCGTCCGATGATCCCCTCGCCCAATTTGTATTTCACCCGCTCCATGGCGCTTTTTGATAGGCTGTGGGCCACTTCGATGCTGATTTCGTTACGCAACGGATTGAGAATCGAGATGGTGCCCCGTTCCATCTGCAGGGCCGTGGAGAGGATGTCGAGCACTTTGTACATCGACTTTTTCAAGTCCAAGTGCTCGTTGAGGGCATTGGAAATCTCGTAGAGGAGGGTGATCTGTTCAATGGTCTTCATCGTCGTGTCCTTTTTACCGCCTCGCGCAGCAACGCTTAAATTGTATAGCCGCATGCTGCTTACAACATTTTTGTAAAGTCTGGCAAGCCTGGAAGTATATTTAGGTCATTAAAATCCAAACCACCTGCTCAACAGGTGGTCCAGAACAGATTCAAGCGTGGCCTGCTGCAGGACACAAACCATTTGATAACAAACCGTTGTGTATATCTCGGACGGATTTTTAGCCGCAACCGGCAAAGGCCCGCCAGTCTACAAAAGTGCAACAAACACCGCGCGGTGTTTTGTTGCCAAATGAATGGACCGGCCCTTTGCGCCGATCTTGAAAGCCGGTGACGAACGCTGTAAAGTGCCCCCATGATCATGCACATCGATATGGATGCCTTTTTCGCCTCCGTGGAACAGCGCGACAACCCGGACCTGGCGGGCAAAGTCCTGGTCGTGGGCGGCGCGTCGGACCGCGGCGTTGTGGCAGCGGCCAGCTACGAGGCCCGCCGCTACGGTATCCACAGCGCCATGCCCATGTTCATGGCCAGGGCGCGTTGCCCGCATCTGGTCATCGTGCCCCCCCGCAAGCAGCGCTACAGCGAGGTATCGCGATCGATCATGGCGATTCTGGATGATTATTCGCCGGTGGTGGAGCAGGTTTCCATCGATGAAGCCTATCTGGACGCCGCCGGTTGCCAACGTCTTTTCGGTCCACCCGAAGCCATGGCGCGGGCAATCAAAGCCGAAATCCGCCAAAAACAGGCGCTGACCTGCTCCATCGGCGTGGCCCCCTTGAAATTCCTGGCCAAAATCGCCTCGGACATGCACAAACCCGACGGTTTGACGGTGATTTTCCCGGAAGAAGTTGCCGAGCGGATCGCCGTGTTGCCCATCGAAAAAGTACCCGGGGTGGGCCGCAAGGCCCGCCAACAGCTCAGCCGCCTGGGCATCCGACAGCTGGGCGATGTCTGTCGTTTCAAGCCCGTCCAACTGACCGAACGACTGGGCAAATTCGGCCACCGCCTGATGGAACTGGCCCAGGGGCGGGACGCAACCCGCGTGACGGTCCATGCACCCGCCAAGTCCATCTCCAGCGAATGCACCCTGCCCGCCGATACCCGCGATCGAGGCGTGTTGCGCCGGCATCTTCTCTCCCAGAGCCAGGAAGTGGGACGCCAGCTGCGCCGCCAAGGGTATCTGGCCCGCACCATCACCCTTAAATTGAAACAGTCTGATTTCAGGCAGCTGACGCGCAGTTTCAGCCTGACACGCCCCAGCCACGCATCGGAAACGATCTTTCGCACGGCGGCGGCCCTGTTGGACCAGCAGTCGTTGGAAACGCCCATCCGACTGATCGGCGTGGGGGCCTCGGCGCTGGTCGGCGACACCACGCCGCAGCAGGTCAGTCTCTTTGAAAGCCGGGAGCACCAGGCCACGGGATGGGAAAAGGTGGATCGCGCCGTGGATCGCATCACCGCACGATTCGGCCAATCGGCCGTCCACCGCGGAAGCCTTGATCCACCAGAGGATATCGGCAGGGATTGAGGTTCAGGGTCAATCTACGGGTTCGACCTTTTGCCTGGATTTGGCAAGAAGCCGCCGGGGATGAAAGTGGCGGACCTCACGGCGGAAATCCTTCAACAATGCCTTTCGGCCGTCACGGCTGTACCGCAGGGCAACATATCCCGCAATGATCCCATCCACCGCCGGTTTGAGTGCCGGCGCCCGTCGCCCCACCTTGCCGGCATACGCCAGGGGGCCTTCGTGCGGCGCCTTGGGAAGTCCCGCGTGCCGCATTTTCACCAGGAAGCGGTAGTAAGTTCTCAGCGGCACATCCCCGGTCGGCTTAACCGGCCGGTTCCGGATTCGGCTGACCAGTGCCAGGACGATGACGAAAAGAACCGGAAGCACCCCGACCACCAGCCAGCGGGTCTGTCGTCCCACAACGACCCCCAGGCGCTTCAGCAAGGCCACCTGATCTTCAGCGGAAAAGCCCATGAACCACATGTTCCAGCGGATGTTGACGGCCTCCCAGGTCTCACGGGCGAGGGTCTGCCAACGACGTATCAGCCGGACACCAACCCCCTGGGAAAGACCGGCCGGATCATCTCGCGTACCGCCGGCGGCAATCCGTTCGGGCGCCACAACGGCGGTCGGGTCAACGCGCGTCCATCCTTTTCCGGGCAGCCACGCCTCACACCAGACATGCGCATCGGACTGACGCACACTGAGGAATTCACCCATGGCGTTCCATTGACCGCCCTGGTATCCGCCGACCAGACGCGTCGGGACGCCGGCTGCCCGCAGGAGCACGGTAAAGGCCACGGCAAAATGTTCGCAAAACCCTTTGCGCCCCATGAAAAGAAAATCGTCCACCGCATCGGCGCCCAAGGGGCCGGGCTGCAACGAATAGACGAATCCCGAAGTCCTGAAAAAATCCAGCGCGGCCGTCACGATGGTCTCGGGGGTCTTTATGCTTTGCGCCCATTCTCGCCCGAGGGCAAGTGCACGGGGATTACGCCCCTCGGGCAGTTGCCGGTAACGGGGGTCGGGAAACGGCGTGGCGTCCTGGCGGGCATCGACCCATGAGACGGCCCGGTAGCGTAAACGCTGTCGAACGGGGCGGCGGGTTTCCAGCGTGTAGTCGTCTCCGATAACGGCAACCGGGTCGGCTGTCTGGGGCAGATCCAGGGCAAAGAGATGGCGCTGGCCGGTGGGTTCCATGACAACGGTATAGGCCGACCGGGTTGTTCCGCCAATTAGGGGGCGTCGCGGGTGGCGATGACGCTCGGGATACCAGGTCTGACCGTCGAAATCACGAAAAACGATCCCCCGCCAATAAAGCTTTTCCGGCCTTGGCGGTGCGGCGTCAAAGGTAACCGCAAAGGCCGGTGCATCGGTCAGGGCGAGGCGTGAGACGTCCCCCATGCGAATGGTGCTGGAAAAGCCGGAAACGCCCTGACGGTTCCAGGGAGAGCTCCAGAAACTCCCCGGAAGTCGTGGAAAAAGCAGAAACAGCAGCACCATCAAGGGGATCGCCGTACCCACCAAGCGAGCGGCCAGGCGCAACTGGGCGGCGGTCGCCCCGGCGGGATGGTTGACCCGTACCAATACGCCGGTGGTGACCCAAACCGACAGAAAAAGGTAAATCGTCATGGAAAGGTTTTCAAAAACGAACAAGCTGGTAATCACCAGAAAGTACGCCAGAAAAACCGTTACCATGCTGTCCCGCCGGCTGCGCACCTCCAGGGGTTTCATCCCGGCCATGACTGCCAGCAGCACAATGAAGTCTCCCCCGTCAAAGCGCAAACCGGCGGATACCAGGACGCCCAGCATGCCCACGGCAAAGCCGGCGAACCGGACCCAAGGCGGCAACCCCGGCCATCCCCGCCGATCGGCGGCCAGACAGTAGGTCCAACAGAGAATACACCAACCGATGGCCCATGCGGGCAGATGGAGGGCCAACGGCGCGGCAGCCACGGCCAGAGCAACGATCAGGGGGCGGATGGGCTGACGGAGCATGGTCTATTCACTCCCGAAGCAGGCCAAGGCCCGCAGACAGCGCCCGCGATGGGCCTCGCCGCTGGCCACGGGAATCGTCCGGCCGGACAGGGCCAACCCAAAGGGCCGTCGGTAATGATGGGCGCGCAAGACATGGTAACAAAGAATGGAGAGCTTCTTCTCCGTGTCGCTGCCGTCGATGCGGGCCAGATCCAGCAGCAGGGATTGGCCGGCCGGATCGGCAAATGTCTTGGTGTGCAGGCCGCGTCCACGCGAGAAGGCCTGCCAATGGATGCGTTGCGGCGCATCGCCCGCCTGGTATGCCTTGAGGCCCTGGAAATCATCGACGCCGGTCTGACCGCTCACTGGCCCGCCGCCATTGCCCGAACGGACGGGGTCAGCCACCAGCGGGCCGGACAAGGGCCGCGGGTAGACCAAACCGGTGACATTGGGGTGCAGACGCGCCCAGGCGCGGAACAATCCCAGGGGGTAAGTGCAGGTGACACGCAGCCAACCCGGCGAAAATTTCCCGCGTGCCGCCGTTGGGGCATTCACGCTGACCGTTTCCGCCGTGCCCTGCAAAAGATCCGCCAGGACCGGATCCTGCCCCTCGAAAAACCAGCCGACGCCCATCCGCGGCCGGTCGATATCGGCCAGCCGGATGAGAAACGGCATGCTTTCACCGGCAAAAACCGGTCGGGTGGAAACCTTTTCCAGACGCAGCCCGTAAAGCATCCGGTAGGTGTACAGCATGGTGGTAAGGCCCATGCCGCCCAACAGGAAGGTGAGCAAAAATCCCAGATTGTTGTTGTAATTGATCGAACCGATCAACATCGCGCCGATAACCACCAGATAGAGCAGGCCATAACGCGTGGGTACAATATAGATATTACGCAGCCCCAGGGTCACGGGCACGGTGGTGTTGCCGCCCACGAAGCGGTAGAAAAGATGGGCGATCACGCGACTCACGGAACGGCAACCTCCTGGAAAAGGAGGGCCAAGCGCGATGACGGAATCTCGCTCAGATCCTCTCGCGACCGCAACCGGTGACCCACCACATGGATCATGACGGCCTGCAGGTCTTCAGGGACGAGATAGTCCCGACCGCTGATCAATGCCCAAGCCCGGGCGGCCTGCATGAGCGCCAATCCCGCACGGGGCGAAAGCCCCATGTGGAAATGGGGGCTGCTGCGGGTGAATTCCAGAACATCCTGCAAGTAGTTCAAGAAGGCATCGGCGGCATGAACCTTTTCCACCTCGGCCTGCAAGGCCAGGACATCCTCTGGCGTCAGGCACTGCCCGAGGGTTTCCAGGGCCTGGTGCGGCTGCCGGTCGCCACTTAATAGACGCCGCTCCGCCGAGCGATCCGGATAGCCCAGTTCGATGCGCATGAGGAAACGGTCCAGCTGGGACTCGGGCAGCGAAAAGGTACCGGAGAGTTCCAGGGGATTCTGGGTGGCGATCACAAAGAACGGCGCGGCCAGGCGGCGGGTTTTGCCGTCACTGGTCACCTGGCGTTCCTCCATGGCTTCCAGCAGCGCGCTTTGGGTCTTCGGGGTGGCGCGGTTGATCTCGTCGGCCAATAGCACTTGGGTGAAGATCGGCCCGGGGTGGAAGACAAACGCAGCCGTATTCTGATCGAAAATCGAGCTACCCAGAATGTCTCCGGGAAGCATGTCGCTGGTGAATTGAACCCGGCGGAACTTAAGGCCCATGCTTCGCGACAGTACCTTGGCCAGGGTTGTCTTACCGATTCCCGGGATGTCTTCAATTAAAAGATGCCCTTTTGCCAGAAGGCAGGTCAAAGCCATACGGATCTGATCGTTTTTCCCCATCACCACCCTGCCGATCTGATCGATAATGGTTTGAAAGCGGGGTTGAATGGTCATCTTCAGGTCACCTTCAGGGGTTACGGGCCGCGGTCTGGTGTCGCTGCCGGTTGGGTCCGAGATTATCACGAAATGTAAAATAAGGGTCCTTGCTCCAATTACCACAACCCATATCGGCATTTTGTTCCACGCCTGAAATGTTCATTGTTTTCCCCTCGCATCACAAAACAGCCTTGATCCCTGATTCTTTTCGCGCCTAAAATAAATCCAATCGAAAGCGCGGATGATTCATCAGATTTGCACTCACATGAAGTTCAACCAAGGGCCATCGAATTCAAGCGAACACCCCCCATGACACTGCCGCTCCACTCCGGCCCCAAAGTGACCACCCGGAGTGATCATCTGGAGTGACCATCTGGCCAGCCGGAATGGGTCGCCGAACATATCAGCGTTTTTCCGCGCCCAACACCTTTTCTTATCCAGAGGCAACGCGACCCATGCGGCATCCAAATTTCCAAAAATCCGGATTTGTTTTCATCCGTTAAGGCGATGTTCGGTTTTCATGATCGGGCTTCTCGTGGCGGTGGCGATGGTGAGCCAGCCCCTTTCAGCCGGAGCGATCCATCCGACTATGGAAACCGGCGAAGCGGCCATGCATGGAGATGCTTCCGACGCCTTTCTGCGCCCCATTGTCCTGCAGCTGGCCTGGCATCACCAGTTCCAGTTTGCCGGCTACTATGCCGCCGTTGCAAAAGGTTATTACCGGGATGCCGGTTTTCAGGTCACCCTGCTTGAGGGCCGACCGGGGTTGACGCCCACCGACAGGGTGGTCGCCGGCGAGGCTGATTACGCCGTGGGCCGTTCATCGGTGCTGCTCCACCGCATGCATGGCAAACCGGTCGTCGTCCTGGCCTGTATCTTTCAGCATTCGGCCAACATCTTCTTGGCCAAACGCGATTCGGGTATTCACAACCCCCAGGACATGATCGGGCGACGGGTCATGATGCTGGAGGGCGATGACGCAGCCGAATATCTGGCCATGTTTCGCAGTGAAGGGGTGCCCCTGGATAAAATCAGAATGATCCCCAGCAGCTTCGATATCAACGACCTGATTGAAAACAGAACGGATGTTTTCAATGCCTATTCGACCAATGAGCCGTTTTATCTGATCAGCCGGAAAATTCCCTTCACGATCATCGATCCCAAAAATTATGGCATCGATTTTTACGGTGACTGCCTGTTCACGTCAGAAAGGGAAATCGAGCGTCACCCGCAAGCGGTCGCCGATTTTCGTGAAGCCTCCCTGCACGGGTGGCAGTATGCCATGGCCCATCCGGAAGAGATCATCGATCTCATCCGGAAGACCTATGGGACCTCGAAAAGCCGAGCCCATCTCCGCTTCGAAGCCCAGGCCATCCAGCGGCTGATGCTGCCGGATCTCGTCGAGATCGGGCACATCAACCCCCGGCCGCTGGCAGCACATCGCCGACACCTATATCAAGCTGGGCATGGCCGATAAAGGCATTTCGCTTGCAAAATTCATCTACAATGCCTATCCCCAACCAAACCGCTGGGCTATCGGGGTCGCCGTCCTGCTGGCCTTGGGCGGTGGAATCGGTGCCATCCTGCTTTTCTTCCATAACCGCCGGCTACGGGTCGAGATCGAAGGCCGCAAGGACGCCGAAGAACGCGCCACCCGCTTCAGCGACCTGTTGGATGCGTCCTTGAACGAGATCTACATTTTCGCGGCGGACACCCTGCGATTCGTCAAGGTCAACCGAGGCGCCTGTCAGAATCTGGGTTACTCGGTCGAAGAGATGTTGATGATGACGCCATTGGATATAAAACCTGACTTTACGCCCGAATCGTTCGACGAATTGGTCGCCCCCCTGCGCTCCGGCGAAAAAGAAAAGATCCAGTTTTCAACGATCCATCGGCGTAAAGACGGCTCGCTGTATCCCGTGGAAGCCCACGTCCAATTGGCCTCGGCAGGTGACCCCCTATTCGTCGCCATCATGCTGGACATCACCGAACGCCAGGCAGCGGAGAAGGCCTTGCTGAAAGCGGCCCAGGAATGGCAAAAGACCTTCGACGCGAACAGCAACGCCATCTGGATCCTGGACCGCCACCAGCGTGTGCAACGGGCCAACAAGGCGGCCGAACGGCTTTTTCAACAGTCCGGTGAGAATATGCGGGGCCAGATCTGCTGGCGCATCGCCCATGGCACGGATCGCCCCGTGGACGCATGCCCGTTTCTTAAAGCCCAAAAAAGCCTGCACCGCGAAACCATGGACCTTCAAATCGGTGACGACTGGTTCGAGGTTGCCGCCGATCCGATCCTGGACGCCGACGGTCATTTTACCGGCGCGGTTCACATCGTCAACAACATCAGCGAACGTGTCCGGTCGGAACGGGAACGGGAGAAGATACAGGCCCAGTTCATGCAGGCCCAGAAAATGGAGTCCGTCGGAAGGCTGGCCGGCGGCGTGGCCCATGACTACAACAACATGCTCAGCGTGATCATGGGTTACACGGAACTCGCCCTGGAAAAGACCCTGCCGGACGACGCGCTGCACATGGATCTTAGGGAAATCATGCGGGCCGCCAAACGATCGGCGGACATCACCCGCCAACTGTTGGCCTTTGCCCGCCAACAGACCGTCGCCCCCCGGGTACTGGATCTCAACGAGACGATCGAAAGCATGCTGAAAATGCTTCGACGCCTGATCGGCGAGGACATCGATCTGGTCTGGCAACCCAAAGCGGACATTTGGCCGATCAACATCGACCCGTCACAAGTCGATCAAATTCTGGCCAATTTATGCGTCAATGCCCGGGATGCGATCACCGACGTGGGCAGAATCAGCATCGCGACCGATACCGTGAGCTTTGATCAGGATGACTGCGCCGTGCACAAAAACATTTCTCCCGGTGACTTTGTCCGCCTGATGGTCAGCGATGACGGCTGCGGCATGGATCAAGCGACTCTGGAAAATATCTTCGAGCCTTTTTTCACCACCAAGGAGATGGGCAAGGGAACCGGTCTAGGGTTGGCCACCGTCTACGGGATCGTCAAGCAAAACGATGGTTTTATCAATGTTTACAGTGAACCCGACAAGGGGACGACCTTCAAGATCTACCTGCCCCGCGACACCAGCAAGGTCATGCGCGAGGATCGCGCGGCACCCACGACAACACCGCTGGGCAACGGCGAAACCATCCTGTTGGTCGAAGACGATGCATCGATCCTGAAACTCAGCCGCAGAATGCTCGAAAATCTCGGGTACACGGTGATCGCCACGAACGATCCGATACGGGCCCTGGCACTTGGCCGGGAACATGCGGGGCAGGTCGATCTCTTGATCACCGACGTGGTCATGCCCGCGATGAACGGCCGAGATCTCTCTCATCAGCTCAACCCGCACTGCCCCGGCCTCAAGACGCTTTTCATGTCCGGCTACACAGCGGACGTGATCGCCCATCGGGGGGTCCTGGACGACAAGGTCTGCTTCATTCCCAAACCCTTCTCGAAACAGGCACTGGCCGCGAAAGTCAGGGAAGTGCTGGAAAGCGACACTGCCTGACGGGTGCTTTTCGGCCAACACGATCCTCATCCGTTGCCGATCATGCCCTTGAGCAGCCGGATCTCCTCGGCCCAGCGGCTCTGGTCAGGGGTTTCCAGAATCAGGGGGATACCGTCGAAACGCGGATCGGCCATGATCCTGCGGAAGACCGCCAGCCCCAAGGCGCCCTCCCCCAGGCTGGCATGACGATCCACCCGGCTGCCCAGGGCCTTTTTGCCATCGTTGAGATGCAGCCCGCGAAGGTACGCAAAGCCCACCTCGGCATCGAACGCGCCAGGGTCTCCGCATAGCCCTCGCGGGTCACCAAATCGTAGCCGGCGGAGAATGTATGGCAGGTATCCAGGCAGACCCCCACCCGTGATTTGTCGGCCACCTTATCGATGATGGCCGCCAGGTGTTCGAAGCGGTGGCCCAGGTTGGTTCCCTGACCGGCGGTATTCTCGATCACCGCCGTCACCCCGCAGGTGGCATCGAGGGCCAGGTTGATGGACTCGGCGATGCGCGCCAGGCAGTCGGTGGCGCTGATTTTGTTCAGGTGGCTGCCCGGATGAAAATTGAGATACATCAGGCCCAGCTGCTCGCAGCGCCGCATTTCATCGATAAAAGCCGCACGGGATTTTTCCAGTCCCAGTCGTTCCGGATGGCCGAGGTTAATCAGGTAGCTGTCATGGGGCAGGATCCGGTCCGGGGGATAGCCGGCGGCCCGGCAATTCTCCTTGAATGCGCGGATAGCGTCTCGCTCAGCGGTTTGGCCGTCCACTGGCGCTGGTTCTTGGTAAACAGGGCAAAAGCCGTGGCATCGATGGCCCGGGCGTTCAGCGGGGCGTTGGCCACGCCGCCGGCGGCACTCACATGGGCGCCGATGTATTTCATGACAGGGTTCCTCGCGAATCGGGATCGGCATTGGGTCAGGCTCGGACGATGGTTTTCAGCGTATCGGCAGGCACGATATTGCAGGTTTGGCGACGGTTGTCAAAAACGATCACCGCCGTTCCATCGTCCAATTGCCGTCTCACCATGGCGGCATTCTCGACCAGCGACCCCCGGGTATAGCCCGAATCGGTGCCATCGCGGGTCACGAACTCCTCGATCAGCCGGTCAAGGCTTCAGGGCTGAGCTGGCGGTGGGGAATGATGAGCAGGTCATCGGCATCGGGCATGGGATCAACCCTTTCGTGGACGAAACACCTGAGACGAGCGAAATGAATCGTCAGGCGCCGCGATGCGGTTTACGGCCTCAAGCAGTCGGGCGACCTTATCCGGGTCCTTGCGACCCGGCGACGCCTCCACACCCGAACTGAGGTCGATGGCCGCCGGCCTCGCGGCCTGAATCGCTGTGGCTACATTTTCGGGATCCAAGCCGCCGGCCAGGACCAGGGGATACTGCCGCCCGAATTCCCGGGCTGCGGCCCAATCCCAGGTCATGGCGTTGCCGCCGGGCAGGGGTCCCTTGGCGCATTCCACCAGAAAGGCATCCACCTTATAGTTGCGCCCCTCTTCCAAGTCGGGCCGACCACCGACAAAGAGGGCCTTGATCACCCCCACGCCCGCGGCCGTCAACCGTTCGGTCAACGCCGGTGTCTCCCGGCCGTGCAGTTGGGCCATGGAGAGACCGCAGCCGCTTACCCGTGCCATGATGGTCTCGAAGTCGGCATCGACGAACACGCCCACGGCCGCCACCGACGATGGCAGGGCCGCCACAACGGCACGCGCCTGGTCATCGCTGACGTGGCGCGGGCTTTTGGGGTAGAAGACCAGACCGATGGCATCGGCACCCAGCCGGGCACAGGCGACCGCCTCGTCGGGGCGGGTCAGGCCGCAAATTTTCACCTGGAGCGGCCGGGACGGGGATTCCGGATGCGTCAGCATGTCTTCTCCTCTCGACCGGCACCGACCAATCCGCGGATGAACCCGGCCGGGTCGGCCGCACGCACGATGCTCTCCCCCACGAGGAAATTGAAAATTCCGGCCGACAGGTTGCGCTTCACATCGGCGACGCCGGCGATTCCCGAAGCGGCCACGGGGACCTGGTGTGCCGTTAGTCGGGAGACCAGCTCCAGGGCCACGGCCAAATCGGTTTCAAAGGTGCTCAGGTTACGGTTGTTGATGCCCACCAGCCGGGCGTCGGTAGCGGCCACGACAAGGGCATCCGCCGGTGAATGAATCTCCACCAGGCGTCCATGCCCAACTCACGGCACAAATGATAAAGCTGAGCGAGTTTTTCGGGGGTCAAAATCCGGGCGATGAGCAAAATCGCATCGGCGCCGGCGGCCGCCGCCTCGTAAACCTGGTAGCGGCTGATGATGAACTCCTTGCGCAGCACGGGCAGGTTGCAGGCCGCCCGCGCGGCCGTGAGATCGTCCAGGCACCCCTTGAAGAAAGGACCGTCGGTAAGCACGGAGACCGCCGCCGCGCCTCCCGCCTCATATCGGGCGGCCATGTCTGCGGCATCCAGGTCCGGGCAGATATCCCCCTTGGAGGGCGAGGCACGCTTGATTTCGGCGATGATGTTCACCCCGCCCGCCCCCGGTCGGGCAAGACGATCGGCAAAGGGGCGAAAATCGGTTCTCCGGCCGGCCAACTCAACCAGCCGCGCTTCGGAGACGCGCTCGCGCGCCTGGGCGATATCCGCTTTTTTCTGCTGAACAATCGTGGTCAAAAAATTGGTCGCCATTACCGGGTTCCTATCCATTGTCGCGGGTGTAGGCCGCCAGGGCATTCAGTTTGTTCATGGCCGCGCCGCTGTCGATGGACGTCTCGGCCATGGCGATGCCTTCGGGCAGGTCGGCGGCTTTCTGGCAGGCCACCAACGCGGCGGCCGCGTTGAGCAGGACCACGTCCCGCCGGGGGCCTTTTTCACCACCTTCGAGGATGCTGCGGGTGATAACGGCGTTCTCCGCCGGATCGCCACCGGTCAGGCTCCCCGGTTCGGCCAGCCGGCCGAAGTACTGCTCGGGATAGATATCGTAGGTCCGGATGGCGTCGTTTTCCAACTGGGAGACCCGGGTGGGCGCGCACACCGAAATCTCGTCCAGGCCGTCCTGCCCGTAAACCACAAAGGCGCTTCTGGAGCCCAACAAGCGCAGGGCCTCGGCGAACATCTCGGTCAATTCAGGAGCATAGACGCCGATCAACTGGCAGTTGGCGCCGGCCGGGTTGGTCAATGGTCCCAGCATGTTGAAGATGCTGCGCAGGCCCACCTCGGCGCGTGCCTTGGCGGCGAAACGCATGGCGCTGTGGTAGAGCGGCGCAAAGAGAAAACCCACGCCGAGCGTCTGGATCGCTTCCTCGACCACTTCCGGATCGGTGTCCAGCTTGACGCCCAACTGCTCCAGTACGTCGGCGCTGCCGCACTTGGAAGAGACGCTACGGTTGCCGTGCTTGGCCACGGTAACGCCGCAGCCGGCCACCACAAAAGCCGTGGTCGTCGAGATGTTGAAGGTATGGCTCCCGTCACCGCCGGTACCCACGGTATCCACCAGTGGTGACGCGGCCACCTGGATGCGGTGGGCCTTCTTGCGCATGGCTCGGGCCGCGCCGACCAGTTCCATGAAGGTTTCGCCCTTGGTGGCCAGGGCAGCCATCATGGCCGCCACCTGGGTATCCGTGGTGCGGCCTTCGAAGATTTCGGTCATCATCTCCGCCATCTGGTCTTCACTCAAATCGGTGCGGCGAATGATGGTCGCCAGGTGTTGCTTGAACATGATCGCTTCTCCTTATCATCCTCAATTGTTGATTGCGGGAATCATCTTCAAAAAATTGCGCAGCAGCCGCTTGCCCACCGGGGTCATGATCGATTCGGGATGGAACTGGATACCTTCGGTGGGGTGCGTGCGATGCCGCAGCCCCATGATTTCGCCGTCATCGGCCGTGGCGGTGATCTCGAGGCAGTCGGGCAGGCTCGCCGGTTCCACCGCCAGGCTGTGGTAGCGCATGGCCTGGAAAGGCGCCTTGATCCCCTTGAAAACCCCCTGCCCGTCGGCGGTAACCATGGAGGTCTTGCCATGCATCAGCCGCTTGGCCGAAATGACCTTACCACCAAAGGCATGGGCGATGGACTGATGCCCCAGACAGACCCCCAGGATGGGAATCGTTCCGGAAAAACGTCGGATCACATCCAGGCTGACCCCGGCGGATTCGGGCCGGCCCGGGCCCGGCGAAATCACGATGGCCTGGGGGGCCATGGCCGCGATATCTTCCACGTCAATGGTGTCGTTGCGCTTGACCACCACGCCTTCACCGATCTGCCTGAGGTACTGCACCAGGTTGTAGGTGAACGAATCATAGTTGTCGATCATCAATATCATTTTGTGTTCGCCTCCCCTTGCCGGATCAGCTCCAAGGCCCGTTGAATGGCCATGGCCTTGTTGATGGTTTCCATGCGCTCGGTTTCCGGATCCGAGTCGGCCACGATGCCCGCGCCGGCCCGTACGGTGAGCATTCCGTTTTCGATGCAGGCGGTCCGGATCGTGATGGCCAGATCCATGTTGCCGCTGAAGGAGAAATAGCCCACGGCCCCGCCGTAGGGTCCCCGCGGACGCTGCTCCAGCTCGTCGATGATCTCCATGGCGCGGACCTTGGGCGCACCGGAAAGGGTGCCGGCCGGAAAGGAAGCCCGCAACAGATCCCAGGCGTCATATTCATCTTCGAGGTCACAGTTGATGTTGGAGACCAGGTGCATCACATGGGAATAGCGCTCCACCACCATCAGGTCGGTCACCTGCACCGTACCGGTGCGGGCCACCCGCCCCAGATCGTTACGCCCCAGGTCCACCAGCATCAGGTGTTCGGCCCGTTCCTTCTCATCGGCCAAGAGTTCCGCGGCCAGCGCCCGGTCGGCTTGTTCGCTGCCCCCCCGCGGTCGGGTGCCGGCGATGGGCCGCAGGGTGGCCACCCGGTTCTCCATGCGCACCATGGTTTCCGGAGAGGAGCCCACCAGGGCCAGTTCTTCGAAGTGGAAAAAAAAGAGATACGGCGACGGGTTGATGTAGCGCTGGGACCGGTAGACCGAAATCACATCCGCCGGGGCCTTGCACTGAAACGGCTGGGAGAGTACCGCCTGGATGATGTCGCCCTTCTGGATGTAATCCTTGGCCGCGGTCACATAGGATTTGAACGTTTCCGGGGCCAGCACCGGCGCAAGGGTCAAAGGGTTCTCCGGATCCGGTGCCACGGTATCGTTCACCGGTGCCGCCATACGTTGCTCCAAGGCGTCCAGACGGTTCAAAGCGGCGTCAAAGGCGGCGTCCGGATCGGTGCCCGCCTCAAGGAAGGCGATGGCCACGCAGATCAGGCTGTTGCGGATGTTGTCGAAAATGAGCAGTTCATCGCAAACGATGAAATGGGCCAAGGGGGCATCAGGCGGCAGCCGGTTGGGGATGCGCTCGAAAAAGGAGACCATTTCATAGGTGAGATAACCGACCAACCCGCCCCAGAAACGCGGCAGATCCGGCATTTCGGCCGGTCTGAAGCGCCGCATGAACGCCTTCAAGGCGGTCAGGGGATCCCCCTTGTGGGGGATATCCTCTTCCGCGCCATTGTTGGCGATACGGACGCAATCGGCAAAGACCTTGACGTGGGCCCGGGCGGATGTGCCGAGGAAACTGTAACGCCCCCATTTTTCGCCGCCCTCCACGCTTTCCAACAAAAAGATGGGCCGGCGGGGTCCCTGACCGTGATCATCGTAACACTTTTTAAGCAGCGATACCGGTGTTTCCATGTCCGCCAGGATTTCCCGGCAAACCGGAATCACATTGGCGGTCTTGGCCAGTTTGGCAAACTGCTCCCGAGGCGGGAATGCTTTCAGCTTCATCGACAAGACTCCTCATTTGTCCAAAAAAAAAGGTCGTGTGATTTCCACGACCCGCTGTACACGGTCGCGGGCATCGACCGGCCTGCCCGCAACGCTTTTTTCGATTTGGCGTGAACGAATCAGATCCGGCAGGCAAAGCGACACCACCCGTTGCGCCAGAGCCATCGCTGCGCCCGCAAAAAAATAGCCTCAAACGGTGGTATCGTCATCATGCCGGAATTCATCTCCATGCCTTAACCCGATGGTTTTCGGCTATCTGTAGGCGGTTTTGCAAAACCTGTCAAGATTTTTTGTTCTTATCGATAGAAACACCATACCCATCTCACCCCCCGGTCACAAGACCGACAAAGGCGTGCAAGTCCTCTCGAATAACGACGCAAAACGCGTGCGGGCACCGGACCCGTGGCCCACCCGTTGAGAATTGGCAACGGATTTGCTTCTCTAAAATGGACGGAGACAGAACGAATCTGATGCCGAAACCGTTGAGCGACACGTTTCAGGGCCAAAGGGACGTTGCCACACCCATCAAACGGGCATAATTTAAAATGATAGGATTTTCTCTAAACGGGTGAAGGTGCACAAATGGTAACCACAGTTACAAAAACGGACCCCTTGGATGCCCATCGGCCAGATGAGCCCTTGACGGAGCGACCCACCCGAATTCTCGTGGTCGAGGACGACCCCAATGTTTCCATGGTGCTCACGGCCCGGCTGGAAAGCCTGGGGTATGAAATTTGCGGCACCGCCGTATCGGGGCTGGCGGCCATCAGCGGGGTTTTCCGGCACCATCCGGACCTGGTGACCATGGACATCCTGCTCAAAGGGGACATGACCGGCATCGACGCCGCCCAAAAAATCGCCGAGAATTCAGATGTACCGATCATCTTCATGACCTGTCTCGCCGACCAGAAGATCTTCGAAAAGGCCGTCAAGACCAATCCGTACGGATACATCATCAAGCCCTACGACATCAACGAGCTCCGCTCCACCATCGAAATTGCCGTCATCAAACATCGTGCCGCCAAGGAGCGCGACTCCCTGATCGCCCAACTGCAAAAGGCTCTGGAAGAGGTAAAAACACTGAAGGGGTTGTTGCCGATCTGCGCCTCCTGCAAACGGATTCGCAACGATGAGGCCGGTACCTGGCAGGAAATCGAAGACTACATTGCCGCACACACCCAGGCCGATTTCAGCCACGGCATCTGCCCCGAATGTGCAAAGCGCCTCTATCCCGAACTGTATCGGAAGAAGGGGTAACGGATTCGTAACAAGCCCGATATCGGCGTTACGCGAATCCGTCGTCACTGCGGCGTACGCAAAAGTACGCCTCATTCCTTAAGGATTCGCAAGCCTTGATCTCGGGCTTGTTACGAATCCGTTGTTGAATCAGCGACTGTTTATGCGTTCATCGCATCATGGGCGTTGTTGCATTACATGCGGTGGACCGTCGGTTTGTCGTCGGCGTTGATGTGGATGCTCACCGTATCGCCGGTCTTAAAACCCACCTGCTTGAAAACACGGGCCACTTCCCGATGGCGCTCCACATTCCAGTAAACCGTCCACAGCGGGTTGCGCACCGTATCGATGCCGTAGGCGTCGTGACTGCACAGGTTGATGCGCACTTTGTCCTTGGCGATCAGGGTATCGGCTTCGGAAAGAAAAATATCGATCTGGTAGAGGTTGTTGTGCAGGACCTTGGACAACTGGGATTGCAAATCGGGCAGGTCGTCAAGGTAGTGATTGGCGATCTGGAAGAGTTCGACCGTATCCTGAATGGCCAGCCCCAGGACGGCGTAGCGTTGATGACGCAGGGCAAAATCCTCCAGGCTGGCTTCGTAGCCTTTGATAAAGGCAATCATCTTTGAAATGTCGATCTCACCCCCACCCTCTGCCTGCTCGCGCGCGTCCAACAGCTCCTCACACAGGGAGATCAGATCGATGTAAAATGTCCGGTTGTCCATGACGTATAATGGACGTTCCCGGTAATTGCGGCGCCGACGAATTCGGCGGACGCCGTCCAGCATGATGGCCTGGTAGTTCTCTTTTTCCTCAAGGATATCGATATTGGAGATATCCTTGGCCTGCACCACGTGGATCGTTCCATCGGCAGCAATAATATATTCGATTTCACAACGAAACCCAAGATACGCCTGAATGTCTTTGGAGAGTTGAACCAGGCGCCGGTCATGGGGTGTGCGGGTGATGTAGGGTTCGCTCTGCACCTTGTGAATCCGATCCCGCGAATACCCGAACTCCCAGTAACCGCAGAGCTTCTTGGCCATCACGCTGGATCCGTCGATAAACGGCATGACGATCACCCCCATCTGCTGCAAATCCAGTTCGGGTGCATGATTGAAATGCTGCTGGCGCAGGATGCTCAGTCGTTTACTGGTCGTGGCCAGTTTGATCATCTTGTTGCGTGCATAACGAATGCCGCCCACATCCGCGTAGGTTTCCAGTGAATCGAAGGTCCCCCCTTGAAATGGCGTTCCTGGGGATGGGCGCTGCGGGCAATCACCTTGAAACTCTCCCGGTGTTTCTCCAAAAAGGCTTCAAGCGCGGTAAAGTTCTCGCTGTCGAAATGCTGGGACGGGACATAAATGAAATCGGGAACGGCGAAGCCGCCCTGACGGAGTTTCTCCAGCAATTCAGCTTTTTCGGGAATGAGGTGGGGCATTCTGACGACTCCTTGAGACGACTCCTTGATAGGTTCTAAATGCGGTGACCCTGCAGGGGCAGCAATTGCGTATTGACAATCGGTATCAAACCCTTTAAAAAAAACCGACCGATCATTCGGTTGGCTTTTTCTCGATAGGTACCACATGTCTAAAAAGAATGCAATCCTTGCCACCGCCACGCGGCTCTTTTCGCGTAACGGATTCCAGGGCACCGCCGTGGCCGAGCTTTCCACATTGACCGGTGCGGCCACGGGGACGATCTTTCATCACTTTAAAAACAAGGAAGCGCTCTTCCTGCAGGTGTTGAAGGATGTCAAGGAAAGCCTCCTGGACCAGTTCGACCGGCACCGACAGCAACGCCTGCCGGGAGGCAGCGGACTGGCGCAGGTACTGGACGTGGTAAGCTTTTACCTGCATCTGGGCGGTACCATGGAAGATCAGTTCCTGATCCTGCACCGGCACTTTCCCTATCAGATGGCTGAAACCAGTCCGGTGTGCCGGGATCATCTGGCGTCGATCTACACCAGTCTGCTGGATATCTTCGAGGCGGGGATCCAAAAGGGACTGGAAGATGGCTCGGTCCGGCTGGACGATCCGCGCAAGACTGCCATGGTGCTTTTTGCCATGGTGGATGGCATCGTCCGGCTGAATACCTATCGGGTTTATGATGCCGGGGCGCTCTATGATAGTCTGATGACCGCCTGTAAGCGGCTGCTCGCCGGAGGGCCGTAACAACCATGATCAGACAGGTTCCGGCAAATGACAACGGGTGCTGTCTTCCCAATGAAGGAGGTTGAGGATGTCCGTCATTACCCTCTTCAGCGGCATTTTCTGCAACGCCGATGCCGTCGTCCGGGACCTCATGCAAAGCACCGGATATCCGCTGATCGACGATGACCGCATTGTCGCCATGGCTGCCGATCTTTCCGGTATGCCGGAAGGCAAGATCCGTCGTGCCTTTTCAGCCAAGACGTCGGTCTTCAACAAATTCACCCATGAGAAAGAATACTCCATCGCCTGCCTGCGCCTGGCCCTGGCCACCGAACTGGCCAGGGGACCGGCGGTGGTGTTCGGCGCCTGCGGTTTACTCCTGCCCCAGACCATCGCCCATGTCCTGCGGGTTTGCCTGATTGCCGAAACGCCCTACCGCATCGCCCAGGCCAGGGACCATTTGGGTCTCGACGAAGAAGAGAGCCTTCATCAAATTCACCGTGCGGATGCGGACAACGCCGCCTGGATCGACACCCTCTGGGGCATGGCGGACCCGTGGAACGAGTCCTTGTATGATTCGGCACTGGCACTGGTGGACGAGGATGAACCGGAAGTCATGATCATCGACCTGAAGATGCCGGGAATCGACGGCATGGAAATTCTCCGGCAAATCAAAAAGACCCGACCCCAAATCGAAGTCATCGTCCTCACCGGCCATGGGTCGGAACATGATCGCCAGCAGTGCATGGCCTTGGGCGCGTTTGCTTATCTACAAAAGCCGGTGGACATCGAAGCCCTGAGCCAAACATTGAAAATGGCCCATGCAAAAATTCGCCATGCCAACGACTGAGACCCGCCGGCCCCTATCGGCAACACCCTCTCGGAGATGCCGCCCATGTTGAATCTTTCCCGCTGGAAGCCCGGTTTCTGGGACTACCAGGATGCCGCCGCCGGCTCTGGAAGAGGTCGTTTCAGCTTCCGGGGAAAATGGCTGATGATCGTCATCTTCACCACCGTGGTGGCCCTGACGCCCCTTGTGGTGATGACCCTGGTGGACTATCGGCTGACCCGCCAGGCCTTTGCCTCGGAAGCCCGGATGACAATTTCCCGGACGGTCTCCAACACCTGGCGCAGCATCTCCTTCATCATCGCCCAGCGCCGGGCGGCCCTGCAGTTCGTCGCCCGGGACAATTCACCGGTCGACCTGACCGCTTCGGGACGGCTATCCACGATCCTCACCCACCTGCAACAGGACATGGGCGGGTTCATGGATCTGGCGCTGGTGGATGCCGATTGCCGCATCCAGGCCTATGCCGGCCCTCCCGGTGGGAAAAACCTTGCCATCCCGAGAAAAGATTGTTTCAACCGCGCGGCAGCCGAAGGGTATTTCATCAGTGATGTAACGCCCCGTTCAGATACCGGTCACCACCTGGTGATGGCCATCCGGCACAATCTGGCGAATGGCCGTTTCTTTTTTCTGCTGGCGACCCTGGATGCCGGTCTGATGGATGCGCCGGTGGCGCAACTGGCGACCGGGGGCGCTGACGATGCCTTCGTGATCAATGGTCAGGGCGTCCTGCAAACCCCCAGCCGGCATTTCGGCGGCCGGTTTGAAAAAATATCCCTGGCATTGCCGGCCGCCACCGGCCAAACCGAGGTGATCAGCACCGTTGATGCCGTCGGCAGGCCGATCCTGGTCGGGTTCGCCGCCATTCAAGGCAGCCCCTTCATCCTGGTCCTGGTGCGGCCGGCGTCGGGCATCATGGATCTGTGGCTCAAGCCGCGTCTGCGTTTGATTGGCTTTCTGATTTTCAGCATCGCCCTGATTCTGGGTTCTATTTTGGGAGGCGCCACCTACCTGGTGGACCGTTTGCACGCCGCGGACCGGCGTCGCGTACAGGCCCTGCACCAGGTCGAATATGCCAACAAAATGGCCTCCATCGGTCGTTTGGCATCCGGCGTGGCGCATGAGATCAACAACCCGCTGGACATCATCAACCAGAAGGCCGGCCTGATCAAGGATCTGTTTGTACTCAACCCGGAATGGGCCGGAAATGCGAAACTCATGGACCTGGTGGAGCATGTGCTGGCATCGGTTCAACGCTGCGGCACGATTACCCGGCGCCTGTTGGATTTCGCCCGGCACATGGAGTCGGCCATCGAGACGGTAAACATCGAGGCCATCATTCACCAGATCCTCGACTTCATGGGGAAAGACGCCGAACGGCGCGCCGTCGCCATGTCCGTCGTCGTGCATGGTTCGGTTCCCCTGTTCGAGAGCGATCGGGGCTGCCTGCAGCAAATTTTTCTCAATCTGATCAATAACGCTTTTGCCGCCATGCCGACCGGTGGCCGGTTGGAAATCGCCATCGGCTGCCCGGATGCATCCCGGGTCCGGGTCAGTGTCTCGGATACCGGACAGGGCATTGCCGAAGCGGACCAAAAACGGATATTCGAGCCATTTTTCTCCACTCGGCAGGGCCATGGCGGGACCGGCCTGGGGCTTTCGGTCACCTACGGTCTGGTGTCGGAAATGGGTGGCGAGATCACGGTTCAAAGCCAGTTACATGAGGGAACCTGTTTCACGGTCACCCTACCCCTGAAAACACACCCGCCGAAAATGGCGGCCGACGCCGCGATCGCTCCGCCCGCCGGCTCGACCGCCGACCCATCCACGGAGGACCATCCCGATGACTGAGGATCACCAGCAGGCCCTGGCCATTGAAGGAGTTCGCTTTTTCGGGGAAATTTCGGCATCCATTTCCCACGAGCTCAAAAATGTGCTTGCCATTGTCAACGAAAACGCCGGCCTGCTTGACGACATGGTCCGGATGAGTGAACAAGGCCTCTGCCTGGCACCGGAACGGGTGTCCCGGGCGGCCTTGTCGATCATCCGTCAGGTGGCCCGCGGCGACCGAATCATCAAGAACATGAACCGCTTTGCCCACAGTGCGGACCTGCCCAGGGAAGACCTGGATATCCGTGAGGTAGTCGATTTTATTCCGGAACTCACCGCACGCTGGTGGCCATGCAGGGAAACGCGCCCCAGATCAGCCTGCCGCCAGCCGCCGTGAGGGTTTACACAAATCGTTTTTTTCTGGAAAATCTGGTATGGGCTTGCCTGCGCCGGGCCCTGGGCGCATGCCCTCCCCAAGAGAGTCTCCGTATCGCGATCGAAGCCACCGAAACGGGGGCCTGCATCCGCTTTGGCGGACTCAACCCGGAAGCCCTTGCCGAGCCTTCCGAGGATTTTCCCAGCCCGCGTGAACGTCCGGTGATCGACATCCTCGGCGCCCAAATCACCACAGACCGGGAAAAAGGCGAAATTTGTCTTATCATTATATAAATTACAACGGATAACCCCATGGCCGGTGACCCGGACGATATCCGCTTCATGAAAGGAGAGAAAATGAAAGAACGTGTTTTGTTGGTTGATGACGAACCGGAATTTCTGGAAATCATGGCGGAGCGCATGCGCGCCCGCGACATGGACGTGACCACCTCCACCTCGGCCAGTGAAGCCCTGTCACTGATCGCCACCGAGTCATTCGATGCGGTCGTCATGGACTTCATGATGCCGGCCGGGTATGGACGGCATCGAGGCGCTCAAGGCGGTTAAGGAAAAGCGCCCGGAAATGCAGATCATCCTGCTCACCGGGCATGCTACCGTCGAAAAGGGCGTGGAAGCGATGAAGGCCGGTGCCTTGGATTTCGTGGAGAAACCGGCGGATCTGGACGCCTTGTCGGAAAAGATCAAAAAGGCCCAAAGCAAAAAGGCCATCTTCGTTCAAAAGCAGGCTCAGGAGAAGGTTATCGAAGTCCTGCGCAAGTTTGGCATGTAAGGCACGCACGCGCCCGCCATTCGAAGGCGCGGCCGGCATCCATCATTGGGATTTGGCCAGCACCTTGGCCTTCATCAGATCGAAGACCGCCGAGCCCGAGGCAGCGGCCTCGCGTCCCCTGCGGCAACGGCTTTCAAGGTGATCAGGCGTTCCTTGTCGCGACTGCTCAGGACCGTTTCCAGACAGGTCAAGGTGCCGTGGACGTGGCTGTACATCACCAGTGGGCCGAAGGTGACCTCCCCACTGGGTTTTTCGTCCACCTTGCCATACAGCTCGTGGTGAGGCATCCCGAAGCTTTTGGGAGCCGGTGCGAGCCCCAGCAGTTCGGCAAACAGCATCAGGCTCTCGGCAACTCCATCGGCGTCCCCGCCGTCCAGGGAAGCGACTCCTTCCCGGGCCATTTCGTCGATGTCAGCAGGGGTATAGGACAGATCCAGCCGATCAATGCAGATTGACTGGATCGTTTCCAGCGAGCGTGTTTTTTTGCTGACCACGACATCACTGTCGTTGAGGATTTTAATGGCATTACGGATACTGACCATCTCCTTGACGGTAGGACTTTTGCGCAGAACCACGTCATCGACGGTGGTGTTATAAATGGTCAGGTCGTTGTCAAGCACCAGGATGCGTGTTTTCCCGGCGGTTTCATTTTCCAGATACAATTCCAGATCCCGCTCCTGCCGCGGCTTCCAGGGGAAATACCCCATCAGCTGCTTCAACAGGGCCTTGTCGATGCGCTTGCCGCTTTCCACGGTGCCAATCGACGCCTTGATCCGATCCACCAGACGGTCGATGGCGATCTTGGTCAGCAGGTTCTCCTTGTATGACATCATCCGTCTCCTTGATTTTCCGGCAATGGGCAACGGCCACGCGATCGGACGCAAAACATCGCGACGTTGATTTGGCGTTTGACATCTGACACAGATCCTCATATGAATATGAGCTGTCACCCAGAAAGGCCCTGCCCCTTTTTCGTAGTAACCATCCGCCTGGAAAGCCATCTTACCGGCGTTGAATTGATTCAGCCCGTGCTGCCGTCGCAGCCAGGCGCGCAGGCGGATTGTATCGCAAGGGATATCGCATGGCAAAATGCCCGATACTGCCGTGGCCGTTGGGGTCAAATGATTTTCAATACGTTGAAACACGCCTTTCGATCAAGACAATTGTTCCTGCAGGGGTTGAAAAAAGGCTCTGTCGAAAGGCCGAAAACAGCGTCGAATGGATGAAGTGGATGGGTTCATTGCGCAGTGAAAGGAGTTAGCATGGAAGAGTTTGTCACCCTTACTTACAACGGCCAGGAAATCAAATTGCCGGTGGTGATCGGCACCGAAGGCGAAAAAGCCATCGATATCTCCACCCTGCGCCAAGATACCGGTTTCATTACCCTTGACCCCGGGTATGCCAACACCGGTAGCTGTCTCTCCGCCATCACCTATATGGACGGTGAAAAGGGGATTCTGCGCTACCGCGGCATCCCCGTGGAGCAGCTGGCCGCACATGCCACCTTCAAAGAGACGGCCTATCTCCTGATCAACGGCAAATTGCCGAACCGGGAACAGCTGACCCACTTCTCGGTGATGCTCAACGACAACAGCCTGGTCCACGAAGACCTGCGCACCTTCTTCCAGAGTTTTCCGCGGGCCTCCCATCCCATGGGCATCCTGTCGGCCATGGTCAATGCCCTGCGCAGCTTCTATCCGGAGTTGGGCTCCACCGAGGAAGAAATCAATATCACCATGACTCGGCTCTTGGCCAAGGTGCGCACCATGGCGGCCATGTCCTACAAGATCTCCCGCGGTCACAAGGTCATCTATCCCCGTCCGGATATGACCTACTGTGAAAATTTCCTCAACATGATGTTCGATACACCGGTCAAGCCTTACGAAATCAACCGGGCGGCGGTGAATGCGCTGCGCGTCTTCTGGATCCTGCATGCCGACCATGAGCAGAACTGCTCCACCTCGGCCGTCCGCGTCGTGGGCAGTGCGCGGGTCAACCTCTACGCCGCCATCTCATCGGGTATCGCCGCCCTGTGGGGCCCTCTGCACGGCGGGGCCAATCAGGCGGTCATTGAAATGCTCAGCACCATCCAGGCCGACGGCGGCGACCCGATCAAGGCCATCGAAAAAGCCAAGGACAAAAACGATCCCTTCCGGCTGATGGGGTTCGGGCATCGGGTCTACAAAACCTACGATCCCCGGGCCAAAATCATGAAAAAAATGTGCGATGAACTGCTCGAAACCATGCAAATCGACGACCCCCTACTGGATATTGCCAAGGAACTGGAAGAGGTCGCCCGCAAGGATTCCTACTTCATCGATCACAACCTTTATCCCAATATCGATTTTTACAGCGGCATCGTGCTGCGGGCCGTCGGCATCCCCACAAACATGTTCACGGTCATGTTCGCCATCGGCCGGCTTCCCGGATGGATTGCCCAGTGGAAGGAGAGCATGGACGATCCCAAGTGGAAAATCTGTCGGCCACGGCAGGTCTATACCGGGAATCAGGAATACGAATTCGTCCCCATCCATGCCCGGATTTGATGCCCAAACGGACTAAATAACGGCATCCGGAACGTACCGACCCACCCTCCGGATGCCGCTCCGCCTTGGGGTGCAGCCGCTGCGACATTTGCTTTGACAGCACCTTCAACCTTCCCGTAAAATTATAGAAAACAGGCACAAAGGCCCATCGCGGAAATGGCCGGCGCAACCGTCGATTCGCCTTTGTCACCCCCCATTGCACCTGGAGGTGCCACCATGCTGGTAAAAGAGATCATGACCCGCAATCCCATCACCGTCACCGACAAAACGGAAATCATGGCCGTCGCCAAAATCCTGCTGGACAACCGCATCAACGGTGTTCCGGTATTGGATGGCGCCGGCAACCTGGTGGGCATCGTCTGCCAGAGCGACCTCATCGCCCAGCAGAAGCAGCTGCCCATGCCCTCCCTCTTCTCTTTTCTGGACGGCTACATCAGCCTTCAATCCCCGAAAAGCATGGAGAAAGCGGTGAGAAAAATCGCCGCGACCACCGTGGCCGACGCCATGACCGCAAACCCGGTAACCGTCGCTCCGGACTCGGGCATCGAGACCGTTGCCGCCCTGATGGTCGACCACAATCTGCACACCCTGCCGGTGGTGGAACATGGCCAGCTGGTGGGCGTGGTCGGCAAGGAGGATATCCTGCGGACGCTCATGCCCGCCGAACCATCACCGACAAAGGAGACATCCCATGACCATTAATCAGATCGTCTGTTGCACGGATTTTTCGACCAATGCCGAAGCGGCCTTCGAGACAGCCCTTGACCTGGCCAAGCAATACCGGGCCAAGCTCTATGTGGTGCATGTTCTGCCCCCGGCGGTCAATCCCATGCTGACCGAAGCAGACCTGGTGATGCCCGAGTATCCGGACGAAAATCTGGTGGTCAGTCTCAATGAGCGCATGCAGGAGGTCTACGCCCAGCGCATTCCCGACACACTGGACTGCGAGCTGGTGGTCCGCGACGGCCACGTATCCACGGAAGTCATCCGCTTCATCGAAGAGACCGACGCCGACCTGGTCGTGGTGGGTGCCTTCGGCCTCAGCGGCATGGGGCTGGTCCTGTTCGGCAGCGTGGCCAAACGCATCGCCCATAAGGCTCCCTGTTCGGTGATGATCGTTCGACCCAAGACCGATTGAAGCGACCGATGAAGATTCTGCTCGTCTATCCTTACTTTATCGACAATCGCATGGATGAAGAGGACATCAGCGCCATCCCCATGGGACTCTTCTCCATCGCAGCGGTATTGCGGGATAGCGGCTACGCGGTCGAGATTCTGAACGCATACAACCTGGGCCGCAGCCCCCACCGGATCTACCAGATTCTCGGCGAGCGGCGCCCGGATGTGGTGGGGTTTTCGATTCTGCACGCCAATCGCTGGGGCGGGATCGACATCGCGCGCATGGTCAAGAAGGTCAATCCGGCCACACGGGTCGTTTTCGGCGGTGTCGGCGCCACCTTCCTCTGGGAGCATTTTCTAACCCATTTCCCGGAAATCGACTACGTGGTGCGGGGCGAGGGAGAAGTCAGTTTTCTCGAACTGATCCGTTTTTTGGAAACCGCCGGCGACCCGCCCCCCGCCCATATCGACGGTCTGGCGTTCCGGCAGGCGGGCAAACCGATCAAAACCCGGGATCGTCGCCCCTTGGCGGATTTGGACCAACTGCCCATGGCGGCCGACTATTTCTCCTTCCAGCACGTTGCCCTGAGCCGGGGCTGCCCCTCGAACTGCACCTTTTGCGGGTCCCCGGCCTTCTGGCATCGGCGGGTGCGGTTCCACAGCGCCGACTATTTCGTCACCCAATTGCAACGGTTGCGGGAACGGGGCGTCAGTTTCGTATTCGTTTCCGACGACACTTTCACCCTCCAACGCGATCGCGTGATCGAAATTTGCCGCTTGATTCTCAAACGGCGGATCGAAATTGCCTGGGCGGCCATTTCACGGGTCGATTGCGTGGACGCGGAGATGCTCAAATGGATGCGCCGGGCCGGATGCACCCAGATCAGTTACGGGGTGGAGAGCGGCAGCCAGAAAATCCGCGACCTGTACCGCAAACGCATCGACGACACGGACATCTGCCGAGCCTTCGACCTGACCCATCGGACCGGCATCATGGCCAGGGCCTATTTCATCTATGGGGCCCCGGCGAATCGGACCGGACCATCGACGAAAGTCTGGCTCTGATCGAACGCATCCGTCCGCTGGCGGCCATTTTCTACATCCTGGACCTGTTTCCCGGGACCGCCCTTTACGAGGCGCATAAACAGCGGACCGGCACCAGTGACGAGATCTGGCTGAACCGCATCGAGGACATTCTCTATTTCGAAACCGATGAGACCTTGAGCCAGCAGCAGGTATTGGATTTTGGCAGGCGCCTGCGGGAGGGCTTCTTCAGCCAGTTGTCGCGTTTCGCCCGCGAGATCGAGTTGGTCGACGATCCCGAACTCTACCCCTTTCACGCCGATTTCCTCTCACGCCTGGCGCTGACCTTCAGTCACGGGGATTATGCCAACAACCCGTTGATCAAGGAAACCCTGGTCACCGCCGTGGCGCTCTTCGAGCGCGCCTTGCGGTATCACCCCGACCATCGGGCTTTCTGGGGGTTGGGATTGGTCTATCAACACCAGTGCCGCTTCGAGGCGTCGATCGATATCCTGGAAAAAGGCATCCGGCACCACCAGAGCAGTGTGGACCTGCACATGGCCCTGGCCCACAGCCTGATGCGCCTGAATCGTTTTCAGGAGGCCCGCCAACGCCTGGAGGGGTTTGGCGACCACCCCCAGGCCGTGGAGCAATTGGTCCATTGCTGCCGCCTGATGGCCGACCAAACGGCGGCGCAGACATGGGCCCAGCGCCTGAGCCGCTTGACGGGTCGGGTGCCGTAAGCAACCGAACGATCAAGCCTTGACGGATTCGTAAAAAGCCCGATATCGGCGTTACGCTTCACCCTTCGTCACTGCGGCGTACGCTCAGTACGCCTCATTCCTCCGGATTCGCAAGCCTTGATCTCGGGCTTTTTACGAATCCGTCGGAAATGCGACTTTTTACGCGTTCATCAGGCCTTGCCACAGCAACTGCCCGGACCAGCGCAGCCGGCGTGTCCCGGCGAGGACCCACAGCAGGCCGTATCACCAGGACCGGGCAGGGCGTTCGAAGACGTCCCCGACAAAGAGGAATGGGCCGACATCATTTTTTTCAGGCTGCTGCCGCCACATTGCGGGCAAACAACGCTGCTCTTCTCCGAAAACACCAAAATTTCCGATACATGGCCGCAATCGGCACACAAATAATCGAAAAGTGGCATACGCCCTCCTTTTTCAAGTTTGGATCTCCCTCATCAAAATCTAACCATCGAGCGGCATAGTCGCCGATCAGCATGGCCTCGAAGGAATGGGCCGCCGACAGGCGCCGAGCCGTCAACAGGCCGTATACCACTCCGAAACCATTGTGTTTTGTTTTATAAACCAAAAGGACAACCGCATCAATATTTACCTATAACGCTTTGAAGGGAGACGCCGCATGCCGTGGCTTGATCAAATATATTGTTGCCCCTCCATGACCTGCATGCTATATGTTGTACATCTAAGTATTTTAATCCCTTAACCCGAACCGTCACCGAATGGCTCAATCGAAGGCATACCTTTCCCTGGTCCACCCTCCTGCGGCACTTTCTCCGCAGCGTTATCCAACGGTTCCGGTACACTTTTTCCAATGGTGTCCGGTGATCCTCCCCCCCTTCCCCTGGAAGGCTGAGCCCGCACAAATGCCCCATGACCCTCAGGAGGTGCGATGATCGCTTTGTCGGCCGACAGACGAAAAATATTTGTCCTCGATACCAACATCATCCTGCATGACAGCAGCTGCATCACCCAGTTCGATGAACACGACATCGTGATCCCCATCGCGGTGATCGAGGAACTGGACCGATTCAAAAAAGGCAAGGAAATCCTCAACTGCAACGCCCGCGAATTTGCCAGGGCACTGGACCGGCTTACCGGCGACCGGATCTTCAACGGCGGAGTGCCCATCGGCCCGGGTAAAGGCAAAATCACGGTCTACCTGGATCGGGAGTTCCACGACACCCTCAAACCCAACTTCTCACCGGACAAGCCGGACCACCACATTCTCAATGCCGCCTATCACATCGCCTGTGAGAACGCCTTCGAGCGTGTCATCCTGGTTACCAAGGATGTCAACCTGCGCATGAAGGCCAAATCCATCGGTCTGATGGCCCAGGATTACAACACGGATCGGGTTCAGTCGCCGGCAGACATCTACAAGGGGGCCCGGGTGGTGGAAGACATTCCCACGGCCGTCATCGATCAACTGTGGGCCAAACCCGGCCAACTGGACGCCGCGACGCTGGATCTGGCCACGCCGCTATTGGCCAATGAATACCTGGTGATGAAAAACGGCAGCAAATCCGCCCTGGGCGTATTCCTGCCCCAAACCGGAACCATTCACCGGGTCGATACCCAGCCCTGCTACGGCATCCGGCCGCGCAACGCCGAGCAGTGCTTTGCCGTGGATGCGCTGACCAACCCCGACATTCCCCTGGTCACCATCACCGGAAAGGCCGGCACGGGTAAAACCCTTCTGGCCCTGGCCGCCGCCCTGGAAAAACGACGCCACTACCGCCAGATCTTCATTTCCCGGCCGTCGGTTCCCTTAAGCAACAAGGATATCGGCTTTCTGCCCGGAGACATCCAATCCAAGCTGGACCCGTACATGCAGCCCCTTTACGACAATCTGGCGGTCATCGAGAACAGCCAGAACAGCAGGGCCGGCAGGGCTGCCGACGGCAACGGCAACGGTGGTGGCCGGCGGGTCAAGGAGATGCTCGAAGAGGAAAAGATCATTATCACCCCGCTCTCCTATATCCGCGGCCGAAGCATCGTGAAGGTCTTCTTCATCGTCGATGAGGCTCAGAACCTGACGCCCCATGAAGTCAAAACCATCATCACCCGGGCCGGCGAAGGCACCAAGATCGTCCTCACCGGTGACATCTACCAGATCGACCATCCCTACCTGGACAGCCAGAGCAACGGTCTCAGCTACCTTATCGAGAAAATGAAGGGCCAACACCTCTACACCCACATCACCCTGGAGAAGGGCGAGCGCAGCGAACTCTCGGAGCTGGCCATCAGTCTGCTATGACGCAGGGGAATAGGCTGTAGGCGGAAGGTTTTTAGGGGAAGTAACGACCACGGCGACGCCGCCGAACTGTTGCGTCGGAGGGATGAAGGAGAGGGATGCGGATGGATTGTCCCAAGTGCGGCTATCCCCAGGACTCGACAAACAGTGAATGCCCGAACTGCGGCATCGTTTTCGCCAAATGGCGCGACCGGCAAACGGCACCACCACCGGCGGGAATGGCGGTGCCGGACGATAACGATGCCTCACCCGACAACTGGGTGGAGGCCCTGTTGTTTCATCTGCCGGCCGAGATCAATCCCGTGGCGTGGGGCTTCAGGTGCCTGGTGCTGGCGGGTATCCTGCTATGGGGGATCAAATTCATCGTCGCCGGCATCGATGCCGAAACATCCCTGCAGAGTATCTGGCATCTGGTCAACCTGCCCTTCCACGAGGCCGGGCATATTTTCTTCCGCCCCTTCGGCCGCCTGATGACCTCCCTCGGAGGCAGTCTGATGCAGGTGCTCATGCCGCTGATCTGCCTGGTGGTCTTCCTGATCAAAACCCGCGACCCCTTTGCCGGATCGTTCGCCCTGTGGTGGACCGGCCAGAACTTCATCGACCTGGCCCCCTACATCGATGACGCCCGCGCCCTGAGCCTGCCCCTGTTGGGCGGTAACGTGGGCAAGCACAGCCCGTACGGTTTCCACGACTGGGAATTCATCCTGCGCGAAACCGGTTTGATCCGCATGGACCACACCATCGCGCGCCTCTCCCACGGACTTGGCAGCCTGCTGATTCTGCTGGCCCTAGCCTGGGGCGGCACGCTCCTTTACCTGCAGTATCGCCGGATGCGCCAACAGCCCTGACAGGAGGGTATCCACCGCCCCGTGTTCCCGTCGCCATAAGACGGTACCCATGCCACCAATGATGCCATCCGTTTTTTACAAAAATGTATAAGCGCAAGGCATTGCTTTCAAATCCGCAATTATTTTGGTACAGATCCATCCCCCACCTGCCGATAACAACCTTTCCAAACTGGATTGCGTACGAAAAAATTGAAGCGGAGCGGAACTCTCCCATGCACACCGTCACCTCAATGGACATCTTTTGGATACTTTTTTCAGCGAGTCTGGTGTTTCTCATGCAGCCCGGATTCATGTGCCTGGAATCGGGATTGACACGGTCAAAAAATTCCATCAACGTCGCGGTCAAAAACCTTGCCGATTTCTGTTTTTCGGTGGTGGGCTTCTGGGTCGCCGGCTATGCCCTCATGTTCGGCACGACCCATTTGGGTTGGGTTGGCCTCAACGGCTATTTTTTTTCCTTCGAACAATCCCCCTTTGCCGTGTCTTTTTTCTTTTTCCAGGTCATGTTCTGCGGCACCGCCACCACTATTTTTTCAGGCGCCGTGGCCGAGCGGATGCCCTTTTCCGCTTACCTGATCGTGGCCAGCCTGCTCTCGATGCTCATCTATCCGGTGTTCGGTCACTGGGCTTGGAACGGCCTGGAAACCGGCACGCTCACCGGCTGGCTGGGCCGTCGCGGCTTCGTGGATTTTGCCGGTTCCACAGTGGTTCACAGCGTGGGCGGCTGGGTGGCGCTTGCCGCGCTCCTGGTCATCGGCCCGCGAACCGGCCGTTTTCCCAGAAACGGTCCACCCCGGGAAATTACGGCCTTCAACCTCCCGCTCTCCATCCTTGGTGTGATGCTGCTGTGGTTCGGCTGGTTCGGTTTCAATGGCGGGTCAACACTGGCCCTGGATGCCAGAGTGCCGGGCATCATTGCCAGAACCACCCTGGCTGCGGGCACCGGCGCGGCAACATCCCTGTTCATCGTCTGGTGGCGGACCGGCTTGCCCAAAGTGACGGCGCTGATCAACGGTTCCCTCGGCGGTTTGGTGGCCATCACGGCCAATTGCCACTGTGTTCATACGGCCCATGCGGCCATCATCGGCGCCATCGCCGGTCTGGTTTGCGTTTTCATGGAAGCGGTCCTTCTCCGCTTTCGGGTGGATGACGCCGTCGGTGCCGTTCCCGTGCACCTGGGATGCGGCATCTGGGGCACCCTGGCGGTGGCGTTTTTTGGTGACGGGCAGATGACCGGTACCGGCCTGGGATTCTGGAGCCAATTGGGGGTACAAACGGAAGGGGTCCTCGCGGCTTTCGTGATCGCCTTTCTCCTGCCCTACCTGATTATCCGCGACATCAACCGGGTATGGCCCATGCGGGTGAGCGTGAAAGAGGAAAGAAATGGCCTGAACGTTTCCGAACATGGGGTCAGCACGGAACTGCACGATCTTTTTGAAGCCATGGGCCATCATGCCCGGACCGGGGATTTCTCAATGCGCGTTCCCGTGGAGCCATTCACCGAGGTGGGGCAGATCGCCCGGCGCTACAACCATGTCATTACCGCCCTGGCGCGCCAGCAACGCCTGTTCCGCGAGCTGTTCGATTCCTCTCCACTGGGAATCCTGCTGGTCGACCCGAGCGATCGTGTCGTGGATGCCAACCGGGCGTTCACAACACTTTTCGGGTATGTGGTGGATGAGATGGATGGGAACCCGGACATCGATCTCCTCGTCCCCGACCATCTGAAACAGGACGCACAAACGTTTCTCAACACGGTGATGAACGGAAGCACCATTAACCGTGAGACCGTGCGCAGAGACAAATTCGGCCGCATGATTCACGTATCCATGGTGGTCTATCCCATCCAGGTCGCTGGCCAGGCAGAAGGTATTTACTATATTTACAGCGACATCACCCCGCGCAAGACCTTTGAAGCCCAGCTCGCCCACCAGGCCTTTCACGACGCCCTGACCGGGCTTCCCAACCGGGCACGGTTCTTCGAAAGGTTGAACCTGGCCATCCAGCGCCAGGCCCGGAACAGCCAATTCGCCTTTGCCGCGATGATGCTGGACATGGACCGCTTCAAATCCATCAACGACACCCTGGGCCATCAAGTGGGCGACCGATTCCTGATCGAGGTGGCCAGGCGAATCCAGGGATGCATCCGATCCATCGATAGCGTGGCCCGCCTGGGGGGTGACGAATTCGGCATCGTCGTGGAGGATTACCGGCATCCCCGGGAAGTGATCGCCATTGCCAAGCGGATCATCGCGCAAATGAAGCGCCCCTTTGTCATCGAAGGGCACACGATTCATTCATCGGCCAGCGTGGGCATCGTCATCAAGGTGCGGGACTATGACAACACCGAGGCGATCATGCGCGACGCGGACATTGCCATGTATCGTGCAAAGGCATTGGGCAAATCCCGTTTCAAAGTCTTTGGCTGGAAGATGCATTCCAAGGTCCTGCGGGAAAACGAGCTGGAACGCGAACTGCACGTGGCCATCGACAACGACGAGCTGGTGGTCTTCTATCAACCCATCGTCGCCGTCACCAGCAGGCAGGCTGTCGGTTTCGAGGCCCTCGTGCGTTGGAACAACCCGCGCTGTGGCCTGATTTCTCCGGCAGAGTTCATCCCGGTCGCCGAAGAAAGCGGCCAGATTGTCGCCATCGGCCGCTATGTCCTCAGGGAGGCCTGCCGGCAGATGGCGGCGTGGAAGGCCGAGTCCGCCATTGATCGGGAGGCGCTGAGCATTTCGGTCAACGTTTCGGCCCGGCAGTTCCGGCAGGCCGAGCTGGTGCGCGTCGTGGCCGAAACCCTTGCAGAGACGGGATTGGATCCCCGTTGCCTCAAACTCGAGCTGACCGAATCCAGCTTGATAGCCGACGCCCGGAATGTCACCCGGGTGATGGCCGATCTGAAAAAAATGGGTGTTGAAATCGTTATCGACGATTTCGGCACCGGCTATTCCTCGCTGTCCTACATCCAACGGTTTCCCATTGACGGGCTGAAAATCGACCGTTCCTTTATTTCCGGCGACGGTCATTGGGAAAATGTCCGCATTGTGCAGACCATCATCACCCTTGCCAAAAGCATCGACGTGAACGTCGTCGCCGAAGGCGTCGAGGAGACCAGTCAGTTGGATATGCTTCGACAAGCGGGATGTGATTTCGCCCAGGGATACCTGTTTTCCAAACCCCTGGACGCCCGGGCGGCCGGCCAGGTGCTGAGTCGGTTAGGGGTTGCAACCGGCAACGACCGCAACCCCCGGCCATGGAGCGAAGCCCAGCACGTCGGTGCCAGGCATCCATGAAACGGATAGCCCCGGCGCGTCTTCGCGCGATACCGCTTTGTGCCCGGCCCCAGCACCACAAAAAAAGAGGCCTGTGATTTTTCGGCAATCGGTGTATGATCGGTGCACAACCACGATGGATCGGTGATCGTTGTAAAAACGTATTCATAAAGGATCAATCAGCGTGAACGACAGCCCCCTGCAAAGCGACGATCGGGCCGCGATCGCTATGGCGATGGTAAATGCCCTGCCCTTTGCCACCGATGGCCTGCCCGGCATCGGCGGTACCATCAAGGCCACGCCGGCGCACTTCATCGTCGAGGAGCGCCTGCCCTACGCCACCTGCGGCGAGGGTGAACACGTCTACGTCACCTTCCGGCGCAG
>NZ_BBCC01000043.1 GCF_001311845.1 Desulfosarcina cetonica JCM 12296 | reverse complement strand
ACGAATCCGTCATTTTTAGGAGGCGATGATGCGCGTGGCCTTGACTGTTGCCGGCTCCGATTCGTCGGGCGGTGCCGGCATCCAGGCGGACCTGAAAACGTTCCAGGCCCTGGGCGTGTTCGGCATGAGCGCCGTAACCGCCGTAACCGTGCAGAATACCCAGAAGGTGTACGCCATTCAGGAGGTGCGGCCGGAGATCGTTCATGATCAGATCACCTGCCTTTTCGATGACATATCCATTCACGCGGTGAAGATCGGCATGGTCGCCAGCGTTCCCCTCATCGAGGCCATCGCCAAGGCGTTGACGTCGGTGGAGAAGCTGCCGCCCGTGGTTCTGGATCCGGTGATGATTTCAAAGAGCGGCTACGCCCTGCTATCATCCGATGCCCAAGCGGCCCTGGTTCGGTACCTTTTTCCCCTGGCGATGGTCGTGACGCCGAACCTGCCCGAGGCGGAGTCCCTTTTGGGAAGAACCATTGGCGATGTCGCGGAAATGAAGATGGCTGCGCGGGACATGGCGGGCCTGGGGGTAAAGCATGTGGTCATCAAGGGGGGACATCTAAGACAGGGGCGGACGGCAACGGACATTCTTTTCGACGGTACGACCTTCAGTCGGTTGGAACACCCCCGCATCGACACGCGCAACACCCACGGAACCGGATGCACCTTCTCATCGGCCATCACCGCTTACATGGCCCGTGGCCGATCGTTCTTCGATGCGGTCGGGGAAGCGAAACGCTATATTTCCGGTGCCATCGCACACGGGTTGCCCCTGGGCAAGGGATGTGGACCCACCCATCATTTTTTTGATTTGTATGAACGGGCGGGGGTGGTGTCGGCTGAGGATGAGGATCCTTGATCCCCATCCCGCAGCGCTTGCGCAAAGAGCGCACCCAAAGCTCAGGCGTATCGCCGCCTGTCGCGCCACTCTCCATGGAGCGTATCATCACCGCATGCTCGGCGCCGGTCCGTCGCGCCCCGACGCTCGGGGATGTAACAATCATAGCTCACAACGCGTCGGTCGATACCGACACGACGATCATTGAAACTCGGTTTTAGAGGGGATAGCTTGTCATTTTGGGTAGACATGGTCAGGGTTCTCCTTAAAATTTTTCGCGCGCCTCGATCTCGACCCAATTTTCCTCTTTCTGGATGGGCACTTAAAATCCGATGGTGGAGATAAAACATCCCCCACCCCCACCGCCGCCGCCACCACCGCTGGATTCCGTCGAACTGCTGCTTGAGATTGTGCTGGCGGCGCTGTCTGTCGTATCGGTCGTGTCGGTTGAAAGACCCGACGGATCGATGATGATTCCATTGGCGGTTCCGTCGGCATCGCCGAAACCGCCGTCTTGAAGGGTCATGGTGACGGAATTGCGGCCACTGGCAAATTCCGCCAAATCGGCATAGGTTTGCCACCCATTGACGCTGTCGTATTTTATCCACTCGGCGTCCGCCGGTGCGGCGCCGGAAAACTGCACGGTCACCTCGACGCTGCCGCCGACCTTATCCAGGGTCAGTTTAAAGACAACCATTTCCGTTGGCAGATCAGACGGGGTGGTTTCGTCAACCTCAAAACCGGCCGGATCCACAACGGTTACTTGTTCGATACTGGCGCTGCAGTCGTTTCCCTCAACACTGATGCTGGTGAGGAGGGTGACGTTGGCGGCGGCCGAAGGTGGCCCCTCAAGGGCTTTCTGGGTTGCGGGCAGGTCGGTATCATCACCGGCTGCCTCGGTCGTAAAGGTACTGATTTCCGACCAGGGCGATACCATTCCACTGCTGTCGAAGAAGCGCACCCGCCACTGGTAGGTTTGGTCTCCGCTCAACACCAAAAGGGGAACTTTCAAGCGGGTCAGCTGGGAATCGCTGATGACATCCATGACGCAAGCCCCGTTGTCGATATCAGTATCCGTGGCATCAGACGTGCCAGTGGCGTAAATCTGCCATTGCGTAGCGGTGTGGGCATCCCCCTCGCTATCGAAGAAGGCTTCCGTTTCAAGAGATGGTGTGAGACTGACGATTTCACCCTCCACCGGGGCGACAGTCTGCGGTTGTGCTGGTGCGGTTCCGTCACCGGCATCATCCGGTTCCGAACCGGCCCGGTATTCATCAAGGTTGCTGATGCCGTCACCATCCAGATCGCCGGCGCCATCATTCGTTGTGGGATCCAGTCCATAATAGGCTTCCCACACATCGGGCATCCCGTCATTGTCGTTGTCATCGTCCAGGCTGTCCGGGATGCCGTCGCCATCCGTGTCCGGCGCATCCACTGGATCGGGGGTGCTGGCAGCCGGTGCGGCGTAGTGGACCTCTACCGAATCCGCGCTCTCCAGAGATCCCTCGTAGGCACGAACCACAAAATAATAATCCGTCCCGTCATCGAGATTGCTCAGGGTACAGGTGGTCTGGCTGCTTGCCAGTCGGGCTGGGTATAGTCGTAGGCCGTATCGGCTTTGCGGACAAACACCCGGTAACCTTGCGGTGCGGGGACGTTGGCATCCCATTGCAGAGTAACGCTGGCGGCCTTAGCGACCAGGGGCATGCATATGATGGCCAGGAAAGCGGCGATGACACCGGCGGCGATGAGTGTCGGTCGAGACAAAAGTCTGTTCTGGGTCAAGTCGAATTCTCCTGCGCAATCCATTTGGGAAATCTCGTATCCAGCATTTCTGCAGCAATTTCCCTGCCAAACGTTTCGGACTTGGTTCGGATGGAATAACATCCTGATTTATTGATTTGAAATCGATTCTTAGGGAATGATCGGTATTCCGACGATGGCGTGGGCGGCTGTTGGCGGGTAAAGCTCGTAACCGGGTAGTGCAAAAATCGTAACCGACCAACGGAGATGGAGGGGCTTTTGGGGCTAACGGATGGTGCAGGACCGTACAAAGGGTGCGGCCAGATCACGTAGCTGGCGCATCGCTTCGGGAAAAAGGGTCGGGTCCGTCTTGCCATTGAAGGCGGGGTCGAGACAGACCGATCGCCGGTTGAATGGCTGCAGGACATAACGGTCGGCACCCTGGATGGCCCGGGCCATGGGGACGATGGTGGTGGTATTGATAAACGGGGCGGCGCAGGTCGTCCGGAATTCATAGGCCGGCGCGACGGTCATGAGCCGATGGATGCTTTCACGGATTCGGTCGGCGATGTCCGTCTGATCACAGAAAGGGGTATAACGATCAAGGGGCGCCTTCACGTCCATGGCCACAAAATCCACCAGCCGCTGGTCCAGCAACCGGCCCAGGATATCGGGCCGGCTGCCGTTGGTGTCCAACTTGAGCGGATATCCCAGTGCCTTGATGGAGCGGCACAGATCCGCAATCGCCGGACTCAGGGTGGGCTCACCGCCGGATATCGCCACCCCCTCGAGCATGCCGCGGCGGGCTTTCAGAAAGTCCAGGACCGTCTCGATATCGATCCTCTGGGGGTATTCTCCATTTGCCAGGGCGGCGTTGTGGCAGTATGGACAAAAGAAATTGCATCCGGTCAGAAACAGGACGCAACTGATTTTCCCGGGAAAGTCGATAAACGAATTTTTTTGAAACCCCGCCAGAATCATGGACCGCTTCACACCAATCCACTCTGCTGCCGTAAATGCGCTTCAGCGTCAACGGCTGGCGCAACAGGGGCTTGTTCGGGCAGCACCCTCGCGGGGGAAGAAACAGGGGCGACGTCCTTCAGATTAATGGCGGCGACCCCCGGCAGCTCTTCCGGTGGAATACGGAAGGGTTGCGTCGGCAGTATTCGGCCTGCTTTCCGTCGTTCCACTGTTTGATGGGTCGCAAGTAGCCGACCACCCTGGAATAGACTTCCGTTTCCCGGTCGCAGTGGGAACAGCGGGGCTGCTCGCCGTTGAGGTAGCCGTGGGTGGGGCAAACCGAAAAGGTGGGCGTCAGGGTGAAATAGGGCAGATGATAATTACTCGATACCTTGCGGATGATCGATTTCACCGTTTCGATGTCGCCGACCTGTTCTCCCAGAAAAAGGTGCAGAACGGTGCCACCGGTATATTTGGTCTGCAGGTTGTCCTGGAGCATGAGGGTCTCGAAAATATCGTCGGTGTAATTGACCGGCAGTTGCGTGGAATTGGTGTAATAGGGGACGGCGCCTTTTTGAACATCCTCCTCGTTGGCGCATAGGATATCCGGGTAGCGTTTCTTGTCGATCATGGCCAGGCGATAGGAGGTGCCTTCGGCCGGCGTGGCTTCCAGATTGAAAATATCGCCGGTGCGGTCCTGGATTTCCGCGATCATGCCCCGCAGGGTGTCCATGACCTTGATCGCGAAGGCCTGTCCCAAGCCTGTGGTGATATCGGCGTTGAGGAAATTGAGGCAGGCTTCGTTCATGCCCACGATCCCGATGGTCGAGAAGTGATTCTTCCAGTAAACACCCGAGCGGTTCTTGATGTCGCGCAGGTAGAATTTGGAATAGGGATAAAGCTGTTTGTCGGTGAACTGCTCCAGCACTTTGCGTTTGATCGCCAAACTTTCGATGGCCAGGTTCACCTGCGCCTGGAGACGTTCGAAAAAGTTTTTCTCGTCATGGGCCAAATAACCGATTCTTGGCAGATTGATGGTCACCACGCCGATGGATCCGGTCAGCGGGTTGGCGCCGAACAGGCCGCCGCCGCGTTTGAGCAGTTCACGGTTGTCCAGGCGCAGTCGGCAGCACATGGAGCGGGCGTCTTCCGGCGACATGTCGGAATTCACAAAGTTGGAGAAGTAGGGAATTCCGTACTTGCCGGTCATCCGCCAAACGGGTTCCAGGTTGGGGTTGTCCCAATCGAAATCCCGGGTGATGTTGTAGGTGGGAATGGGAAAGGTGAAAACGCGGCCCTTGGCGTCGCCTTCGATCATCACCTCGGCAAAGGCCCGGTTGAAAAGATCCATCTCCTCCTGAAATTCGCCATAGGTGACCCGCTTCTCCTTGCCGCCGATGATCACCGGATGGTCCTTCAAGGTATGGGGCACGCAAAGGTCCATGGTGATGTTGGTGAACGGCGTCTGGAAGCCACCCGGGTAGGGATGTTGATGTTGAAGACGAATTCCTGCAGGGCCTGTTTGACCTTGGGATAGCTCAACTTGTCATAGCGGATGAAGGGGGCCAGCAAGGTGTCGAAATTGGATAGCGCCTGGGCTCCGGCCGCCTCGCCCTGGAGGGTATAGAAGAAGTTGACGATCTGCCCCAGGGCCGAGCGCAGGTGCTTGGGCGGCGCACTCTCAACCTTGCCCTCGACGCCTTTGAATCCATTGCGCAAGAGGTCGGTGAGGTCCCAGCCCACACAGTAAACCGAAAGCAGGCTCAGATCATGAATGTGTAACTCACCATCGGCGTGAGCGCGGCGAATTTCAGGCGGATAGATTTTGTTGAGCCAGTACTCCGAGGTCACATCCGAGGAAATGTAGTTGTTGAGTCCCTGCAGTGAATAGCACATGTTGCTGTTTTCTTTAATCTTCCAGTCCAGTTTGCGGATGTAGTGCTCGACGAGGTCCACGTGGGCTTTCGTGGCGATGCGACGAATCTGGGCATGCTGTTCACGGTAAATGATATAGGCTTTGGCAGTTTTGTAATAGGGCGAATCCAGTAACACCCGCTCGACAATATCCTGAATTTCCTCCACCTCCGGTGTCGGTCCCAGACGGAGTTCATGGGCCAGGGTCAGTACCCGCAATGTCATCTTTTTGGCTTCCCGATCCCCGAATTCTCCAGTCACCTGACCCGCTTTGGCAATGGCAGCGGTAATCTTGGAGGAATCGAATTCGACAATACGGCCATCACGCTTCTTGATCTCTTCTATCACAGGGCTCTCCTCGGGTATGACGTGTCGGGTTACGACGATTTGAAACGATGAGGAAATACCGTTCGCGGTATTTCTTCTGGGGGCACGACCTAGCGGATATGGTGTATTTCCAACGCCATGGTGAAGCCATGGTTATGACGACCTAATTACATCAAGATGTTGTTGTCTGTCAAGCTGCTTTTTCTATATGTAGTGGATTTCGGTTGCCATGCGCCCCTATGGGCAACCTGTTGGGATTGCATGCAAAACTATTTGTCCGGGTTTGTCGAGGATGGGAAATGGTGCGATTTCAGCATATTTAACGCTATGCAGATTTAGTGGTAAAAGAGCGTTGACATACAATATGTTGTATGAGAAATTGATTTTCAGCGGAAGGGCGTGGGGCTGGTGCCCACACTGCCGATTTCCTTCGATCATTCCCCGGTCTTACCTCTGGAGTTACAGTGACATGCCACAAAAAGAGAAAACTCTGATTATCGACGATGGTAACGTGGACCTGAACACGCACGTTTGGGATGACCAGCGTTTTTGCCAAAGCCTCATCGGCGCCAATGCGGTCGACGAGCGCCAGGCGAAGGAGATTGCGACCTTTATCCGTGCCACCATCGATCGCATGGACCTTCGTCAGATTACCGCCCCCATGATCGACGAATTGGTCAAGGCCAAGCTCGCCGAATACGGACTCGACACGGCCTGCCAGAAACCGATCCGGTTGACCCGGGATATGTTCCTGCGGAATGGTTTCGATCTTTCCGCCAATGCCCAAACCGTTCTTGAACGACGTTATTTAAGAAAGGATGTCGAGGGCAAGATCCAGGAGCGTCCAGCGGAAATGTTTCACCGGGTTGCCCGGCATATCGCCGAGGCAGAGCTGATGTATGACCCGAAAGCCGATGTCGAGCACTATACCCAACTGTTTTACCATCTGATGACCGAATTTCGGTTTTTGCCCAATTCGCCCACCCTGATGAACGCGGGCAGGCGGTTGGGACAGCTGGCCGCCTGTTTCGTCCTACCCATTGAAGATAGCATGGAGGGAATTTTCGACTCCCTTAAAAATGCCGCCATCATCCATAAATCAGGCGGGGGCACCGGCTTTTCCTTTTCCCGCTTGCGGCCAAAAAACTCCATGGTGGGGACCACCGGGGGCATTGCTTCCGGGCCGATTTCGTTCATGAAAATATTCAACACGGCAACCGAGCAGGTCAAGCAGGGCGGCACCCGGCGTGGCGCCAACATGGCCATTTTGCGCGTGGACCACCCGGATATCATGGAATTCATCCACTGCAAGGCCAACAACAGCGAATTGAATAATTTCAACATATCGGTGGGCATTACCGACGCCTTCATGCAGGCGGTTAAGGCGGATGCCACCTATGACCTGGTGGATCCCAGGGATCGCTGCCCCGTGTCCACGCTCAACGCCAGGGAGGTTTATACGGCGTTGGTGACCCAAGCGTGGAAAAACGGCGATCCCGGAATCGTTTTTCTGGACCGGATCAACACGGACAATCCGACCCCGGCCTTGGGCGAGATCGAAAGCACCAACCCCTGCGGGGAACAACCGCTGTTGCCCATGGAGGCCTGCAACCTCGGATCGATCAATCTTTCCAAGTTCGTGATTGCCGATGATACCGGATCAAGCATCGATTATGCCGCGCTAAAGGAAACGGTTTGGCTGGCCGTCCGCTTTTTGGACAACACCATTGACCAGTCCCGTTATCCGCTTGCCGCCATCGACCGCATGGTCAAGGGAAACCGCAAGATCGGTTTGGGCATCATGGGGTTTGCCGATCTCTTGTTTCAACTATCGATTCCATACAACAGCGAAGCGGCCTTGACGATGGCCGAGGAACTCATGGGCTTCATCCAGAACGAATCCCATCAAGCCTCCCTGTCTCTGGCCGGGGAGCGCGGTCCTTTCCCCAACTACGCGCAAAGTCGTTTCAAGGATGATCCAGCAGCCGCCTATCGCAACGCGACGACCACCACGATCGCACCCACCGGAACCCTCAGCATCATCAGCGACTGCTCATCGGGGATCGAGCCTCTTTTTGCACTCAGTTTTGTCCGTACGGTGATGGATGACGACAAGCTCATGGAGGTCAATCCCCATTTTGAAGCCGTTGCCAGGCAGCAGGGATTTTATTCAAACGCGCTGATGGAAACCGTTGCCAGCATGGGCAGTATCGCTCACATCGAAGACATCCCCGAGCCCGTCAAGCGCGTATTTGTCACCGCCCACGATATCTTGCCGGAATGGCACCTGCGCATGCAGGCGGCCTTTCAGAAGCATACCGACAACGCCGTCTCAAAAACCGTCAATCTGGCGAGGGATGCGACAGTGGCCGACGTCAACAAGATCTATGATTTGGCCTGGGAATTGGGGTGCAAGGGCGTTACCATTTACCGGGATGGCAGCAAGGAAAACCAGGTGCTCTCCTTTGCGCCGAGCCAGAAGGATCAGGATGCGTTCATGACGGCCGTGCGCAAAAGACCCGACACCCTGGACGGCTTCACCACTCGGGTCAAAACCGGCCTCGGCCAGCTTTACGTGACCGTCACCGAGTATCACGGAAAACCGTTCGAAGTCTTTGCCACGATCGGCAAATCAGGGCGTTCGACCACCGCTAAAACCGAGGCCATTGGTCGGTTGGTGTCGTTGGCCTTCCGGTCGGGCGTAACGGCCGACAAGGTGGTTGAGCAACTCAAGGGAATTGGTGGTGAACATCCCATTTTTCAAAATGGGGGCCTGGTGCTTTCCATCCCCGACGCCATTGCCCGGGTCCTGGAAGATCGCTATTTGAAGGGCGCCGAAAAACGAAGCGGCAGCCGCGGCCTGATGGGCGAGGTCTGTCCCGAATGCGGCCAGACGATCAGCTTCGAGGAAGGCTGCATGACCTGTCACTTCTGTGGATATACGAAGTGCGGGTAACCTTAATAAACCCAATATCTGATGAACTCGTAAAAAGTCGCATTTCCGACGATTCGTAAAAAGCCCGAGATCAAGGCTTGCGAATCCTTAAGGAAGGAGGCGTACTATTGCGTACGCCGCAGTGACGAAGGGTGAAGCGTAACGCCGATATCGGGTTTTTACGAATCCGTCAATCACGGCGCGGGCCTTCTCATGGGCATATGCCGCATCGGTGTTTCCGCCGTGATCCACAGGTAGTCCGCCCAGTCACGCTCGGCTTCCCCGCCCACCTCGGCCAGGTAGATCGTTTTGAAAGGGGCATGGGTCCTGGAAAAAGCCCGATCGGGGATGCCGAACTTGCGGATGATGTGTCCATTGCCCACCAGAACTACCATCTGCCCTCGCCCAAATGTTGGGCCACGGCGTCGGCCATGGCATCTTCCCACGCGCACTGTGCCTCGTAAAAGGTAGCGAAGTGATCCTCTGCCGCGAAGGCGTGCAGGTCGTAAATGGTTTTCAAATAATTCCGATGGGCGGTATTGCCGGTATCGATGGTCTGGGGCAGGTACCGTCGATCCGCTTCCGTCAGGCTATTGATGCCACCGATGCGGATTTTAGCCGGGATATGGAAAGGGATGTTCAGGGCAACCACCCGCAATCTGTTTTCTTTTGCAAATTCCAGAATATCACGGTACAGAGCGAAATCGTAACGCCAGTTGACGGCCCAATGGGTTTGTTTCAGAAAGGTGGGCACGTCGAGTTGTCCCGCGCACCAGCGGTCCAACACCGGCTGATAGGTGACGTCGAACATCTCCATACCGATGATCAGATCGGGGGTTTGTCGGGCCAGGGCTTGGATGACCTGAAGCTGGATGGCATGATGCGCCGGGTTGGTATGGCTTTCGCCCACATAGATCACCCGTTCGGGGCCTAATTCGGCGAAGAGCTGCGCCGGTGTGACCACCGTACCATCGTCTGTTTTATAGATGGTGTTTTCCATGAGTCGGGTCGGGTTGTTCCGGATCGCCAGGGTGTTGGGCGTCAGGGTACATCCACCGGCAAGCATGAGAAAAAGGAGCAATAGTCCCCAGTCGCGAAGTTGGGCAGCCGGTTTGGAAGGTGTCAAGGGTTCTCCTTTTTTCGCGATGATCATCCCCTCAGAGGCTTTGGCGAAGATGAAATTCAGAAACGATCCGCGCTTTCACAAGGCGTTTATTCCCTGGCATGATACAGAGCCGGTCATGCTGCTGATCCTGTCTTTTGCGCTTTTGGTGCTTCTGTTCAGCATGGTCGGCGTGGCGGCCGCGCTGGACGTTCCCCAATTTCAACCCCATATCTGGCTTCCCTGTTTATTGGGAAGCCTGTCGATGATCCTTGTCATCTCCGCACTGATCCGCCTGATTCGCCGCTGGCAGCCGGAATCGACTGATTTCAGGTAACGGATTGATTGGCAGGCATCAGGGGCTTTTCTCCAAAAAGGCCTGGAAACTCATTTTCAGGTAGCTGTCAGATCCGATATACTTCAGGATTTTGAGCATTTCATCAGCGGGAATATAACCTGGCCGACTGCCGATACGTTGCCCGTTTTCAGCGATGAACCAGGTGCTAGGAAGGCCCTGGACGCCATATTTTTGGGCGATGTCGTGTTGTCGGTCGGAGTTGACACTCACCGGGATGAAGTTACGGTTGACGTAGGCGATCACGGTCGGGTTCTGAAATGTCTCGGTTTCCATCTGATGGCAGTAGCGGCACCAGTCGGCATTGAAAACCAAGAACAATTTCTTGTTTTCCTGCTCACCCCGGCGAAGGCCCTCGTCGTAAGTGAGCCACTGGATGCCGTCGCTATGTTGAGCCGCCATCGTGGTGGCAGGGCCGGCCATCCAGGCGATTGCCAGGACGAGAATCAAAGTAATCAATGTCGGATATTTTTTCATGGCATTTCGTTTTCCTATACGCTCATCAGGCTTAGGTTGTTGGTTACCAGCAGCAGGCCGAGAATGAGCAGCAGCCCTCCGGCCGTCATATTGATATACTTTATCGACCAAGTGGCTCTTTTTATCAAGCTCAACAACGAGTCGACGAATATCGAGAGCAGGATAAAGGGGGCGGCCAGACCGCCGGCGTAAACCGCCAAAAGAGCAACGCCCTTGGCAATTGTCGCCTGATTGCCGGCAACGATGAGGATCGATCCCAGCAAGGGGCCGATGCACGGGCTCCAGCCTGCGCCAAAGGCCATGCCGACGATAAACGTCCCCAGGAAATGAAGCGGCTTCTTCCGAACCTGGAACCGGCGTTCGAACTCCAGCACGTTGAAACGGAACAAACCGATCATATGAATTCCCAGAATAATGATCAACACACCGCCGATGATCCGTATCCAATCCCGGTATTGAAAAATAACGCCACCCAGGTAGGAGGCCGACGCTCCCATGAGAATGAATACCGACGAGAACCCAAGCACGTATCCCAACGTGGATAAAATCACCCGGATCCGGACGACGGAGCTTTTTGCCTGGGTCAGTTCCTCCAAGGATAAGCCGGTGATAAAGGTGAAATAGGCGGGGATAAGCGGAAGAATACACGGTGAAAAAAAGGACAGCAAACCGGCCAGGAGGGCCGCCGGGTAGGAGATCGTTTCGGTAAACATGCCGGTGGGTCAGCTCCTTGGCGTGGTTTCAATAATTATGTGTTGGCTTCATCGAGAAAGAATAACGAGCCACACCGTACCCGTATGGTTACAATCTTGGGCGCGTCAAACAGGAGGGCCGGTCCGCCGGCGTTTCGTATCCACCAGAACCATCATTGCGGCGGCGAGGAGCGCCAGGTTGCGCAGGATATTCACCGCGATGTTGGACGGTTCCCGGGCGGAGAGGGAAAAACAGCCGCAGGCGATGTTCAGCCCTCGGTAACCGTTATAGCCGATGACGCCGATAAAAACCACCATCATCAGGCAAACCAGCAATGCTGCGCCTTTTTCGAACCGGCCGGCGATCAGTGCCAATCCGCAAAACAATTCGATCCAGGGAAAAACGACCGCCAGCGGTACGATCAACGCCTGGGAAAGGAGCTGGTAATTATGTAGAATGCCTGCAAAGGCGCTGGGATCGATGATTTTCCCCGAACTGGAAAACAGAAACACGATACCCAAAGCGATGCGGATGGCGACGATGCATTTGTGCGATTTCAAGCACGCCGATAGTCGCATGACAGTCTCCACAGCGGGTTGACATTCCATCCCAACGGCCATCCCCCCATCAAGTGGTGCCTCAGGACCGTGGTGGCGCCGAAAGGGATTTTTGCCAGGCTTCAGGGCTTTGCCGCGCCATTGGTGAAATTTTTCATCACGATCTCACCCAACTCCTTGGATCGATGGGTGGCGGCTTCCACAGCATTGATGAGGGTGGTCCGCAGCCCGCCTTTTTCCAGCGTATGCAGGCCGGCGATGGCGGTTCCTCCGGGCGACGTCACCGAATCCTTGAGGGGGCCGGGATGGGATCCGGTTTCGAGGAGAAGTTTGGCCGACCCGAGAATGGTCTGGGAGGCCAGAAAAAGAGCGTCTTTTCTGGAGAGGCCAACCTTGACCCCAGCATCGGCCAATGCATCCACGATCATGAAAATATAGGCCGGGCCGCTGCCGCTGAGTCCGGTGATGGCATCCATCAGGTCGTTTTCTTTTAAAAAATCGATTTTCCCACCGAGTCGAAGATCGCCATGGCCAACTTGACGTCCTCCTGGCTGGCGTGGCCGCCGGCAGCCACGGCGGTGGCGCCCTCGCGAACGGCCACGGCAACATTGGGCATGACCCGGATCAACCGCAGGTCTTTATTCAGCACGGATTCGATCGCCGCCATGGGGACACCCGCCGCAATGGAAATGACCAACTTGCTCATATCCAGGTGATCGGCGGTTTCCCGCAACACGCTGGCGATGATCTGGGGCTTTACGGCGTAGATGATAATATCCGAGGCCTTGACCACCTCGATATTGTCGGTTGTAACGGCGACATTGAATCTTTTTCGCACCGCGTCCAACTGACTTTCGCTGGTATCGGAACAAATGATGTTTTCCGGCTGTGTCGCCCCGGAACGGATCAACCCGTCGATGAGGGCATTGCCCATGTTTCCTGCGCCGATCATCCCGATTTTTTTGTCATTCAACATGAAATGGCTCTCCTTTGAATTATCGTATGCGTAACCCGATCAACTACGTTCAGGACTGGCTTCTGTCAAGGGAAATCCGTGTGTATCACCGGCCCCCGTAGACCCCAAGGGGGGCAAACTGGGTGGGACGCTTCTGAATCTAACCGCAACGATTGTAACACTTGCGTGTTTTTGTTTTTCCGGTCGATGGCTTGGAAATCCAAGGCACTCGCTATTCGGGTGATCGTTGGTGCTGGTGATCGCTGGCGCTATAGATTGTCAATCCGGCTATTGTTTCTGTGACGACGCAATGTTAACCTTGATTTAAGGTAAGGCATGTGAATTTCCAACCCGTGCCTGATCCAACAATCAATTGTCGATGGATGGGCCGGATATTCAAAGGAGGCGTCACCATGCATTTAGGTTCCAGCAGGACGGTGGCATCATTTTCCTATGAACGCCGCGACGCTCACAAAGGGTACACGGACAGGTTCCTCGATATGGATCTGTCCCGACCGTCCATATCTGTCAAAACGGTTCCGTTGCAGATCAAAAAGATATTCGTCGGTGGCAGGGGCTACGATTTGTGGCTGCTTTGGAATGCCGTCGACGCCGGCACGCAATGGGACGATCCGCAAAATGCGATCTGCATCGCATCGGGGCCCATGGGCGGCACACCGGCCTATCCCGGTTCGGGTAAAAGCATTGTCACGGCCATCTCACCGCTGACCGGATCGGTCATCGATTCGAACGTGGGCGGTTATTTCGGGCCGTACCTGAAGTTTTCCGGTTTCGACGCGTTGCGGATCTCAGGGAAATGTGCCAGCGATACCATCGTGTTCATCGACGGCATCTCCCGCAAAGTCGACATCATTGAGATGTCCGGCTTGCCAGATGACGCCTACGCCCTTTCCAGCGAACTGACCGATCACTTCTGCCAGGGCAAGCCGATGGACATCTCCGTGGTCTCCGCCGGACCCGGCGCCGCCAATACCCGCATGGGCTGCCTAAACTTTTCATGGTATGACAGTGCACGTGGCCGGGTTCGTTACAAACAGGCCGGCCGCGGTGGCATCGGCACGGTGTTCGCCGACAAGCGGATCCGTGCCGTGGTAGCCCGTTGGGAAAAAGTATCGGTCAAATCCAACAACCCGGCCGATTTGGATGCCGTGAAAAACGTGGCCCGCTGCCATGCCCAGGAAATCGTCGCCCTGGATCCCAAACAGAATGAAATGGCCCGCATCGGCACGACCCACCTGGTGCCGATCATGAACGACTTTGATTTGTTGCCCACGAAGAATTTTCAGTTCGGCTCCCACCCCGCAGCCTTCCTTATTGGTCGGGAGGCCTTTGAAAAACTCTTCGATCCGGGCTTCGACGGGTGCTGGAAAGGTTGCACCGTGGCATGTGCCCATGGGGTCAAGGATTTCGTACCGTTTACCGGAGCCTATCGGGGGCAGCGTGTTTTTGTGGACGGGCCGGAGTACGAAACCATCGCCGGATGCGGATCCAACCTCGGGATTTTTGATCCCTACACCATCCTTGAAATGAACTTTTACTGCGATGCCTACGGCCTTGACACCATCAGCGTGGGAACGGCATTGGCCTTTGTCATGGAGTGCTTCGAACGCGGGCTGATCACGACCGATCACACCGGCGGGCTGGATCTTTCTTTCGGCAACCGCTTAAACGCCTTGGAACTGGTCCATCAGATGGCATCCGGCAGCGGATTTGGGGCCATCGTCGGCCAGGGGGTGCGCCGCATGAAAGGCATCTTTGCCAAGACATTCGGCGCCGACGCGAGCCTTCTGAACGATATCGGCATGGAATCCAAAGGACTCGAATTCTCCGAGTACATGACCAAGGAATCATTGGCCCAACAAGGCGGCTACGGGTTGGCACTCAAAGGCCCGCAGCACGATGAGGCATGGTTGATTTTTCTCGACATGGTGCACAACTTCATGCCCACCTTTGAACAGAAAGCCGAGGCCCTGCACTGGTTCCCCATGTTCCGGACCTGGTTCGGGCTTTGCGGCCTGTGCAAACTGCCATGGAACGACATCGTGCCCGAGGACAACAAGGATACGCCGGAACCGGCCAAGGTGATGAAACATGTTCAGTGGTATGCCGACTACTACACGGCGGTGACCGGTAATCCGGCATCCCCCGAGACGTTGATTACCATGAGCGAACGGGTCTACAATTTTCAGCGTCTCTTCAACTTGAAAATGGGCTTCGGTACTCGTGAGCACGACAGTTTACCCTATCGCGCCATGGGACCGGTCACCGTCGAAGAGTACGAATCGCGGCAGCAGCGTTACGATGACCAGTTGACCGGAACCCATCAGGTGGACATCATCGGGAAGGATACGGCCTGGAAGGTGGCGGTGTTGCGTGAAAAACGCGAGGCCCAGTACGAATTGCTCAAAGATGCGGTTTACAAACGGCGGGGTTGGACGTCCGATGGTATTCCCACCGTCGCGACGGTCAAGCGGCTGGGCATCGATTTCCCGGATGTGATGACTTTGCTCGCAGCTCACGGCGTGAAGTGAAAGATGGTTTTTATTGATGATAAACCCTATGCTTGGCAGGCGGACATGACCCTGGCCGATCTTCTGGCCCGCCTGCCCGATGGCGACATTTATGCCGTGGTCAAGTTTGACGGCAAACTGATATCGCGTCCCTTTTTTGCCAGCACGATGGTGCCGGACGGCGCCCGCATTGTCCCCGTCCCAATGATTGCCGGTGGGTGATCCCCATCCACTTTTTGGGATTCCCATTTTCCAATAAGGGGGCACTCGCCGTTGCACGTATCCGAAACCCATCCTCTTGGCATCACCCAACCCCATGAAAAAACTTGACTTAACCGTATAAAAGAGCGTACTTTTGGTTTGTTGCAAGCGCCTGTAGCGGGGTTTTGATCGGCAAAATATCCAATCATGAGGATCCTACGCAAATGTTTATTATCGGCTATTTTTTAAGGGCAGTGGCCATCGTTGTGGACTATGTTTTGTTTTTTTACATGCTCATCATTGTCGCGCGGGCCATTTTATCCTGGGTCAACCCGGATCCTTACAATGCCATTGTCCGCTTTATTCATAACGTTACCGAACCGGTGCTCTACCCCATCCGCGCGAGGTTGCCGATCAATTTTGGCGGGATCGATTTTTCACCGATCGTTGTTTTTCTGGTGATTATTTTTTTGCGGACATTTGTCGTCAATTCCCTCTTGCGCATGGCGGCCTCGCTGATCTGACTATTCCATCAACCCGATGGTGATCATCGGTATTCTTCCGTCATTCAAGCTGCGGCGCGCCCATCCGAACCGGATGGCACCATTGGTCTTCCCGTGGAAAAATAATAATCCCGAAAAATGCAGAAAGTTTGCATTTTTTATTATTTCATTCCCCTGATCTGCCGATAACAGGATCGTTGTCATGAAACTTACGCCTTTGGACATTCAGCAACAGCAATTCAAGGTCCGTTTCCGCGGTTTCGATGTGCGTGAGGTGGATCGTTTCCTGGAACAGACAGCCGATGCCTTTGCGGCGCTCCAGGAGACCATCAAACGCCAGGAGGAGGAAATCCGCCGGCTCAGACTGGAGAAACAGGGCTACAAGGAACGCGAGGAAACCTTCAAGCGGGCCATGCTCAATTCCCAGAAAGTGCTGGAGCAAATGAAAGACAACGCCCGTAAATCAGCTGAAATCATCATCGCTGATGCGGAAGTCAAGGCCGAGAAGATTTTGAACCGCGCCCATGGCCGTCTTTCCCAACTCCATGAAGATATCGCCGAACTCAAGCGCCAACGTATTCAGATCGAGGTCCAAATCCGGGCCATCATCGATGCGCACAGCAAGCTGCTGGAGATCGGTAAGGAAGGAATGGATACCTTGGATGCCGAGGACATGAAAATCAAGCTGCTGAACCAGTAGTGCGGACGCTGGTCGACATTCATCCCTTACCGAAGGCCGATCATCCGGAGACCCGCGCGACCATCAGGAGAATGCGATGGCTAAAATCGATGCCTTTTTCAAGCTCATGCACGAACAAAATGCGTCTGACCTCCATTTGCTTTCGGGGCAACCGCCGGCCCTGCGCATCCATGGTGACATCGAACGCGTGAAATATAAGGTTCTGGATAACGACGACCTGCGCAAGATGCTCTATGAAATTACACCCGAGGATAAAATCAAGCTCTTCGAGGAAACGGGTGATGTGGACTTCGGCTATGAAATCCCCGGCCTGGCCCGCTACCGGGCAAACTATTTCATGCAAAAAACGGGATTGGTGCCGTTTTCCGCGAAATTCCCAGCTCCATCCTCACCGCCGAGCAGCTGGGGCTGCCGCCGGTCGTCTCCAAGTTGGCATCCCTGCCCCGGGGGCTGGTTATCGTCACCGGGCCGACCGGCTCCGGCAAATCCACAACCCTGGCGGCAATTATCGATGTGGCCAATCGAACCCGCAGCGACCATATCATCACCATCGAAGACCCCATTGAGTTTGTGCATAAAAGCCGGGGATGCCTGGTAAACCACCGGGAAGTGGGGCTGCACACCAAATCCTTCAGTGCCGCCCTGCGGGGTGCCCTGCGCGAGGACCCGGACATCATTCTGGTGGGTGAAATGCGGGATCTGGAAACCATATCGCTGGCCATTGAAGCCAGTGCCACGGGTCATCTGGTCTTTGGTACGCTGCATACCACCAGCGCGCCAAAGACCGTAGACCGTATTGTGGAGGTCTTTCCCGCACAGGAACAGGCGCAAATCCGGTCCACGTTGGCCGATGGCATTCGGGCGATTATCTCCCAAACCCTTTTCAAGCGGATCGATCGAAAGGGCGCGTGCCGGCTTTGGAAATCCTGATCGCCACGCCGGCGGTGCGCAACCTGATTCGTGAGTCCAAGTCCCATCAGCTGCCCTCCATGATGCAAACGGGTAAAAAGTATGGCATGCAGCTTTTGGATGACGCCATTATGGATCTTTACAACAAGGGGCAAGTGGGTGCCGATGATGCCTACACCAAGGCCAATGACAAGGCCCGTTTCCGCCCGCTGCTCAAGTCACCGCCCACCGACTTTACCGAGGCCTGATGATCCCCATGGAACCACCTGGCGCGGGCAATCGGCTGCCATGTTCAGGTGCCGGATTCACGATGGATGTAAACAGAGGGACCCATGAGAAAGCAGGAAGTCGATCATATTCTGACACGCATGCTGGATTCGCACAGCAACGTCTCCGACCTGAACATTACCGTCGGTAAACCCCTGCAGGTCGAAAGCAGCGGGGAGCTGGTACCCGTGGAGATCAAACCGGAAATCCGGGAGCTGACGCCGTTTCAGACAGAAACGTTTGCCATGAACCTGATTGCGCAGGACCGCCGTTTGACCGAGATACTGCTTGAAACCGGATCTTGCGATCTTTCTTATTCACTGCCCGGAAAAGCACGTTTCCGCGTCAATGTATTTTCACAAACCGGTCACTACTCCATCGTTCTGCGCAAGCTTGAATCCAAAATACCAACCATCCGGGAACTTAACCTTCCGGATACATTCAACACGATCGCCAAGGAATTGAATGGCATCGTTTTTGTCACCGGTGCCACCGGTTCGGGTAAGTCAACGTCGCTGGCCGCTATTTTGGAAGAGATCAACGAATCGCGTTCGGTGCACGTGGTTACCTTGGAGGATCCCATCGAATACCAGCACCCGCATAAGAAGGCCACGTTCAACCAGCGTGAACTGGGGGCAGATTTCGACAATTTTCCCAACGGCCTGCGGGCGGCGTTGCGTCAGGCCCCCAAAGTGATTCTCGTCGGGGAAATGCGTGATCGCGAAACCGTTGAAATCGGGCTCAATGCCGCCGAGACCGGCCACTTGGTGCTGACGACCCTGCATACCGTGGATGCCGGCCAAACCATCAATCGTATTCTCGGCATGTTTCCCAATGAAGAAGAACGACAGATCCGTATTCGTTTGGCGGATACCATGCGTTGGATTGTCGGCCAACGGCTGTTGCCTAAAATCGGAGGCGGGCGGGTGGCCGCCTTCGAGATTTTGGGGACCAACCTGCGGGTCAAGGATGCCATCCTGAATGGCGAATCCGAGGGCAAGACCTTTTATGAGATCATGCAGGCGGGGCGGCCTTTCGGTATGACCACTTTTGATGAGTATATCGTCGGGCTCTACGAGCAGGGGCTGATTTCCCAGGAAACAGCCATGACCTTCTCTTCCCACAAAGGGGTGACCGGCCGGGGCATCGATCGGGTCAAGAGCGCCCGTGGCGAGTCCACCACGGACATCGACAAACTCGAGATCGACCGCGGCTACAACAAGGCCTGAGCAAACCGTTTTACGACCTTACCGGAACGAAAGGGTGGGTTGGAGATTCATGGAAATCATTTGTGAAAGCTGCCAAAGTAAATTCAAGATCGCCGATGAGAAACTTCCCAAGGATAAAACGGCTTTTTTGAAGTGCCCCAAATGCAGCTATCGAATCAGTATCCCGCCGGCTGGCCAGCCGATGCCATCGCCTGATCCAGCGGATTTCGAGGAAGATTTTTTCTCCTTTGAAGAGGATGAAAGCGAAGGCGACGATACCACGGAAAAGCCCTTTGACTTTGTGGAGGAGGAGGGCAAGACGGCGCTTTTATGTGAACCCGACCCGGCGATCAAAAAAGTGATTATACCGGTGCTGGATGTGCTCGAATATCACATCACCGAAGTCAAAGACAGCCGTGAAGCCTTGAAATCCATGCGCTATCACGGTTATGATCTGATCGTGGTCAATGAGTACTTCGATACCAAGAATCCGGATGCCAACGGTGTGTTGATCTATCTGGAACGCCTTGCCATGGCGGTCCGCCGGGATATTTTCGTGGCGCTGGTGACCCGGCGGTTCCGTACCATGGATCATATGGTGGCATTTCAAAAAAGCGTGAACATGATGATCAATGTGGACAATATCGCCGATTTTGATAAGATCCTGAGGCGCGGCCTGGCGGACCACGGCCTGTTTTATCAGACCTTCAAGGACTGCCTGAAGTGATTCGCAAGCCTTGATATTGGGCTTGTTCCGAAACCGTCAATCGTAGGTGGTCATGCAATCCAAGGGCAAGTATACCTGTACGGAATACCGGCAGGAGATGATTCTTCTGGGCTTGAAACGGCGACTGACCGATCCGCAGCTTTCCGAGGCGGATCGATTGCGGTTGACCGAGGAAATCCGTGAACTCGAAAAACAGATGGGAATGGACTAAGCGGTGATGGGCGCTTCTATCCAACGCATGGCAGCCGACCTCGACCTGATCGCCTTGGATCCGCCCATTGACGGTTTCAGGGATTTTATCGCCGCTTGGTTGTGGCGCGGACCGCAAGCGACCTGCCTGGTGGACGTGGGGCCGGCGGCGACCGCCGATCAGCTGATCGGGGCGCTAACCGAGTTGGGGGTACAGCGTCTGGATTACATTTGCCTGACCCATATTCATGTGGATCATGCCGGTGCCCTAGGACACCTGCACCGGCAGTTCCCGACCGCGTCCATCATCTGCCATCCCAAAGGGATTCCTCATCTCATCGATCCCGAAAAGCTGTGGCAGGGTACCTTGAAGACCCTGGGGGCGACAGGCCGCGCCTATGGTCCCATGCTGCCCGTGGAAGCATCGGCGTTCGTCAGCGATGAACAACGCGAACGCCTCCCCTTTGACCTGCTGGACACGCCTGGGCACTCACCGCATCACTTCACCATTGCGGCGAACGATTACCTTTTTGCCGGAGAGGCCGGTGGCGTGTGCCTGCCGATCGCTTCAGGGGGGCTTTATCTGCGACCGGCGACGCCGCCCCGTTTCTTCCTGGAAACTTCCCTGGCCAGCATCGACCGCCTGTTGGCAACCGGTGCGGCCTCACTCTGCTATGGGCATTTCGGAATGCGTCGGGATGGTCGGGCAATGCTGGCCAAGCACCGTGAACAGCTACTCTTCTGGCATCGTACCCTGGCTGCTGCCGTTTCTTCCGGCAAAACGGCGGATAGGACGGATGTCAACGGCTGGGTTGATCTGATGCTGGAAAAAGATCCGCTCCTCGGTCTTTTCGATCAGCTTCCTTCCGATGTTCAGACACGTGAGCGTATTTTCCTGGTTAACAGTGTCAAAGGCTTTGTCGACTATATCGCCCCGTCTAACTTGACGGATTCGTAAAAAGCCCGATATCGGCGTTACGCTCACCCTTCGTCATTGCGGCGTACGCAAAAGTACGCCTCATTCCTCAGGATTCGCAAGCCTTGATCTCGGGCTTTTTACGAATCCGTCGAAACGGTGACTTTTTACGAGACCGGCAAACTTCCTAAGTTTTCCCATTCAACTTGTAATCCGAAATGCAGATCAAGCCGACCGAATGGCGTCGATCACGGATAGTGTCGCCCGGGTGCGGGCCACGTCATGGACGCGAACGATATGGGCGCCCTGCATGGCGGCGGCGGCCACGGTCGCCTGCGTACCCCAGGCCACCTGGGGGGAGAGCGGATCGATATCTGCTGCGGATGGATCCTTGACCAGCTGGCGAACGAACATTTTACGTGACGATCCGACCAATAAAGGCGCCTCCAGATCGTTAAATCGTTCCAGCTCACGCAGGATTTGAAGATTGTGGGTGATGGTTTTGCCGAATCCGATCCCCGGGTCCAGGATGATGTCGTTGCGATCAACGCCAGCGGCGACGGCGACCGCCATCGCCTCTTGGAGAAACGTTTTGATTTCGCCAATCAAGTCATCATAGACCGGTGCCTGCTGCATGGTTTTGGGGATGCCCTTCATGTGCATGAGAATCACCGGAACCTTGCATCGGGCCGCAGTTACCGCCATTTCCGGATCCATGCGCAGAGCGGCAATGTCGTTGATGATCGTGGCACCGGCAGCCACGGCCTCACGGGCCACCCGTGCCTTGGTGGTGTCGATGGAAATGGGGACGTCTACCCGATCGACCAGCTTTTCGATCACGGGGATGACCCGTGACACTTCTTCGGCCTCACTGACCGGTTCAGAATAGGGACGGGTGGACTCCCCGCCGATATCGAGAATGTCGGCCCCTTCGGCAACCAGCTGCAAGGCCTGGGAGACGGCCCGGTCCGTAGAAAAAAAATGTCCCCCATCCGAAAAAGAGTCGGGCGTGATATTGACGATTCCCATGATCAACGTACGGCGACCGAGTTCCAAGGATCTCGGCCCACAGGCGATGGTGTAAGTCGGCATGTTAGTACTCTTCTCAGCGTATTCGGTAATGGTATAACCCAACGGCAGCAGTTGAACCCCATGCTCACGTTCAACTGCTGCGGCCCAATTCAATGTGGCGTGGTGGCGATGTTTAGGGACGATCTTTGCGGGGGGCGTCCGCCGTCGTATCGGTGGGTTCGTCCGGTGCCTCATTGTCGTCGGCATGGGTTGCCGAATCCGGTGGCATCTCCGCCGGCTCTTCCGCGGTAGCCTCCTGAGAAGGTGCCGGTTCCGGATCATCGGCCAATTCTTCTTTGTCGGCCGGTTTTTCCGGAAGCTCGATTCCGGGTCTGGTTTGGCGGATGATTTCATCCATCTCCGCACCCATGATCGTCTCTTTCTCCAGCAACGCCTTGGCCAGCTGATGGAGGACATCGAGGTGTTCGGTCAATACGGATCGCGCGCGCTCATAGGATTCCATGATCAGCTTGTTGATTTCAGCATCGATCTTGCGCGCGGTTTCCTCGGAATAGTCGCGGTGTTGGGCGATTTCCCGTCCCAGAAACACCTGTTCCTCTTCCTTGGCATATGAAAGCGGGCCCAGGGCTTCACTCATCCCCCAACTGCGGATCATCTGCTGCGCCAGTTCGGTGGCCTTCTTGATGTCATTGGACGCACCGGTGCTGATACGGTTGAAGACGATCTCTTCGGCGACCCGTCCACCAAAAGCGATGGCCAACTCGGCTTCCAGCTGGTCTTTATACCGGAAGTCGCGCTCTTCGGGCAGAAACCAGGTCACGCCGGCGGCTCTGCCGCGGGGAATGATGGTGATCTTGTTGACCGCATCCGTTCCGGGGATAAACCGCGCCACCAGGGCATGGCCCCCCTCGTGATAGGCCGTGGTCAGGCGGTCTTCTTCTTTGATGACCTTGGATTTTCTTTCAAGGCCCATGTAGACCTTGTCCTTGGCGTCCTCGAAATCGACCATGTCCAGCCGTTCTTTGTTGCGTTTGGCTGCGATCAGAGCGGCTTCATTGACCAGGTTTTCGAGGTCGGCACCGGAAAAACCCGGTGTGCCCTTGGCCAGGACGAGTGCATTGACATCCGCGGCAATGGGGGTGCGCTTCATGTGCACGCGCAGGATTTTTTCACGGCCCCGAATATCCGGCAGGGAAACCACCACCTGCCGATCGAAACGGCCCGGACGCAGCAGGGCGGGATCGAGGACATCGGGGCGGTTGGTGGCTGAAATGAGAATGACGCCTTCGTTGGATTCGAATCCATCCATTTCCACCAGAAGCTGGTTGAGGGTCTGTTCCCGTTCATCATGCCCGCCGCCGAGACCGGCACCGCGGTGGCGCCCCACCGCATCGATTTCATCGATAAAAATAATGCAAGGGGCGTTCTTTTTTCCCTGTACGAAAAGATCGCGTACACGCGAAGCGCCCACACCGACGAACATCTCAACGAAGTCGGAACCGCTGATACTGAAAAAAGGAACCCCGGCTTCACCGGCGATGGCCCGGGCCAACAGTGTCTTCCCGGTACCGGGGGGCCCATGAGCAGAACGCCTTTGGGAATGCGGCCCCCCAGGCGCGTGAATTTTTTCGGATCCCTCAGGAAACTGACAATCTCCTCCAATTCTTCCTTGGCTTCATCGATGCCGGCCACATCCGCGAACGTGACTTTCTCTTGCTGATCGGATAGCAGACGGGCCCGGCTTTTACCGAATGACATGGCTTTGCCGCCGCCGCTTTGCATCTGGCGCATGAAAAAGATCCATACACCGATGAGAACAATCATGGGAAACCAGGAGACCAGTACTGACATGTACCAGGGGGATTCCGCCGGTGGTTTGGCAACGATGGTCACGCCCTTTTCTTTGAGGCGCTGGATCAACGCCGGGTCATGGGGGGCGTAGATTTTGAAATGGCTGCGATTGAGATCGGTGACTCGGAGTTCCTGGCCCTGGATCGTGACTTCCGATACCCGGTCGGCTTCCACCATGGAAAGAAATTCCGAGTAGCTGATGTCATTCTGTGACAACTGCTGTTGGGTGAACAGGTTGTACAGCATGACCATCATGAGGGTAATGACCAGCCATAAGGCCAGGTTCTTATAAAATGGATTCAAATCAGGGTTCCTCCTCAATGATACACATCAATTATTCAATTTGTTTCGACCGGGCGGGCAGCTTAATTTTTAAAGATCATATTAACCATCATCGGGTGTCAAGCAAGAAAAATTCAACGGCGAGAATGTGGTGGGTCGCTGGTGTCAGGCGGACAGCATGATCGATCCGTTGGCCCATCAGCCAGATGATCCGTTCCTGATCGGTGAGAATGAGGCTTTTCATGCGATCGGTATGGGAAATATGATGGTCGATGAAAAATTTCTTCAACTTTTGAGAACCTTTTGCACCCAATGGGTGAAAACGATCCCCCGGCCATGTAGACCGCAGGATCAACGGGGGGCGGAGCTTGTCCACATCGAAAAATGCCTGCTGGGGACCAACCGCTTTCCAATCCGCCTTGGATGCAGGGGATAGGATGCGAAATCGCAGTCCAATCCCCCTGTCTGCCACCGTAACGATGCGAGGGTAGGGGAAAGCAATCTCTAACGGATCGGTTGCCATGACCGCACCCGTCGGTTTTATGCTCTGCCGAGGATGGATAGCCCGTTGCAGAATCAGCCGTGCGCCATCGCGGCGGATGCGAATGCCGCCGGGCAGGTGCAGCTCTTTGGGGCCTTCGCCATTGATCAATAGCCGATCCACGGCAGCGATGTGAGCAAAGCGGATGCGTCTTAAATTCCCGTTGAGCGCTTCGATCGCCCGGCGCACCAAACGGCGGAAGAGTGCGGGATGGGCTTGGCGAAGGGCCGCGATGCGAAGGCTGAGGCGGCCGGGTTGACGATCCTGTACGGCTGCGGTGTAGGATTCCTCAACCAATGCTTCCAGCCAGGCCTCCTCCATGCGCATGATATCCGCCAGTCGGTTCAGCTGATCGTGGATTTTCGGGTTGTAGGCCTCGGCCAAGAGCGGCAACAGGTGATGCCGGATGCGGTTGCGCATGAATCGAAGGTCGGCGTTGGATGCGTCGCTGGCGCAGGAAATCCCCATGGCGGATACGTATGCCTCAATCGCCTGCCGGCGGACGGCGATGAGGGGGCGAATGGTGCGCCGGTCTTTTACTGGCGCAATGCCGCTAAGCCCCTTCGGTCCGCTGCCCCTCAACAGGGCCAGCAGCACCTGCTCGGCATTGTCATCCAGATGGTGACCCAGGGCAAGCTTGTTGTAGTTGCCATCTTTCAGGAGTCGATTGAAAAAGGCGTAACGAACCCGACGTGCGGCCTCTTCCGGCGAGAGATGCAGGTGCTGCTGAACTTTTAACACCCGGGCGCGACCCAGATGACAGGGCAGGCCCAACACAGCGGCCGTCCGTTTGACCAAATCGGCATCCTGATCGGCAGCCAAGCCACGCAGGCAATGATTCAAGTGGGCCACACCCAATTGGACCTTCAATTCAGGGGCCAAGCGATGGAGCAGATGCAAAAGGGTCATGGAATCGGGACCGCCGGAGACGCCCACCAGAATTCGATCGCCGGCAGCTACCATCGCATGGCCGGCCATGGTCTGCCGAACGGCCGTCAGCAGTTGGTGGGGATCAGATGTATTTGAGGATGGTGGCATGAATCAGTTCGGCGTTTTCTCGATCCCAATAACCGATGTATCCACAACGGACGGCCACTTCGGTCATGTCGTAACGCAGGGTGCTGATTCGAATGGTGACGGGCGTGCCATCCATTTGGCTGGCCTTGATGGTGGTTTCACTGGCGGTCTGGGTCTTTTTATTGATGTTTATTTTAAGATAGTCCAGTGCCTGGATCGTGGCGTTTTCCGTGTGCTTGAAGTCACTGGCATAGGCACGAATCAGTTCCCCCTTAACCCAGGTGTATACACCGGCGCCGGTACCGGCGCCAACCACCAGAGCGGCGCAACCGGTGGTGACCATAAGGGCGAACAGCAGCAAAACGGCATTTACGGTACGTGACATGACGGGCTCCTCTGCTTGGATGGTTGGGATGGGTTCGCTTCTGGATTCCATTTCCCCTCTATTGCATGCCAATGGGGAAGTCAATACCGCACCGCTGCCGATCGTTCTGGCGAGGCGGTGCGCGAAAGATGTTCACTCCCGGCGGTTTCGGACGCGATTGGGGCAGGCTCGCACTTAATCCTTGAAAGAACGGCGGCAAATATACTATAGGGGCTCCGGTTGTGCTAGGCGGGGAGCCAGCGGTGCCCTATACCCGAAATCCGCTTTATGCGGGGCTGAAGTCCCCCCCTAGGGTGAATCCAGACAAATTGAGCCATTTTGACCGGCCGCCGCGCAACAGACGGTCTCGAACCTCGTCAGGTCCGGAAGGAAGCAGCGATAAGGGATGCGGTCTGTGTCGTGGATCGATCCCGGTCAACCGATGGCGCCGATTTTTCAGGTCCGCTCGACGGGGGGTGCACAACCATCTCGCGTTGGCGCGCCCAGGAAGCGCTTTCTTCGACGACTGCTTTTTTCCTGTCTCTTGATTCAACCTATCAAATTTACAAATGATTTTTATGCAGTGGCCAAGGGCTGGATCGTCCTTGACAAGCCACCATCTGGTCTTATTTTTTGTCAACTTTGCAGTCCCGGTCGTCTTCAACCGCTTAAATTATAAGTGCTTTGTCGCGATCGGGTGCCCGCCGGCCGTGAAGATGAGAAAATCCAGTCAAATTAGGAGAAACAGGCGCTGATGGCACCAGAGAAGAAAATTGTGATCGAAGACGAGAACGAAAAAGCAACCATGGAATCCGTTGTAGACCCCGCCGCAGAGACTCCCGATGAGAAAGGGAACGTCACCCACTCGCCATCGGACCTCGAAGCCCAACTGGCCGCTGCACGGGCGGAAGCCAAGGAAAACCACGATCGCACGCTTCGCATGGCCGCCGAACTGGAAAACTACAAGAAACGGGCCGCCCGGGAAAGGGATGACCTTCGCAAGTTTGCCAATGAGCGGCTGATCAGCCAACTGCTGACGGTGGTTGACAATTTGGAGCGGGCGATCGCCTCGGCGGCGGCCGATAACCAAAATGGTCAGAGTTTGGTTGATGGTGTCTCCTTGACGTTGGCCGAAATCATGAAAATCCTGGAACAGAACCACGTAACCCCCATTGAATCGTTGGGTGAACCGTTCGATCCGGCATTTCACCAAGCGATGTGCCAAGAAGCGTGTAGCGATCAACCGCCCAATACGGTGGTTCAGGAGTACCAGAAAGGGTATCTGATTCATGATCGATTGCTTCGTCCGGCCATGGTGGTGGTTTCGACAGCGGCCAAGAACGGAAATGCTGACGTAAAAACAGTCAATACGAACGCGTAACGAAAACTAACGCATAACGAATTTTTACACGAAAGATTGTCGAAGGTAAGGAGGAACAGCATATGGGCAAGATTATCGGAATTGACCTCGGGACCACCAACTCATGCGTGGCCATTATGGACGGTGGCGATGCCAAAGTGATCACCAACCCGGAAGGAGGCCGGACGACGCCATCCATCGTGGCCATCAGTGAAAGTGGTGAGCGCATGGTCGGCCAGATCGCCAAACGGCAGGCCATCACCAATCCCGAAAATACCGTTTTTGCCGTAAAGCGACTCATCGGTAGAAAATATTCCTCCCCCGAGGTTCAGAAAGATGTCAAGATCCTTCCTTACCACGTCAAGTCTGCCGAAAATGGTGATGTTCGCATCGACCTGAGAGGAAAGTTGCATAGTCCGGCGGAGATTTCGTCTTTCATTCTGGCCCACATCAAGAAATATGCGGAGGATTATCTGGGAGAGCCGGTTTCCGATGCGGTCATTACCGTTCCGGCCTACTTCAATGACAGCCAACGCCAGGCAACCAAAGATGCCGGCAAGATCGCCGGCCTCAATGTTCTGCGCATCATCAATGAGCCGACCGCGGCCTCCTTGGCCTACGGCCTGGACAAACACAGCGAAGAAAAAATTGCGGTTTTCGACTTGGGCGGCGGCACTTTTGATATTTCGATCCTTGAAATCGGGGAAGGGGTTTTCGAAGTCAAGGCCACCAACGGCGACACCCACCTGGGCGGTGAGGACTTCGATCTGCGGCTGATCGATTATCTGGCCGACGAGTTTAAAAAGGATCAGGGCATTGACCTGAGAAACGATAAGATGGCCCTGCAGCGGCTCAAGGAAGCGTCCGAAAAAGCCAAAATGGAGCTCTCTTCCTCCATGGAGACGGATGTGAACCTGCCGTTCATCACCGCCGATGCCAGTGGCCCCAAGCATCTCAATATCAAGATCACCCGGGCCAAACTGGAAGCGTTGGTGGCCGATCTCCTGGACAAGATGGAACAGCCCTGTCGGACCGCCCTGAAGGATGCCGGACTTTCCACCGCCGATATCAACGAGGTCATTCTGGTGGGCGGCATGACGCGTATGCCTGCCGTCCAAGAGCGGGTAAAACGAATTTTCGGCAAGGATCCGCACCGGGGCGTCAATCCCGACGAAGTGGTTGCCGTGGGTGCCGCCATTCAGGGTGGCGTGCTTAAAGGCGATGTCAAGGATGTGCTCCTGCTCGATGTTACCCCGCTTTCCTTGGGTATCGAGACCCTGGGTGGGTCATGACCCGACTGATTGAGAAAAACACCACGATTCCGACCCGCAAGAGCCAGGTTTTTTCCACGGCGGCGGATAACCAGCCGGCCGTTTCCATTCATGTGCTCCAGGGTGAACGCGAGATGGCGGCCAACAACAAGACCTTGGGACGATTTGAATTGGTGGGCATCCCGCCGGCGCCGCGTGGCGTTCCCCAGATCGAGGTGACCTTCGATATCGACGCCAATGGGATTGTCAACGTTTCGGCCAAGGACATCGCCACGGGGAAGGAGCAATCCATTCAGATTACAGCTTCCAGCGGCCTTTCCAAAGAGGAGATCGATGCGCTGATCAAGGATGCGGAAGTGCATGCGGATGATGATAAGAAGAAGAAAGATCTGGTCGAGGCACGCAATCATGCCGACACGTTGATATACAGTACCGAGAAGTCTCTCAAGGATCTTGGTGACAAGGTCGATGCAAATACGCGAAGCAATATTGAGACCGCTTCGGCTGCACTGAAAAAGGCCATGGAAGGGGATGATGTTGAGGAAATCAAACGCCTCAGCGAAGAACTTACCCAGCCTCCCACAAGGTCGCCGAAGCCATGTACAAGCAGGCTTCCGAGGCTGGTGCCGGTGCGCCGGGTGCGGATGCCGGTGCCGACACGGCCGCCGGTGGCGGAGCTGCGACGATGATGTTGTGGATGCGGACTTCGAAGAGGTGAAAGACAAGAAGTAAAACCGTTCGATTCGATCAGCTGTCTCTCAGGACAAGATTTGGCCGCCTTGAAGTTGGTTTCGAGGCGGCCTTTTTATTGCGATTGTGGGTGCTTTAAAACAAAAGAGAGGACGCCGTTGAGCCAACGGCGTCCTCTCTTGGGTTACAAATGGCAAAAGATGGCAAATCCTCTTTATCTGTCAATTGAAAAGCCAAAAGCGAATCCCGGTACCCCCACCGTGGCCGAGACGTGGCTGCCACCGGGATAAACGGGAACCACCGGAACTACCGGTACGGCTGGCACGACCGGGACATACACCCGCGCCGGTTGGGGCGGTGGCGGGGCGGGAAGATAGGTGTAATATCCCACTGGCGGCGGGGGCGCCGGTGCATAATAATGGTGGTGATGTTTTTTGGGACGGGGTGCGTAATATGCCTTGTGATGGCGATTTCTGTAGCCGTCGGCCCAAGCGATGCTGGTCATCGTCAGGGTGAGGGCGCATAGAACAATCATCCATCTAAAACCAGAATAAAACGCTTTCATCGTCGTCTTCCTTCTGTGGGTAGGGTGTCGTTTGATTTTTCGATGACGCACGTTCCTCAGGAAAGGACTGTTGGGGTCTGAAGATTACCTCCTTTGGTTGAACGGCTGATTACGATTTTTGCACACTGCCGTGTACAAATTGGGTTCGTTTCGCATGCGATGCCTCATTTTTTGCTCTCGTTTTTGGGATTGAAAACAACCCTTCCGAGGCAGAGGCTAATGTATAGCAAGTTGTCTGCCAGAACGGACAGATACCGAATTCGGAAAAAGAATAGTTGCGGGTCAGACCTGAAAACTCTCCTTGTGCCCCGCATACTGTTTGCGCAATTGGGGTTTTTCGATCTTTCCGGTGGGATTGCGGGGCACATCCGCGAAAATGATTTTCCTGGGGCGTTTATAGCGTGCCAGGGCGCTGCAGAATTGATCCACGGCCTCCTTGTTCAGCGTCGCGCCGGGCTTGATTTTGATAATGGCGGTGGCGATTTCACCCAACCGCAGGCTGGGCAGGCCGATGACGGCGGCGTCCTGGATCGCCGGATGGCCCATCAGAAATTCCTCGATCTCCACCGGGTAGATATTCTCGCCGCCGGTGATGATGACATCTTTTTTACGATCCACCAGCCAGATGAAGCCGTCCTCGTCCTGGCGGGCCACATCGCCGGTGTACAGCCAACCGTCGATGATGGTGGCTGCGGTGGCTTCAGGGTTTTTGTAGTACTCCTTCATCATCCCGGGGCCGCGCAGGAGCAGCTCGCCAGGGGCTCCCGGAATGACGGGTCGATGCTCGTCATCGACGATCTGATACTCCCAATCGAAGCCGGGGACGCCAATGGCGCCGACTTTGTGCATATTCTCCAGGCCGAGATGGATACAGCCGGGGCCGGTACATTCGGTCAAACCGTAATTGGTGTCGTATTGATGATTGGGAAAGATCTTTTTCCATTCCCGGATCAAGCTTGAAGGCACCGGTTGGGCACCGATATGCATGAGCCGCCACTGGTCCAGCTGGTAATTCGCCAGTTTCAATTCCCCGCTTTCGATGGCGAACAAGAGATCGAGGGCCCAAGGTACCAGCAGCCAGACGATCGTGACCTTTTCCTCGGAAATGGCCTCCAGAATCCAGCGCGGGTCGATTCCCTTCAGGATGACGGCCCTGGCGCCGACGATGAAGTTGCCGAACCAGTGCATTTTGGCGCCGGTGTGATAAAGGGGCGGAATGCACAGAAAGTTGTCCCCATGAGTCTGGTTGTGATGACGATTCTCCACATAGCAGGCGTGTTCCAGATTGCGGTGGGTCAATCGGGTGGCCTTGGGGGTTCCGGTGGTGCCGGAGGTGAAGTAAAGTGCCGCATCGTCGCAGATATTCAAATCCACAAGGGGATCTTCAGCCGGATAGGCGCTGATGAGCGTATCAAGGGATTCGGCCCATTCGGGTCGCTTTTCTTCCGGTCCGGCAAAAATGAATGTCTGCACACAGGGTTGAATCTGCTCGCGAATCGTTTCCAGCCGGTCGACGAATTCTTCCCCGAAAATGATAATTTTTGCTTCGGCGGTCAGGATGCAACTGGCAATCGTCCGGGCAACAAAACGGAAATTCAGCGGAACCGCCCAGGCGCCGGTGCGCAAGATGCCGAAATAGGCGGGCAGCCATTGGATGCTGTTCATCATCAGGTGGACGACCCGATCACCCTTGCGGATACCGCGGTCCATCAGGGCCTGGGCAATGGCGTTGGCCTGATCGTCAAAGATCTTCCAGGTTATCTCCCGACGACGACCCAGGGCCGGCTCCCGTTCGATGAGGGCGACCTCCTGGGCGTACATTCTGGCGTTGCGGGCAAGAATCTCGGTAATCAGCATGGTGGCGGTCCTTATTGACGATGTTGGCGGTACGACGCGCATGGGCGACCCCACGGACCAGGCGGGTGTCGATGAGGTCAAGAAAAGGGGGAATAGCAAAATGAGGGGTAATGGTCAAGGCGCTGGCCGGCGCGAGGCAGGGTCCATGTGCTGTTCTTAAAAATGAGGGCGAGAGGCTGTGGTCGGCTGATCGCGGTGTACCGTCAGGCGGATGGGCTGGTCTTTCCCGCTAATGTGGGTGAAGGCCTGTCGCGGATCGAAAGGCTGGCCGTCGAGTCGTGCTTCGCGAATTCTCGGCCAGATGTCCGGGTGGCGCTCTCCGATGCGCCGGACCTGCCGGCCGTCGATCCACACCCCTTTTTCTAAAAGTCCCGGTCCCGCTTCTTCGGCGACCATGTTGAACAGCTTGACGGTCACACGCCCCTTGCCGGTTGCATGGCTGCCTGGCATGGCCGCCGCCAGGGAGATGGCCTGGCGGAAGGCGCGTAGTGGCCGCCCTTGCGCATGGTGGCACCCAGAAGACCCGGCATGGCCGCACTGAGCGCCAGGGTGGCACCGTCCTGGAGGATGGCGCCGTCCACATCGTCCACCGGCCGGGCATTCAAAAAGAGGGTCTGGATGCGCTGGTCAAGGTAGGCGTCGCTGATGCCCAGCTGATCACAGAGAAACTGCCGGATGGTGCAACCGATTTGAGCCGGCAGGCCGACCCCCTTTTGCATCAGGGGCAGGAGCATGGGCATGGCCGCGGGATCGATGATCAGTTCGAGATCGGTCATGGAGAATTCCCGAAGAAAAGTAATGCGGGGAGATCCGCGGTGGCGGAGCTCCCCGTGGGTTAACAAATACGAACCTTCGGTGGATTACCAGTTATACAGCGTATCGAGTTCCTCGTCGGTCACGCCGAAGGTCACGTTGTGCGGCGCCAGTGCCTCTTTCTTGAAGTAGTCGGGCAGGCGGTCGTCCTTGGCGGTGAAACCGGCGGCCGTGTTGAAATTGCGTTCATGGGTCAGGATCGACTTGCCCAGGGCGGTGACGTCATCGGCGGTGAGCGGCTGCCCGGTAAAGGCGCCGATCAGATCCACCAGGGCGTTAAAGGTCTCCGGCTGATCGAGAATCGCAAAGGCGATGAACAGGCACATGCCGGTGGCGTCGATGGCCGCCGTGGCGATCTGCAGGTTGCGGGAAAGCTCGACCTGACCCTCCGGCTTGAGGGCGTCCACGCTGCCGCCCACGCCCAGCAGGTTGGTGGCCACCGCGTAACCCGCCGTGTGATCGGCGCCCATGGTGGTGGTGGCGTAGGTTACGCCGATGCCCTGGACGGCGCGGGGGTCGTAGGCCGGCATGGATTGGCGCTTGACCACCGGAACGCGCTCGACACCGAATACCTGACCGGTAACGGCGGCGCCGTTGCCCAGAATGCGTCCCAGGGGCGTGCCGTCACCAACCTCCTGGAGCAGTCGGATGGCACCTTGGCTGTCGCCGAACGGAACCAGACCGGCATCCATGGCCACGCCAATCGTGGCGCCCATTTCGATGGTGTCCAGCCCGAAGTCGTCATCCATGCGATCCAGTTGGGCGACCACATCCAAATCGTTGATGCCGCAGTTGCCACCGTGGGCCCAGACGGTTTCATACTCGGGTTGCTTGGTGAGGTAGTTGCCGTTCTTGTCATAGTAGGTCCCCGAACAGCGAATCACGCAGCCGCGATGACACCCATGGGTCGCCGATCCCTCACCGCCACGTTGGTTCTCGAGGGCGGCCTGGGCTTCCCCGGAAAGGTCGGACGCACCGTCAAACTGGCCTTGCTTGAAATTGTGGGTGGGGTAGCCACCCGCCTCGTTGACCACGTTGGTGAGCACGTTGGTGCCGAAGGTGGGCAATCCTTCTCCGGTCACGGGATGCTTGCGCAGGCCCTCGGAAAAGGCCTTGTTGGCAGCCTTGAACTTCTCCGGATCCGCCGGGGCGCGCATGCTGCAACCGGTGTCGTCCACAACGATGGCCTTGATGCCCTTGGCACCCATAACGGCCCCGACACCACCGCGACCGGCGTGCCGCGTGGGGCGCTGTTCCATGTCGGTGATGGCGATGGAGGCGGCGCTCATTTTCATTTCGCCGGCCTGGCCGATGGTGATGAAGGCGGCTTTTCCGCCATACTGGCCGGCCAGTTTTTCCACCGTGGCATAATTGCCCAGTCCCTTGATGTCGTCGGCGGCCGCGATGGTAACATCATCTTTGGTGATAACGATTTTATAAAGGGTGTCGCCCGTGGGCTTGCCCTCGAGAATGATGGCTGCATATCCCAGACGGCCGATCATCTGGGCGGCTTGACCGCCGGCATTGGCCTCTTTGATGCCGCCGGTGAGCGGGCTCTTGCAGCCAACGGAAAGACGACCGGAAATGGCCGCTGCCGATCCGCTGAGAAAACCGGGAGCGATGACCAGTTTGTTTGCTTCCCCCAGTGGGTGACACGTGGGGGGGACTTCTGTGGCAACAACCGTGGAGGTCATTGCCCGGCCCCCCAAGCCGGCATAGGAACCCAGGGCATCGGTCTTGATGGCCGGTGCTCCGGAAGCACTCATATCGATTCTTAGAATTTTGTTCATATATTCCCTCCTGTTGTGAAGCTGCGGGCTTGAACGGTGGATATGTGAACCGATGCGGTGTTTGGCCCTTGGTTGGCCAGCATCGGCTCATGTCTATACCATTTAATTATTGGGAATCGATGGCGGTGTCAATAAATGCCAAAAAAGACATAACGTTACGATGCTTAAGGGTAGCGGTGGAGATCGGGTGCCCCGGGTCGGTTTATCCCGTCCGGAAGAAATCAGGTACCCAAACGGCCCTTAGCGAACTCTAAATGGCAGGCGGGGAAAGGTAAAAAAACCCGAAAGCCGGCTCCCCATGGGAGGGTGGACCCGACTTTCGGGTTTTGGATGCAGGTCGGTGATGATGCTCCCGGCAAAGATGTCGGGATCAACCGTTTTTGCGTTCGAAGGTTTTCATGAAATCCAGCAAGGCCTCCACGGCTGCCAGAGGCGTGGGATTGTAGATGGATGCCCGGCATCCGCCGACGCTGCGGTGGCCTTTGAGGCCGCCCAAACCGTTTTCCGTCGCTTCGGCCACGAAGGCTTTTTCGAGTTCCTCACTGGGCAGACGGAAGGTAACGTTCATCAAGGAACGGCTGCCCTTGTCCGCCGTACCGCGGTAGAAGTCGCTCTGATCCATGTGGTCATAGAGCAGCGCCGCCTTCTGGCGGTTCAGCGCAGCCATCTTCTCCAGACCGCCGATGGTCTCTTCCAGCCATTTGAGCACCAGTTGCACCGTGTAGACGGCAAAGCATGGCGGCGTGTTGTACATGGAATTCTTCTCCGCGAAGGTGCTGTAGCGCAGCATCGTGGGGATGGTTTTGGGCGTGCGGGCCAGAAGATCTTCCCGGATGATCACCAGGCAGACGCCTGCCGGTCCCATGTTTTTCTGGGCACCGGCATAGATCAGGCCGAACTTCTCCATTTCCAGGGGGCGGGAAAAGATGTCCGAACTCATGTCCGCGACCAGGGGCGCCCCGCCGGTTTCCGGAAAACCGGCCCATTGGGTCCCCTTGATGGTGTTGTTGGAGGTGATGTGGGCATAGACGGCATCCGGGGTAAACGCGATCCCCTCGGGAATGTAGGCGAAATTGCGGTCCTCGGAAGAAGCCACCACCTTGATCGATTTACCCTGGATTTCGGCCTCCTTGATGGCCTTGGTGGACCAGGTGCCCGTGTTGACGTAATCGGCCGTATCGCCGGCACCCAAAAGGTTCATGGGAGCCATGCAGAACTGCATGCTGGCGCCGCCTTGGACGAAGAGCACATGGTAGCGGTCGTCCAGCTTGAGGATGCGCTTGACCCGCGCCACCGCGTCGTTGATCACATCGTCGAACCATTTGGAACGGTGGCTGATTTCGGTGATCGACATGCCGGAACCGGCAAAATTGAGAAAAGATTCCTGAATGGTTTCGAGGACCGGCAGGGGCAGGGCGGCCGGGCCAGCGTTGAAATTAAAAATTCTGTCCGCTTTCATCGTGAATAACCTCCGTTTGGTATGATTCGGGCGCGCCGATGGGGGTGATCCGACCCCTCTGCCCATCGGGCAATTAACCGCTTATCTCTACAGATAGAAACAGAGATGTCAACGGGTAAAATTAATTGCCGGTGGTTATTTCTTCAATGATTGCCGGCATGCGCCTTGAAGGTGTAGGAAATATGTATAAATTGGGGAAATCTCCCAAAAGGTGATATCGCTTTGGGGAATCCCGCCTTGCTCTGCTCCCGGCGGTTGACAAACGTTGGGACTTCACCCTAAGAGGCTTTTCAAACAGCCTCTGTAGGATGGCAACGCGCAATGAAAGGAATCCGTTGAATGAAGATTTTCCGCTATCCCTCTGCTGCCGCGGACAAGAAGATGAAAGCCATCATTGGCCGGGCAATCGATTTCCGCAAAGCCGACCTTCAGGCGGTGACCCGGATCCTCAACGACGTCAAGGGCAACGGAGACGATGCCGTTTTACGCTACGGCCGGCAGTTCGATGCCCCCGAGCTTTCGATCGAGAACCTCGTCGTATCGCCCGCCGAGATAGCTGCCGCGGGAAAAAGGGTCGATCGTGGCTTTGTCCGGGCGCTGAACCGCGCCGCCGATCAGATCGAGACGTTTCACCGCCAGCAGCTGCCCAAGTCGTGGATCGATACGCGCCGATCGGGGACCTATTTGGGCCAGATGGTGCATCCCGTGGATGCCGCCGGCATCTATGTGCCGGGGGCCAAGGGCGGCAGCACACCGCTGGTCTCCTCGGTGCTCATGGGTGCCATCCCGGCCAAGATCGCCGGGGTTTCCCGGGTGGTCATGGCCACGCCGCCCATGCCATCGGGAGAGGTCTCGCCGCATCTTCTCGTGGCGGCGAAGAAGGTGGGCGTGGATGCGGTCTACAAGATGGGCAGTGCCTGGGCCATTGGTGCCCTGGCTTACGGCACGGAAACCATTCCTCGGGTCAATGTCATCGTCGGCCCCGGTAATATCTTCGTCACCCTGGCCAAGAAAATTGTTGCCGGAACCGTGGGCATCGACATGATCGCCGGCCCGAGTGAAATTCTCATCATCGCCGATAGTACGGCGAACCCTCGGTTCACCGCCGCGGATCTGCTCAGCCAGGCCGAACACGACCCCCTGGCTTCGGCTATCCTGGTCACCGACTGCGCGGAATTGGCCGAATCGGTCCAAACGGCCGTGGAAGAACAGTTGACGCCTCTGGCGCGGGCCGATATCGCCCGTCAGAGCATCAACGCTTTTGGTGCCATCATGGTGGTGGATAATCTGGACGTGGCTGTCGACCTGGCGAACCAGATCGCCCCCGAGCACCTTGAACTGCAGGTGGCCGAACCCATGGCCGTGGCTCCACGGCTGCGCAACGCCGGCGCCGTCTTCCTGGGGCACTACACCCCCGAGCCGGTGGGCGATTATATGGCCGGCCCCAACCATGTCCTGCCCACGGCCGGCACGGCACGTTTTTCTTCCGCCCTGTCGGTGGAGCACTTCATCAAACGCACCAGTCTGATCGGCTACTCACCGGATGCCTTCCGGCGGGAGGCGGCCGATATCATGGCCCTGGCCAACGTCGAAGGCCTCGGCGCACACGCGAGCGCCATCCAGGTACGCCTTTCCGGAAAGCGTTCAGGAAGGTAGAGACAATGGACATGATTGATTTACGCTCGGATACGATTACCCGGCCGACGGCCGCCATGCGCAAGGCCATGGCCGAGGCTGACGTTGGCGATGACGTTTTTGGCGAAGACCCGACGGTTAACCGTTTGGAGACCATGGCGGCCCGACGCATGGGTAAGGCGGCAGCCTGTTGGTGGCCTCGGGGACCATGGGCAACCTGGTCGCCCTACTGGCCCATTGCGGCCGCGGCGATGAGATCCTTTTGGGTGATCAGTCGCACATCTTCTTCTACGAACAGGGCGGGGCCTCGGCCTTGGGCGGAATCCATCCACGCACCCTGCCCAACGCGGCCGACGGCACCATCGACTTGGAGAAGATCGCGGCGGCCATCCGTCCGGATGACGTGCACTTTCCCCATTCCCGGCTGATTATCCTGGAAAATACCCACAACCGTTGCGACGGCACGCCGCTTACGGTGGATTATACGGCGGCGGTGGGCGACCTGGCCCGAAGGCACGGACTGGCCCTGCACCTCGACGGCGCCGTATTTCAACGCGGCCGCCGCT
>NZ_BBCC01000042.1 GCF_001311845.1 Desulfosarcina cetonica JCM 12296 | reverse complement strand
ATCCGCCAGGTCAAGGCAGCCGTGGCGATTCCGGTGTTCGGCAATGGCGACGTCTTCGACGCGGCGGACTGCCTGAGAATGCTACAGACCACGGGATGCGACGGTGTGGCTATCGGTCGTATGGCCATCGCCCGCCCCTGGCTGCTGGCCCAGATGAGCGGCATGCTGACGCCAGGCGCCGAGATCTACCGGGAAGCCGCCATGCGCCTCCTGGACCTGATGCAGCAGCATTTCGATCCGCGGCGCGCCCTCAGGCGCTACAAAAAATTCGCCCTTTACTACAGCGCCAATTTCACGTTTGCCCACAGCTTCTACACCCGCATCAACAATGCGCCGGACCTGAAGACCCTCAAAAACGTACTCGAGCAGTTTTTCAACCGCGAGCCGCAAACCATCTTACGGCCCAACATGAATTTCTTTATCTGATCCGTCAGGCCCCAAAATAAGTGGTGTAAGCCAGTTTGAGAATCGTCACCGCCACCACCACCAGAAAGAATAGCCTTACGAAACCGGTACCCCTCAAGATCACCAGCCGAGATCCCAGAAAGGCACCCAGCATCTGGCCCACACCCATCAAAAGCCCCGCCGAGAGCACCACCTGATGCCCGGCGAAAAAAGCGCCGAGGGCGACGATATTACTGGTAAAGTTGAACACCTTGGTGTTCGCGGTGGCCTTGCGCAGGTTGAGGCCCAACACCAGCACCAGTGCGATGGTCCAGAAAGACCCGGTTCCCGGGCCGAAAAAACCGTCGTAAAACCCCAGTAAAAGCCCCGCACAAACGAAAAACACGGGCGCGGCGGCGGTTGGACGGCGATCCAGGCGGCCCAGGTCGGGTGTAAAAAACGTATAGAGGAAGACACTTACGAGAAGCAACAGGATGATGTGGCTCAAAAAATCGGCGGCAATCAACTGTACCGTAACCGTGCCGGCCAAGGCGCCCAGAGCGGTGAAAAGCACCCCGGTGGGGATCTCCCGCAAATCCACCAGCCCCTTGCGGGTATAATTGAATGCGGCGGTCAGGCTGCCGAAGGTGCCTTGCAGCTTATTGGTGCCCAGGGCCAGATGCGGGGGCATCCCGACGGCTAACAGGGCCGGCAGGGAAATAATGCCCCCACCGCCGGCGATACTGTCCACAAAACCGGCCAGCAGTCCGGCCAGCCACAACACCAAAAGGGTGGAAAAAGAGAGCGATCCCATGGCGCGTCCTTGATTGCACAGGTGATGAAAAAATGTTCAGGCATACAGGTCTATGATGGTGCCGAGCAGGTCATCGACAAGCAGGTGCCCGTCGCTACCATAAAAAACCACGTCCGTGTCGGCTGTGGGAAGCAAATGACCTGGCGACTCGCGAAGCCCGGCTTGCCGGGGCGATTGGCCAAATTTTCGCAAGGATCCGGTGTTAACGGGAACCGGTGCGTAAAAGGGTTTAGGAACCCGCACAGCAGATGACGACATGTTTCCCTTTGCACACAAAAAAATTAATCATCCAGCCAAATCATGCAATAACTGGGCAACCGGCGCAACAAAGCCACAACGCACTTGTTTCATTAAGCTTTTATCATTGACCGATTGTATCGGGAACATATTTTTTCTGGCAGTTGTTGCCGAGGGGTGGGACTTATCTGCCGTCCCAACCGCGTTAGGCGGACGCTGCGGGTGGCTTGATGCGGGTACCGGCCAGGCGGAGAAGCGGGTCGCCGTTTTCATCATCAACAAGCCGGACCTGGCAGGCGGTATGCCCGCCAAGATCCGGCCAGTGGCTTCGCAGTCGATGAAAGTCAAACACGAGAAGGGCCCGCCGGAGCAGATCGATCTCTGCTTCCAGCGTGTCTTGATCGGCGGTGGCCTTGAAATAAAGCGAGATGGCGGCATTGTACCGGCGCCGGATTGCGGTCTCGATACAATGGCGGGATAGATTGAGTTCGATGTCCATGGATATCCCCAACGTTGGATTGCGGTGTCCTTTTGAAGCTAACACCCCATCGCATCGTCAGGCAAGGCAAAGCGAGTCAGATGAGAAAGCGTGGGGATGACCGGAAGGCTCCGGCACATCCCCGATCCCAACCGGACAGACAGCTTTTGTGGCTGGATGACAGGAATGGTTCACCTTTGCAAAAGTTTCGCCCGCGACCGGCCGGTCAAGCTGAGGTCTTGAATTTTCGTTCAAACGCCAAGCTGACAATATCGGCCACAGCGCCGGTATCGGCAAAATGGTCCAGGTTCACCACCAGATCGAACTCATAGGGAGAGGCTTCTTTTTGATTGAAAACCTTCTTGAAAAAGGCGGCTTGTTCCTTATCGATCCCTCCCAGCCGCTTTTCGGCGGCACTGCGGTCGATGTCCATGATTTCGGCGATCCGCTTGGCGCGGTATTCATTGGAGCAAATGCATCGAACCGCCAGGACGCGGTCGCGGGGAAGGATCAAGTGCGTTCCGCGTCCGACAAAAATCGTCGGTTCAAGGCCGGCAATGGCAAAGACCGCGCTGAATAGATGCCTTGAATAATCACTGTCGATAAATGATTTTTCACCGAACAGGTATTTTAGGGTACGATGGGTATAACCTGGAAAACGCTCGTCGAAAAAGGCAATCGCATTTTCGCTGATGTTGGCCTGGCTGGCAATCTGCTCGATCAATTCGCGATCGGCGACACGATAATTCAGCTTCTTGGCCACGATATCGGCAATTTCCAGCGCACCCACCCCGATCTTTCTAGAAAACGCAATACAGGGCGGCAGTTCGGCTGCTGCTGCCCGCGCCCGATCCTCAGCCTCCTGGGTCAAGCGCCGGCCCTCCCAGGAACGCACATAATGTCCCACCAACGCCTCGGCACCCGGTTTCCGTTTGGCATAGGTACCCGGGACATATTTTTCCGCACCGATGTTTCCAGCCATTGCGACCTCCTTTCGGTTGAGTCATCACAGTCACGTCCATTGACGAAGCGATCTGCAATATCTTTGAGCAATGGCTATGCCAAGGCCGAAACAGACAGCAACGTTTTGTTTTTATGTATCTTTCATAGAAGTTGACCCGCAGCCCCGATCAACAATGAGAGAAATTCTGTCAGCTCTTTTTACACCTTGGAAAACCGATAAAAGATAAACGGCGACCCACGGTCACCGAGAACCCGCTGAATCTCCCGATGGAGGGTGTCTTGTCTATTTTCTACCGTGCGCAATTTCTCCACCACGCCTTGAACTGATGCTTGAAAAAGGGTAGATGTAGGGAAAAGGGATACACGTCATGCTTTCACTGGCCCAATTGATCAAAGAGAGCGAACGGATCGAGCCGGTTCCCCAGGTCGTCCACCAGCTCATGGACTTGGCCGAAGACCCCGAGGTCCCAATCGCGGAAATCACCGACCTGATTCTTTACGAGCCGGTGATCACCGCGAATCTCCTAAAGGTTGCCAATTCCGCGGCCTCGGGTTCAAAAAAAAAGTCGATTCGGTCCACGACGCCGTGGTGATGCTCGGACTGAAACGGGTTGTGGAGATGGTGCTGCTTGCCAGCGTAACCACAACCCTGCGAGCCCATCAAAGCGGCTACGGTCTGTCAAGGGGCCAGTTGTGGAAACAATCCGTCGCCTGCGCCCTGATTGCCAGTGCCGTGGCCGATAGGTTCGATGCTTCGATCAAGCACATTGTCTTTACAGCAGCTTTGCTCAAAGATATCGGCGTGATCGTCATGGACCGGCATATGCGTTCAGCCACCGTCGACATCAAGCAAGCCATGGAGGTGGCAAATCTGGATCTGGTGGCAGCGGAACGGAAGGTTTTCGGAATCGATCATGCCTTTCTCGGCGGCCAGATCGCCAGAAACTGGCATTTCAGCGACACCTTGGCGACAACCATTCAAGGTCACCATCTGACCGATGCGTCCGATCCCGTCGAGACGGCAACCGCCATGGTCTACCTCGCCGACAGCATGTGTTCCCTGACTGGCATCAACGCCGCAATGTTTTGCGGCCAATACACCCACTACGACCGCATTCTGATGCAGTTGTGCCTTACCGAAACCGCCGTCAACCAAATCATGTCCAACTTCTATTCACAGAAAGACAGCATTTATGGTCTGCTGGCAATTCTCTGAGCGTTGGACGTTTTTCGGCAGGCGGCCACTAACCGGTGAACCGTCACCCCCCTTGGAGAACGTCATTCAATGAGCCCCTATGAACTGGCCAAACTGATCCATATGGAACTGTCCCCCGTTGCCCCCCGACTCTCGGCCGCCATCAACCGTGCCTTGGTTGACATCGGTGAAGGCTCCGCGCTGGTCGGGCTGGGCCCCGGCACCCATGAAAATGACAATGTATCGTTTCAGGAATCCGAATCCTTCAACACCGACAGCGCGGGTAGCAACGCCGTGCTGGCCCAGATTCATATGATGATGGCAAAGCTCGAAGAGCACTCTTCCTGGAAGGTCATTATCGATAAAAAGCCCGGCCGATTGGGAAAACCGCTTGAACTGCTCTACACCTTGGTACGCGCGAAGGGCGGTCTGTAAACCGTTGAATGATGGGTTGCCCAAAAGGGAACGGGGCGGTCAATTGACCGCCCCGCAGGCAGAAGGAGTTGGATGAAGAAAGAGGAGGTGACACGTTACAGCAGCAATCCCCCGATGTGCTACTGTAACCCTCGTATCGGCCGCTTTTTCGAACAACTTTAATTTTTTTCATTTTTTTTGGGGCCATCAATAAAGCTTGCCACCGGCTGTCGTTAAGGAACCGGGCTTTGTCTTTCCGGGCCTCAGGGACGGCTGGCGTATGGCTGTTGTCATCCCCACAACACCAATAGGAGACACTCAATGAAGAAATTATTCGTCGTCACCCTTTGCCTTGCCGTTATACTGGGTCTTTGCGCAACCGCGGGGGCCACCACTTTGAAATTGGGCCTGGATGCGACCCGGTATCCCTGGACCCTCACGTCCAGCTCTCCGGCGGCATGCTGCAGTATTCCCACTGGGTGTTCGATCCCCTGGTCCGCTACGCCCAGGACATGTCCATCGAGCCGCGCCTGGCCTCCCGCTGGGAGCGCATCGACGATTTGACCATGCGCTTTTATCTGCGTCAGGGGGTCAAGTTCCACAGCGGCAACCCGTTTACCGCCAAAGACGTTAAATTCACCCTGCAGCGATTGAAACAAAGTGTCGACTTCAAGGGGTTGTTCGAACTTTTTGAAGGCGCCACCGTCGTGGACGACTACACCGTCGACATCAAGACCAAAAAGCCCTACGCCCTGCTGCTGCGCATGTGCACCTATATCTTCCCCATGGACAGCGTCTTTTACAGTGGTACCGATGACGATGGCCAACCCAAGGATGCCATCGTCAAAATCGGCCCCTCCTTTGCCCTTACCCATGAATCCGGCACCGGCCCCTATATCGTGGCCGAGCGCGAACATGGCGTAAAGCTGGTCCTCAACCGCTTTGCCGGCTACTGGGACAAGGAATCACCGGGCAATGTGGATCAGATCGTGCTGACCCCCATCAAGGAGGATGCCACCCGGGTGGCCGCCCTGCTCTCCGGCGACGTGGACGTGATCAACCCGGTTCCGCCCCAGGATCTCAAACGAATTGAGAAAGACCCCAAAATCAATCTTTTCCCCTTTTCCGAAGCCCGCATCATCACCTTGCAGCTCAACCAAAAACGACGACCCGAATTCCAAGTTCAGAAGGTGCGCCAGGCCATTGTCTACGCCATCAACAACACTGGCATCGTTGACAAGATCATGAAAGGATCGGCGACTCCGGCCGGTCAACAAAGCCCCAAAGGCTATGCGGGCTACAACTCTGCCTGCGTCCCGCGCTACGACCTCAAGAAAGCCCAAAGCCTGATGAAGGAAGCCGGTTTTCCCAACGGGTTCGAGTGCACCATGATTTCACCCAACAATCGTTATATCAACGATGAAAAAATCGCCGAAGCCGTGGTCGGCATGCTGGCCAAGATCAACATCAAGGTCAACCTCAAAACCATGCCCAAGGCCCAGTACTGGGACGAATTCGATGCTCAGGTGGCTGATATCCAGTTGATCGGCTGGCATGCGGACACCGAGGATTCGGGTAATTTCACCGAATTTTTGACCATGTGCCCCAACAAGGAGACCGGTTTCGGACAGTTCAACAGCGGCAACTACTGTAATCCGGAAGTGGATCGGCTGGCCCTGGCGGCCCAGAGCGAGACCGACCCGGCCAAGCGTTCCGAAATGTTGCAGCGGATCGAAAAGATCCTCTATGACGATGCGGCGTTCGTTCCTCTCCACTGGCAGAATCAGGCCTATGCCGCCAAAAAAGGCATCAAGCTGGCACCCGTGCTCAATACGATGAACTTTCCCTACCTGGGCGACCTCGTGGTCGAATAAGCGAACCGGTAAAATATAGCGCCTTTTGAAACCCTCAAAGGAGCGCTTTCGTTTGGCATGAAAACTGATATGGAGAAGTCAGGAGACAGAATTCAGAAGGCGGCAACGCCTTCGACGCACCTTTTCCATTCTGGCTCCTGACTTCTGACTTCTATCTTTCGGAACGACACCTATGCTCGCCTTTACCGTCAGACGCATCAGCCAGGCCCTGTTTGTCATGCTGATCATCAGCCTGGTGGGGTTTTCCATCAAAAACCAGATCGGCGACCCGGTCCGCGACCTGGTCGGAGAGCGCGTCACGCCGGCCGAACGGGAAGTCCTGCGGGACAAGCTGGGTCTCAACGATCCCTTCCTGAAACAGTATGTGCGCTTTGCCCAAAATGCCCTCAAGGGCGACCTGGGCCTCTCCTTCTTCCATAAAAACCGGCCCTGGCGGTGATCGCCGGCAAGGCGCCGGCCACCCTGGAGCTGGTTTTTGGCGCCGCCCTGATCATTATTTTGGTCTCCCTGCCCACGGGGGTCTTTGCGGCCATTTACCCCCAAAACCGTTTCTCACGATTTATCATGGCTTTCTCCACCCTGGGTGTTTCCGTGCCGGTCTTTCTTACCGCGATCGTCCTGATCTATGTCTTCTCCGTCGAGCTTCACTGGCTGCCATCCTACGGGCGCGGGCAAACCGTGGCCATTGGCGGGTGGGACAGCGGACTTTTGACCATTGACGGGCTCAAGCACCTGATCCTGCCCAGCGTCTCCCTGGCCTCGATCATGCTCCCATTGTTCATTCGCCTGATCCGTTCGGAGATGATGGAGGTCCTGGAAACCGAATACATCAAGTTTGCCTGGGCCAAGGGCCTGTACCGTAAACGCATCTGGTTCGTCCACGCCTTTAAAAACACCCTCTTGCCGGTAATCACCGTTTTCGGGGTGCAGATCGGCATCATGTTCGCGTTTACCATTCTCACGGAAACGGTCTTTCAGTGGCAAGGCATGGGATTCATGTTCCTGGAAGCCGTCGAGCGCTCGGACATCTCCCTTTTGGTCGCTTACCTCATGGTCGTGGGAGCGGTCTTCGTGCTTGTCAACACCGCCGTGGACCTTATTTACGGGTTGGTGAATCCCACCATCCGGATTGCGAAGCGATCATGAACCCATTCTGGCAGCGCTTTAAAGCGTCCTATTTGTTGTACAGCTTCCGGCAGGATCGTACCGCCATCTTCAGTTTCGTGGTCCTGTTGGCGCTTTTGGTCACCGGACTGCTGGCCCCGTTGATCGCGCCTCACGATCCTTACGATCCGGCCAGCATCGATATCATGAACGCCGAATTGCCGCCGGCCTGGATGGCCGAGGACGGCTCGGGATTTTTCCTGGGAACCGACAACCAGGGCCGCGACCTGCTCAGCACCATGATTTACGGACTGCGCCTGTCGATCCTGATCGGTTGCGGGGCGGTGATGCTGCAGGGCGCGATCGGTGTGATCGTGGGTCTGTTAGCCGGGTATCTGGGGGGTAAAATCGACGCTGTCCTCATGCGCATCGCCGACATCCAGCTTTCCTTTCCGTACCTGATGGTGGCCATCTTCATCAGCGCCATTTTCCAGGTGGCCTTCGGCATCGGCCGTTACGAAGCGCTGGCCGTGCCCCTTTTGGTCGTCATCATCGGTCTGGCCGAATGGCCGGTATACGCCCGCACCGTAAGGGCCTCGGTGATGGGTGAGAAGAACAAGGAGTATGTGGAGGCAGCCCGCGTGATCGGCCTGAGCCGCTGGCGCATCATGTTCCGCCATGTACTGCCCAATACCATGACCTCGGTTTTGGTGATCTCCACCATTCAGGTGGCCAATGCATCATGAGCGAAGCGGCCCTCTCGTTCCTGGGGCTGGGGATGCCGGTCACCAAGCCCTCCCTGGGATCGCTGATCCGCTCCGGCTTCGAGTATATCTTCTCTGGCAGCTGGTGGATCACCCTTTTCCCCGGCGTGTTTCTCGTCCTTTTGGTGCTGGTGATCAATCTTTTGGGCGACTGGTTGCGGGATGTACTCAACCCCAAATTATACAAAGGCTAACCTGCGATGCCAAAAATCAAATAAAGACATGTCCTCGATCGGATTCGATCCTTCAATTGACATTTGGATTTTGGTATTGCTCGGGAAGATTTTATGTCTCATCTACTGGAAGTCATCGACCTGGAAGTCAAGTTCGGCCTGCGCTTCGGCGACTTGACCGCCATCAACGGCATCAGCTTCAGCCTCGATCAAGGCGAACGCATGGGGTTGGTGGGCGAAAGCGGGGCCGGCAAATCGGTCACCGGATTCGCCATCATCAACCTGATCAGCAAACCGGGCTTTATCTCGGGGGGACGCGTGGTGTTCAACGACCGGGATCTCACCTCGCTCTCCACCGAGGAGATGCGTGATATCCGGGGAAACCGCATCAGCATGATCTTTCAGGACCCCATGATGACCCTCAACCCGGTGCTGACCATCGGCACCCAGATGGTGGAAACCCTCTTGGCCCATCGCCGCCTCACGCGCGCCGAGGCCGAATCCATCGCACTGGAGAAACTGAGAAAAGTCCAGATTCCGTCTCCGGAAAAGCGCCTGGCCCAATATCCGCACGAGTTCTCGGGCGGCATGCGCCAACGCATCGTCATCGCCATCGCCCTGCTCACCGATCCGGCGATCATCATCGCCGACGAACCCACCACGGCCCTGGACGTCACCATCCAGGCCGAAATCATGGATCTTTTGCAGCAATTGTGCGAATCCGAGCGAACCGGCCTGATCCTGATCACCCACGACCTGGGGGTGGTCTCCCAGGTGACGGAAAAGATGGCCGTCATGTATGCCGGCAAAATCGTCGAAGCCGGACCCACGGACCGCATCGTGGCGGATCCACGCCATCCCTACACCCAGGGTCTGATCCAGGCCCTGCCCGGCAGCCTGCAACCCGGGTCCCGATTGAACCAGATTCCCGGGATGATGCCGACCCTCACCGACATCCCGCCGGGCTGCGCCTTCAATCCCCGCTGCCCCCTGTGCGAGACCATCTGCCGCCATCAGGAGCCGCCACTGATTCCCGTGGACCACCTGACGCGCCAGGTCGCCTGCCACATGGTAACCCCCGATCCCGGACAGACAACACGATGAAGACAACACGCGCCCATCCCGTTCCCGATCCTGGCAGCCACCTGCTGGAACTCAAGCACGTGGTCAAACACTTCGACATCTCCGGCGGCCTCCTCGACCAACTGCGATTCGAAAGCGGCCGGCTGACCCGTCAGCGCACCACGGTCAAGGCCGTCAATGACGTGAGTTTCGCCATCGCTCCCGGAGAGACCTTCAGCGTGGTCGGTGAGAGCGGCTGCGGCAAGTCGACCCTGGCCCGCACCACCATCGGCATCTATCCCCCCAACCACGGCCAAATTCTCTACCGTGAAGAACGCATCGACAATAAATCCGCCCAGGCGATGTTGCCGTTCCGCCGCCGCATGCAGATGATCTTCCAGGATCCGTACGCCTCCCTCAATCCGCGCAAGACCGTCCGGCAAACCTTGGAGGAGCCGGTGGTCTTCCACAATCCGGCCATTTCAACGGATCAGGTGGAAGCCCGCGTGGCCGAAGTGATGTCCCAGGTGGGCGTCGATCCCAAATGGGTCGGCCGCTACCCCCATGAGTTTTCCGGAGGGCAGCGCCAGCGCATCAGCATCGCCCGCGCCTGATGGTCGATCCGGAATTCATCGTTGCCGACGAGCCTGTCTCGGCCCTGGATGTCTCCATCCAGGCCCAAATTCTCAACCTCCTGATGGAGGCACAGGAAGAACGCGGCCTGACCTACATGTTCATCACCCACGACCTCTCCGTGGTCCAACACATCAGCACCCGGGTGGCGGTCATGTATCTGGGCACCCTGTGCGAACTCTCACCCGCCCAAACCCTTTTCGAAAGCCCTCGGCATCCCTACACCCAGGCGCTTTTGTCGGCCATCCCGCGGCTGGGGCAGAAACGAAGCCGGCATGTCCGGCTCAAGGGAGAAGTGCCCACACCGATTCACCTGCCCCGTGGATGTGTCTTTCACGGCCGCTGCGTTCATGCCAATCGGCGATGTGAAGAAGACGTTCCCAAAGCCCGGACGGTAGAAGGGGATGTTCAGGTGGCCTGTCACGGCGTCGAGGAGGGGCGCTTGTAAGCTGTAAGCAAAGGCACCGATCTCCTAACGCACGTTGTACTGGACTTCCTTGGTCAGGAGCCCGCCTTCGGCGATGGGCTTGCCATCGAGGATGCGCTGGGGATGAAAAATGGAGAGATCCAGCGTCGGCGTGGCGCCGGTGATCAGCTCGCTCATGTAGCGCCCCACGGCCGGTCCCTGCTGCAGGCCGTGGCCGGAAAAACCGTTGGCCAGGTAGAAGCCCTTGATCTCGGGCCACTCACCGAGGATGGCGTTGCCGTCCAGGGTGTTGACCGCGTACAGGCCGGCCCAGCCCCGGATCAGCTTCAACTGCTCGAAGGCCGGCACGAATTCGGCCAGTTCCGGCCACAGGTGGTCCATGAAACGGTTCTGGTCCCAGGTGAAGTCAAAACCGATGACATCTTCGGGCAGGGATTTTCCCATCAGAACCATGCCGCCGGTTTCCGTGCGGAAATAAAAACCCGACGGCAGAATCGTCAACGGCAACGGCCGGTCGGATTTGACCGCCGGGTCCACGCAGAAACATTGACGTTTCACCGGGTTGACCGGCAGCTCGACACCCGCCGTGCGGGCCAGTTCGGTGCACCAGGCACCGGCGCAGTTGATCACCACGGCCGATGAATAGGTGGCCCCGGACTTGGTTTTCACCCCGCCGATCCGGTGGTTGTCGATGACGAGGGCGGTGACATCGTCTTCGATGTAAACCGCGCCCTGGGCGCGGGCGTTGGCCTTGTAGCCCATGAGCACGGCGTAGGCGTCGAAGTGGCCGTCCTGGGCACCGAAGGTGCCGCCGACCAAACCGAGCGCCTCGGGTGCGTACAACGGATAGTGCGCCTTGATTTCTTCCGGCGACCACCACGTCACCTGGCAGCCCAACGCCTGCTGCATGGCCAGGGCCGCCTTGGCGCTCGCCACGTCCCCGTCCTCGTAAAGAAACAGATTGCCCTCACGGTGATAGCCGATGCTGGGACGGATGTCGTTGACGGTCATCCGGTCCTCAAAATGTTCCAGCACATCAAAGGCGAACTGAGAGATCTGGACGTTCTGTTTGAGCGTATACTGAATTCGGGCGTTGACCATGGACAGCGTGGTGGAGGCCCGGGCGTAGGTCAGATCCCGTTCGATCACCGCGACGTTCAACTGGGGGTCTTTCTGGGTGAGGTAGTAAGCGGTGGTGGATCCCATGATCCCGCCGCCAACGATAATCACGTCATATAGGGTGTTGCTATCCATGATCACACAATCTCCTCATGGGTGGCCCGCCGGACCGGTCAGGCCTGTTTGTAGTTGGGTCCTTCCCCGCCCTCCGGACAGGTCCAGGTGACGTTGTCAAAGGGATCTTTAATGTCACACGTCTTGCAATGCAGACAGTTGGTAAAGTTCAACTTGATGCCGTCGATACCCTCGCCGTCCTTGCGCCATTCCATCTCGTAGACATCCCCCGGACAGAACCGCGTGCAGGGGCAACCGTAAGTCGGGTAGCACTTTTCCACGCAGACCTTCTGGTCGTGAATATGGATGTGGCAGGCTGGTCTTCGCGGTGCAGGGTGCCGGAAAGATAGACACCGGTCAGCTTGTCGACCATGGCCGGATCATCCTTGGGCACCTCGGTTTTGGGGACACTCAGCGGACCGGGCCGCCGCGCCGTGAGGGTGGTGGCATCGTCCACCGCCGGCAGGCGGTCCCTGAGCCCCTTGCCGCCGGTGAAATACTGGGCCGCCAGATGGATCCACTTGGCCGGTCCCTTCTTGGCCAGGGCCTGGGCGAAATTGCGGCCTTCGCGCAGCTCGGCCCCGGCCCAGCTGTCGGCCAGCCGCTGGCCGTAGTTCGACAGTGACGTTCGACCGGTATCGCCGGCTTCAAGGGCCGCCATGATGGTCTCGGCGGCCAGCATGCCCGATTTCATGGCCAAATGAATGCCCTTGATGGCGGGGGTGCTGTGGATGGCCGCGCCGTTGCCCGTGAACAAGGCGCCGTCCACGGCCAGTTCCGGCATGCTGAACCAGCCGCCGGTGGAAACCGCGCGCGCGCCTTGCTCGATCACCTTGCCGCCACGAAGGATCGATTGGATCAGGGGATGCCCCTTGAAACGCAGGAAAATATCGTAAATGTCCAGGGCCGGGTTTTCGTAACCGAGGGCCACCAGAAATCCCAGGGCGATGCGGTTCTCGGCCATTTCGTAGACAAACCCACCGCCAGGGGTGTCGAGATCCAGGGGATATCCGAGGGTATGAATATCGTTGAAGGCGCTGCCCTTGAAAAAATGATCCTCGGGCAGTTGGATCACCTCTTTAATACCCGTTTCGAACACTTCGGGCAGGCGACCGGAACGAATCGGCAGGCGGCCGGCCAATTCCTTGGTGAGGCTGCCACGGGCCCCCTCGCCCAGCACGGTCACCTTGGCGATCAGGTCGATGCCCGGCTCGAAATTCCCCTTGGGTTTGCCCTCCTTGTCGAGCCCCTTGTCACCGGTACGCACGCCCTTGACGGTCTTTCCATCGTCATCCAGCAGAATCGACTTGCCGTCGAATCCGGGGAAGATGTTGATTCCCAGCGCCTCGGCCTTCTCCCCCAGCCAGCGGCATACGCGAGACAGACTGACGATGGGAAAGCCGGCATTGTGCATCTGACGCGGCACCATGGGCATCTTGAAAGCGTTCTGCCCGGTGAGGAAGTAAAAGCCGTCCCCGCGGACGGTCTGCTCCACGGGAAAGCCCTGCGCCTGGTAATCGGGGTAAAGTTCGGCGATGGCGATCGGATTCATCACCGCGCCGCTGATGGCATGGGAACCGACGGCAGCCCCCTTGTCGATGAGGGCCACTTCCAGTTCGCGGCCCTTTTCCTCGGCCAGTTGCATCAGCCGAATGGCACCGGCCAGATTGGCGGGACCGCCACCGACAAAAAGAACATCAAATTCAATGGATTCGTGCGTGGTCATGGTGTCTCCCCTCTTTTTCAGGTTATCCGCAAATCGTAAAAAACGGTCGTTAAACCTGCTGAATCGTATTTAGAGGGGTCAGATAGCTTGATTTCCCCGTAAACACAAGGGGCGGCGCGGAAAAGCCCGCCATCGTCCCGCGACGGGTACGACAAATCCCGAATGCACCCCTGGCAGGGCGGCTGGCATAAGGCGATCGGTACAACGGCATATTGCCTTCCTGTCACACAGCACAACGTACACTTGAAGTTTTACCAGTTGTATACCTATGGTCAAATACGCTGTCAAGCAACAATTGCGCGGTCATCGCGAGACCGATCGGAAACCACAGGGAACCGCATTTGGCACCCAATATAGGACTTGTCTAAAAAAACAATCCATGGTATCGGGAGTATCTGTCCTTTTCACCCAAAATCCCTATCATCCAAGTACGGTAACCCGGATCGGGCGACGCCGCTGGCGCGACGCCGGGACAATCCGGCAAGGAGGCGTTGAGCATGGCAAGCCGCAGCAACTATTCAATGTGGGTACTGGTCGTCGTACTGGCAGTGTGTCTTCAGGTGGTGTTTGTTTTTGCAGACTGCAAACAGAGCGCTACGGGAACTGCGATCGAATTCTCCAAGGCGTATTTTCGCCTCGATACCGATATGGAAAAGTATCTGTGCAGCGAATTGACGGCCAATGCGGATGAATCCGTTGCTGCCGACTACGTTCAGGCCATGACCACCCAGGCCCGTCAGCGGGGATTCGGCAGCGGCATGGTGAAACAGATCATCACTCATTTGGAGACCGAAACCCTGACCCAGGACGACAATGCCGCCACGATTCACCTCAAGGGAACCAGCCGGACCTGCATTCATCCGGTGTTTGCCTATGTGGCCAAACTGTTTCACCTCGGACAGACCTATTCCTTCGAGGAGACCCTCAACCTGGTCAAAGAAAACGGCCGGTGGAAAGTCTGCGGAACGCCTTACGGGCTTTGCCAACACGTTTAGCCCAAAGGCTTGCCTGACGCCCTTGTTGCAGCCCTATCGCGTCGGCAAGACAGATCCCGGACGTTATCCTTGTTTGTTGCCGCCGGTTTCACACGCGTTGTGAAACCGGCGTTTTTGTTGTTTGAGCGAGCGTTTTTCCTCCCAGCACCTTCTTTAGCTTGGCGTTGGTGATTGCCAATGGATGCGGTGTACCTGAAAATTCGAGAAATTGCCCGTGACATCGTGGCCCGTTATCCGCAACCGGATTTTTATGCTGACCATGCCTCCGAGGTCGCCGAATCCCAGCAATTCTACCGCACCGACCGATCCATCGGCCAATTGCGCCGGACCATGGCCGATCGCCTGGGCAACAACCTCGGTCATGGATTGGGACATGTGGAAAAAGTTGCCATCGACGCCGGCACGCTGGTGATCATCGAAAGTCGACTGGCCGGTCATGCAGAGCCCCGGGTACGCCGCAACCTATTGCTGGCCCAGTGCGCCGGTCTGTTGCATGACATCTGCCGCAAGGAGCCATCCCATGCCGAGAAAGGCGCCGAAATGGCTCGCCGGATCCTGAATGCCTACCCGTTGGCCCCCGAGGAGATCGGCTGCGTCTGCACGGCCATCCGCAATCACGAGGCATTTACCCGCTTGGAAGACCTGCCGGTGCAGCGGGCGCGCCTGATCTCCGACTGCCTTTACGATGCGGATAAATTCCGCTGGGGACCGGACAACTTCACCCACACCCTCTGGGATATGGTCGATTCTTCGAACCCTTCGCTCAAAACTTTCGTGGATCACTATCCGACGGGGATGGCGGTCTTGAAAAAAATTCGCAAAACCTTTCGCTCCCAGACCGGTCGTCGCTATGGTCCGCAATTCATCGACATCGGCATTGCCATCGGTGAAGCACTTTATGAAGTGATTCTGACGCAGTTCATGACGGATTCGTAAAACATAGATCAGGCAGCAACGGTGTGGCTGGCGACCGGCAGGCGAATCACGAAACAACTGCCGCGCCCGGGGGCCGAAGTCATCAAAAGGCTGCCGCCATGGTTCTCGGTGATGATAAAATAGGAAACCGAAAGTCCCAATCCCGTCCCCACACCAACGGACTTGGTTGTATAGAAGGGTTCGAAAATCCGCTTGCGAATCGACTCTTCCATGCCAGGGCCATTGTCCTCAATCTCCACACATACCGCCGATTTCCCGTCGGGTTTGACCCGCAAAATGAATCGGGATGGCGTCGAACCTGGATTCTCAGCCATGGCTTGAGCACCGTTTTTAAGGATATTGAGAAATACCTGTTGGATTTTGGTCGCTTCACACGGCACTTTAGGGGCCTCCGGATCGTACTCGCGCACGATTTTGATACGCCGGAAGTCGTAGTGCTTTTTCAGATCATAATCATTTTCCGCCAGTTCGAGGGTCAGGTCCAGCAGTTGCGCCAGGTCGTTCAAATCGTGCTTGGATTCGCTCTTGCGGCTAAAGGAAAGCATGTTCTCCACAATTTTGGCGGCCCGCTTCCCCGATTCCATGATCGAAACCATCATTTCCGGAATATTGCGACCCACCATATAGGCCTGCAGGGCGTCCATGGGGATGCCGCATCGCCGCGCGACCTCGCGGTTTTTGAGCAGGTCACCGGACAGGCGGTTTTGCATCACCTGGATATTTTGCATAATCCCGGCAAGGGGGTTGTTGATCTCGTGGGCCATGCCCGCCGCCAGCCCGCCAACGGAAAGCATTTTCTCCGATTGAATCATCATCTCTTCAATGCGTACCCGTTCGGTGATGTCGTCGACGCGAATCACGGCTCCGCCGGTAGTGCTGGTCATTAACGGATAGATGGTGATGTCGGAAAATCGTTTTTCGCCGTCAACATTGAAAATCTCTTTGCTTTCCGTGTGGGGGCATTTTTCCTCAATGGCCAGATGGATCTTTTCCACGGCCCATGCCAGTTCAGGGAAGACACGCGCGATGGGCTGATTCATCGCCTGGGTGGCGATGATGCCGGTTGTTTTCTCGGCCTCGCGGTTCCATTGGGTTACCCGTCCGGCAGGATCGACCCCGACCAAGATCGATGGCATGGAATCGATCGTGTTTTTCAGCATCTCACGCAATTTCTTCAGATCGGACTCGCGTCGGTCGATCTCCCGGGCCATGCTATTGATTTCGCGCACCAAGATATTGATATCCGATCGTTTCTCCGACGGCAGGGCCCGTTGGTAATCCCCGGCGGCGATGGTCCGGATGCCGGCAGCCAGCCGATTCAGCGGACGGGCCACCAGCCGTTTCATCAGTTGATGGCTTCCCAAGCCAATCACCGTGGTCACCAGGATGATCGTCACCAGGGTCAGCATCAGGGAGCGGCTGTGGACGGTGTCAACCCGTATCGTGGAAAAGAGCAGCCTGGCGGTGCCGATGGTCTCACCGGCGTTGAGGATTTTACGTTCCAGGATCAACCATTGAATCGGCTCAATGTCGGGCGGGATGGTATCGAAAAGGATTTCCGGTCCGCTACTGATCCGTACCCCCGTGAGAAAATCCGAACTCAGGTAGGCGTTGGCGATTTGGGTAACGGTATCCATATCCATATTCCACAACGGACGGGCCAGTACCTCGGCGAACTCGTCGGCGATGGCGACGGCATCCCGATTCAAATCAGCGACTTCCCGATGCGTATAGTAGATCTGATAGGCCATCCCGAACACGGACATCACCAATGCCGTCATGAGCGCCAACCCCAATGTCAGGTCCCTGGAAATGGTACGTCGATTGGACGATCGTTCATGGTTGGATGCTGTCATGGGTCGAGAAACCTTTCCGTGAAAGGAGTCGGAATCCTCATGGTATAGTATTTAAGATAATGTTTTTGGCAAGGCCAGAGGGAGGAAGCTGTATAAACCATACCGCGACGACCGATAACGTAGCCCAAAAACATTATCTTAAATGCTATAGCGGGCCGTGGATTTTCTCTTGGGTAACCTGATGGCACCGCCGCTGTCAAGCGCCGCCAGCGTTTTTGACGGCGATGCAAATCGTCAGGCGCCCGTTACCAGCCGTGTCACAGAATGGGAAAAGCGACATCTTGGCTTTCAGCCGGTTGGATTTGCCATCATAATGCTTATAAAAAAGAGATCCGATGCAAGAAAAGGAGCGCCTTGGTAAAAAAAAGGGGCGCCTTCGTTCAGGACGCATCCACTTTGGAAAGGAGACGTCAAATGCCGAAAGCCATCAGAATCCACCAAACCGGGGATCCCACGGTCATGCGCTGGGAGCCCTTCGATCCCGGCGAGCCCGCGCCTGGGGAGGTTCGTTTGCGCCAGGAAGCCGTCGGTCTCAACTTCATTGACATTTATCATCGCACGGGCCTCTATCCTCTCCCGACGCTTCCCGCCATTCCCGGACTCGAAGGCGCAGGCGTCGTCGAGTCGGTCGGCGAGGGCGTGACGGAATTCAAAGCAGGGGACCGCGTGGCTTACGCCGGTGTACCGCCGGGTGCCTACGCCCAAGTGCGTTGCATTCCGGCCCATCGTCTGGTCAGCTTGCCGGAGGGGATCTCCACCCTTAAAGCCGCGGGCATGATGCTCCGGGGAATGACAGCCAGATACCTGCTCTATGGATGTTATCCGGTCAAAAAGGGAGATCGCATTCTCGTGCATGCCGCGGCCGGAGGGGTCGGCAGTCTGCTCTGCCAATGGGGGCGCCATCTGGCGCCGAAGTGATCGGGACGGTGGGATCGGCGGAAAAAGCCGAGGTGGCGAAACAAAATGGCTGCCAGCATCCGATCCTGTATGGAGAGACCAACTTCGTTGAAGCCGTCAAAACCCTTACCGACGGACGCGGTGTGGACGTGGTTTATGATGGCGTGGGCAAGGCGACCTTCATGCAATCCCTGGATTGCCTCAGGCCCATGGGAACCATGGTCTCTTTCGGCCAGGCTTCCGGTTCCGTGGCACCATTGGATATCGGGGTTCTGTCGGCCAAAGGCTCTCTTTTTCTCACCCGGCCCAGTCTGATGGCTTACACCGCCAAACGGGAAGATCTATTGGCGCATGCCCGGGATTTGTTTACCGTGGTGGAAAACGGCGCCGTGAACATCACCATCGGCCAAACCTACCCACTGGCCGAAGCGGCCCGGGCACACCGGGATCTGGAAGCCCGCAAGACCAAGGGCAGCACGGTCCTGATTCCATAAACACGAGGGGCTGCCCTTAAGCAGCCCCCCAAAACGTCCTTAAGTGAACCAAACGGATCGGTCAAACGGACCCGAAGGATCAGCAACAACATTGGCTGACGTAGCAGCCGCACGGGTCGATCACCCGGCAGCCACAGGCATCAACCACCTGGAAACAACCGCAGTCGTCGACGACCCTACGGTCAGTGGATTGTTTTTTTTCTTTGCATTCACGTTTGTGGCTATCGTGTTTTTTATGGGACATGGCAAAACCTCCAATGAGTTCCCCCCCACCCGTCCGAAGCATCGGCGGTGACGGGACGGTTGATTCATCGAAACCGTGGGACAATCTCCCCGGGACATTTACTCAGCGGCGATGGAAACGTATGAATAATCCATCCTGATCCTTATAAACTAATCATCAGATGCCCCATTGTCACAGTTTTGATGGTTTTTGGGGCAGTTTAGGACATACACTTATTACTGGAAGTTATACGACTTTTATGTTAGTTGATTTAGGTTTCACTTTCCCATTTAGAGGCACTTAAAAATGAAAATACTGGTCATTGCTACTCGAAACAAGGGCAAGACGGCCGAAATCCGTGATCTTTTACGTGGTTTTCCCATTACGATCAAAAATCTGGATGATTTCGGTCCCATCCCGGAGGTTGAGGAAGACGGCGACACATTTGATGACAATGCATACAAGAAAGCCAGTTTTACGGCCAGGGTGTTGGGTTATCCGGCATTGGCCGATGATTCGGGGCTGGTCGTGGATGCCTTGGACGGGGCTCCGGGTGTCCACAGTGCGCGATGGGCCGGGCCCGATGCCACCGACGAACAGCGTTGCAACAAACTGCTGGCCGCCCTGAAAGGCCAGGCCAACCGCAAGGCAGCTTTCCAATGCGTCATTTCCATTGCCGTGCCCACCGGCCCGGCCCTGACCTATGAGGGCCGTTGCGAGGGGGTCATCCAAGACACACCGGCCGGCAGCAATGGCTTTGGTTATGATCCGGTGTTCTTCTATCCGCCGCTCAACAAAACCTTTGCTCAGCTGTCCATGGCCGAAAAAAGCCGGATCAGCCATCGCGGCAAAGCCTTGCACGAGATTCGGGACGAATTTGACGAAATCGTCAAATGGATTGGCCAGCATATGCCGGAACCAGAAATAATTGGCTGCCAAAGCCAGCCGGGCAGCTCTTGAAATCGCTGGCTGCCGCCATCACAAAAGACGGTAACGGCGACAGCCACCACGTTTCAACGGCAGCGCCACCGGACGGAAAGGAGGACCGTCCATAAGGCTCTGGCAAGTCGACAGCCAATGGGGAGCCTACTGTTTAAAGCCGAAAAAGGGGTAAATTGCATGTTGAAAAAAAATGAAGGGATTGACATCGTCAAAGAGTTGGGGGGCATTCATAATGTCGAGCAGGCGCAAGCCTTGTTCGAAAAACGGTTGGACAAGATGCATCTCGACCGGATTCGCGCGTTGAGCCAACCGGAAATTCTGATCAAAATCGCCAATGCCATCGCCATGTGCGACCCCGCCCACGTCTATATCAACACCGGTTCCGAGGAGGATCGCCGCTTCATTCGCCGGTTGGCACTGAACAAGGGCGAAGAGGCTATCCTTCCCATGGAAGGGCACACCATCCATTACGACCTCAAGGAGGAACAGGGCCGCATTATTGACCGTACCTTCTATATCGCCAACCCCGAAGAAAAAATCAGTTCCCTGGCCAACAAGATTCTGAGAGACGACGCCTGGTGGAAGTACGCGAAAAAATGGCCGGCATCATGAGCGGCAGCACAATGGTCGTGGGATTTTATATGCGCGGTCCCGTGGGCGCCGCCGGATCCAACCCGGCCCTTGAGCTGACCAGTTCGGCCTACGTGTCGCACAGCGCCGAGATTCTCTACCGCAACGCCTTCGCCGATTTCGAAAAAGAGGTCGAGCGCCTGGGACATTTCTACACCAATATCCACAGCGAAGGGCTCAATCGGGCCGAGGACCTGCCCAATGCCCGGGTCTTCATGGACCGCAGTCACCGCACCACTTACTCCTTCAACTGCACCTATGCCGGCAACACCCTCTTGCTGAAAAAAGGCAACCATCGCTTTTCCGTGGACAAAGCCGTCTATGAAGGCAACGGCCGGGAGTTGACCGAGCACATGTTCATCACCGGCATCAACGGCCCGGACGGCCGTGTGACCTGGGTTGCCGGTGCCGCGCCCTCGGGCTGCGGCAAAACCACCACCGCCATGGCCGGCAATCGCTTCGTGGGCGACGACCTGGCCCAAATGTGGATCGACGAAAGCGGCAGCGTACGCTCGATCAATCCGGAGTGCGGCATCTTCGGTATCGTCGAGGATGTCAATCAAGAGGGCGATCCCATGCTCATGGATCGCTTGAGAAATCCCGGATCGGAAGTCATTTGGTCCAATGTCCTGATCGATGAAACCGGCACCCCCCACTGGACCGGCAACGGCGAGGCCCAACCCATCCGCGGGCGCAATTTTCAGGGTCCCTGGAAAAAAGGGTTGAACGATGCCAATGGCAAGGAGATTCCCATCTCCCACCCCAACGCCCGTTGCACCATCGCCTCCTCGGCCCTGGCCAATTACGCGGACGAGGCCGAAGCGCCGGAAGGCGTGGAAACCCGCGTGATCACGTACAGTGGCCGGGACAGCGACACCATGCCGCCGGTATGGGTGGCCAAGAATTCCGATCATGGGGTGGTCATCGGTGCCTGCATCGTCTCTGCCGCCACGGCCACTGAGGTGGGCGCCAGCGGCGTCAAGCGGGCCCCATGGGCCAATGCGCCCTTCATCCCCGGTGCCTTGGGCGATTATATGAAAGCCCAGTTCGATTTCTTTGGCAGCGCCGCCATTGCCGAAGGCAAACGGCCGATCCTGGCCGGGCTGAACTATTTTCTGACCCATGAAGCCCGGGGTGGCAGCGGCAAAAAGCTGCTGGGTGAGAAAAAAGACGTCAAGGCATGGCTGGCCTGGCTGGAACGTCGGGCCCACGGGGATGTAGAAGCCATCGCGACCCCCATCGGCTTCATCCCCCGCTACGCCGACCTGAAGGCGCTATTCCAGGAGCGGATCGACAAACCGTACCCCGAAGACCTTTACAACCGCCAGTTTTCCCTTTATGTGGATAACATCCTGGCACGGATCGACCTGCAGACAACAGCCTACGCAAAAGAGGAAAACATTCCCCCGCGGCTTTTCGAGGTACTGAAGGAGCAGCGTGAGGGCTTGGTCGCCCTGAAGGAAAAGTTCGGCCCGGTCGTCACGCCGGACCAACTGGCTGAAGCTGATGCCCGCGTTTACCGGGACCGCCAATCCCACCGTCACGATCCTGGCTGTTTAGTTCGACGGTATTTATTGTGAAATAAAATAACCGGGGCGGCAGAAAACCCTTCTGCCGCCCCTTCGCTTTTTCACCCCCCAACCGGAAAATCACCATGCCCCCGCAACGTCTGATCGCCAGCCTGTTCAATCGCCGCATGCTCGTGGCCTTGGTGATGGGGTTTTCCTGCGGGCTACCCCTGTTGCTGACCCTTTCCGTCCTTCAGGCGTGGATGCAGGAAGCGGGGGTGGACCTGACCACCATCGGTCTCTTCTCCCTGGCGGGCCTACCCTACACACTGAAATTCTTCTGGTCGCCGATCTTCGACCGGTTCGCCCTGCCCGTTCTGGGGCGCCGGCGGGGATGGCTCTTGGTGGCTCAGCTGACGTTGATGGGCAGTTTGATCTGGCTGGGCCAAAGCGACCCATCGGGCCACCCCGAACTGCTGGCCCTGGCCGCCCTGGCGGTGGCGTTCTGCAGTGCCTCCCAGGATATCGTGGTCGACGCCTATCGGCGCGAGGATCTGCCGACCGGGAGCTGGGTCTGGGCTCCTCCCTTTACATCAATGGCTACCGGGTGGGCATGCTGCTGGCCTCTGGCGGCGGGTTGATCCTGGCCGATCACATGCCCTTTTCCATGGTTTACCTCATCATGGCCCTGTGCCTCGTGCCGGGCGTGGTCACCACCCTTTTGACACCGGAGCCCCGGGTTGATGTGTTTCCCACCACCCTCAAGGCCGCCGTGGTCGAGCCGCTGGTGGAGTATTTCAACCGCACCGGTGCCTGGTGGATACTGGCCTTCATCCTGATGTACAAGATCGGCGATACCATGGCGGCGGCCATGACCACGCCTTTTTACCTGGAGATCGGCTTTTCCAAAACCCAGATCGGTGCCGTGGTCAAGCTGTTCGGCTTCTGGGCCACCGTTGGCGGGACCCTTCTGGGGGGCGTCGTGATCATCCGCCTGGGCATCATCCGCAGTCTATGGATTTTCGGCATCCTCCAGGCGTTATCCACCGCCGGATTCGCCCTGCTGGCGATCCTGGGCCCCAGCCTGACAGCGCTTTCCGCGGTAATCGCCTTCGAAAACCTGACCGCCGGCATGGGCACATCGGCCTACGCGGCCTACATGGCCAGCATCACCGATAAGCGTTTCACCGCCACCCAATATGCCCTGCTCACCAGTCTCATGGGCATTCCGCGGGTGCTGGCTTCGGCACCCACCGGTTATCTGGCATCCCGACTGGGTTGGATCGGTTTTTTCAGTCTATGTACTGATTGCCATCCCCGGGCTATTGCTGCTGCTGCGTATCGGCGGCCGCCAGCATGCCTGAGCCGCCCTGGCACGGCTTGTTTTTTTTAAAAGTTCTGCTTATCGTAAAGCCACATCCGTCAACACGCACATCCCGAACCAGGAGGTAAAATACCCTGTGGATTCCCCCAATGCCCCGGAAAGGGCCCATGCCCAACGCATCCAACAACTGGCCGAGAGCCGGCAGCGGATTCTCGCCATGTCGGCCGAAGATGCCCTGGCCGCAATCCTCGACCATCCGCAGCCGGCGGCATTGGTCCACTCTTTCCCGGAGACCGATCTGCACTTTCTGATTCACGACATCGGCCTCCAGGATGCCCTGCCGATCATCCAATTGGCGTCCAACCGGCAATGGGAGTACCTTCTCGACGTGGAAACTTGGAAGCGGGATCGCCTGAACGACGCCAAGATCACCACTTGGCTGGGGCTTTTGCTGCAGGCCGCGCCTCAGCGACTGATCCAATGGTGTTTCGACGAGAAACTGGAGTTCATGGAGTTGGTCCTTTTCCGAAACATCGACCTTTACATCCGTGAAACCGATCAATCCGCTTCGGACCTGGGGGAAGGGTATCTCACGGACGATGATGCCTTTTACGTCCGTTTCGTGGACTATCCGACAACGACGCCGGCCGAGGAAGCCCAGAAGAAGCAACGCAACGCCATGCTTGGCGAACTGCTGCATCGGATATCTATTTTCGATCATTCCCGCTACCAGGGGCTGCTCTTGGAGGCCGCCAGCATGATCCCCGCCGAAATCGAGGAGGAACTCTATCGCCTTCGCAACGTCCGCCTGGCCGAGAAGGGATTTTTGCCCTTTCAGGAAGCCATCGGCATCTACCAACTTGCGCCCCGGGGAACTGGCCACAAAAGGCAACAAGGCGTTTGGACGGCCGTCCGCCGAGAAGGGACAACTGCCGGTACCCGGCCTGGCGGCGACGTTTCTGGAGGGCGACGATCTCTTCGTCCGGGGGCTAAAAAGCATCAGCGATCCGCATGTCCTGGATCTCTTGCAGGTCGAACTGGCCAGCCTTTGCAACCAGGTGATTACCGCCGACGACCAGCCCGTCCACGGCCGCGATCAACTGGCGGCGGTCGTCAAAAAGGTCAGCGGGTACCTGAGCAGCGGTCTGGAACAGGCCATCTCCGGAAAGAAAGGGCAACGCGAAACCTTGGCCGCCAAGCTGCTGCAGCGTCATTTGCTGGCGGATCTTTTCCGATGCGGCTTCGCCGGAGCCTCGACCTGCATTGGCAGGCCACGCGCTGGCGCAAGGGGAGTTGGTTCCAGGCCCAAAAACTCGGTTTGACTTTCTGGGACGAGGCTTGGATGGGGCTTCTGGGGGGGCTGCTGCTCGACCAGCCCAAGTTCTACGATCCGTCCATGACCGGCGGGCATTACCGCGATTTCCGGTCGGCCGAAGAAATCGATGCCACCCGGGACGGCTTCAATCAGATGGCTGCCATCGATCGGCTGCTGGCAGACCTTGTTGGCAGTAAAACGCCACCGACCGCCAAGGGGTTCCTCACTTTTAAAAACCTTCTGCTCACCCTTTGGGCCCGATCATGGTTGAAGCTTTCCGCCAGCGACCCTGCGGGTGGGACGATAGCCGTTTCACGCGCTGCCTTCAGGGATTTTTACCAATGGCTATGGACGGAAAAAGCGGGCCGGCGCATCATCGACGACGCCCGCAAGGAGCATTTCATCGACTGGCTGGCCGAGGCCAGCGGGATGCCTGACGTCGATCTGAGGGAACGCTTGGGGGCGGTGTTTGAAGGGCTGTTCAAGGAAATCGAACGCGAACTGGCACCGGTTCTGCCAGGCAATCTCGATCCGCGCTACATCCAGCTTTTCCTCCTCAAAGCCTGACGAATCCGGTGGATCGCGACCATGCAACTATTCGGTATTCTCTGCTCGATTGGCGCCGCTCTGTTCTGGGCCATGGCCGTGATCATGTTCAAAAAAAGCGGTGATACGCTTTCGCCCACGGCCCTGAACCTGTTCAAGGGCGTTGTCACCCTGATGCTTTTGCTACCGACCCTTTGGCTGGCCGACGTGTCCCTGTTCCCCCCGCATCCGGCCACGCATTGGCTACGCTTCGGGCTATCCGGATTGCTCGGCATCACCCTGGCCGACAATTTTTTTTCATGGCCCTCAAACGCCTGGGTGCCGGGCTGTGGGCCGTGGTGGACTGCCTTTACCTGCCCATGGTGATCGTCTTTTCAGGAATTTTTCTGGGAGAATCCATTGGTGTGAAGGGGATGTTGGGGGCTGCCTGTGTGGTCATCGCCATCATGGCCGGATCGTACTCGGGCATATCCTTGAATCGTGAACGCAGGGATCTTGTCATCGGGCTGTGCTTCGGGCTGGCGGCAGTCGGTTTTCTGGTCATCAGCATCATCATGGTGAAGCCCCTGTTGGAAGATACCAGCGTCTTGTGGGCCAGCTTCGTCAGAATCCTGGCCGGCGTCAGCGGCCTGTTGATCATCGCCGGGTTTCATCCGGAGCGGGCGACCGTCATGGCGGTGTTCAAGCCGTCGGCCGTCTGGAAAACCGCGCTTCCGGCGGCCATCGTCGGCAATTACCTGGCCATGCTGGCCTGGCTGGCGGGCTTTAAGTTTACCCTCGTCGCCGTGGCCGCCATCCTGAACCAGCTAAGCACCATCTTTACCTTCATCCTGGCGGCGATTTTCCTCAAGGAACCGGTCACCTTGCCCCGCCTGATCGCCACGCTCCTGGCCGTTTGCGGTGCGGTGCTGGCGGCATCGGTGTAAGGCTCACGCACAGGAGTGATGAACACGTAAGAAGTCGCTGATCAGACGGATTCGTAGAAAGCCCGAGATCAAGGCTTGCGAATCCTGAGGAGCGAGGCGTACTTAAGCGTACGCCGCAGTGACGAAGGATTCGCGTAACGCCGATATCGGGCTTTCTACGAATCCGTCAAGAAGTATGATCGAAAAGGTATCCGATGGAGCGCAGACTTTTAAAATAGACCGGGTTACGGGGATCGTCCTCAAAGTACTTGCGAAAACGGACGATAAAATTATCCACCGTGCGGGTCGATGTTTTTCGGGAGTACCCCCAGCCGATCTGCAGCAACTGATCCCGCGAAAGCGGTTTTCCACGATGGGTGATAAACAGCTTCAGGACCTTTACCTCTTGCTCGGTGAGGGAAATCTCGCCCATGCGGCAGCGGGCGGTGTGGGTCTTGAAGTCAATGCGATTGTCTCCAAAAGCATAGGTGTCAAAGTGGGACACGGCGGATGTGCCGTTATCCCTCCCCCAACTGCCGCGTTTCAACAAACGTTCCACGCGCAGGAGCAATTCCTCGAGATTAAAAGGTTTGGCCAGGTAGTCATCCACACCGAGCGCAAGGCCTTTGATCCGGTCGTCCGGATCGCCCTTGGCCGAAAGAATCAGGACCGGCAGGCGCTCATCCTCCAGGCGGATACTCTGCAAAATGGACAGGCCGTCGATTCCCGGTAGCATGATATCCAAAATGATCAGGTCCGGTCGCATGGCCTTCCACTGGTTCAAACCCGAAACACCATCGGCAGATAGAAAAACCTCATAGCCTTGCAACGTCAGGTTCAGTTGAATGCCTTCGGCGATGTGAAGATCGTCCTCGATAATCAAAATGCGCTTTTGGGGCTTATCCATAGGGGTTCTCCTGGGAATTCCGGTACGCGTGGGGTCATTCCAGCGTCGGCAGCATCAATGTGAAGGTGGACCCCTGGCCTCTTCCCGGACTTTCGGCCGTGATGCTGCCATTGTGCAAGCGGGCGATATTCTGCACCAGGTGCAGGCCGAGCCCGCTGCCTTTGGCGCTCATGTCATCGGAGCGGCCAATCTGGTAAAATTTTCGAAAAATCTTTTTCATTTCCTTACGATCAAATCCGATGCCGTTATCGACAAAACGGATGCGGGTCTTCTTGCGACCGGGTTCGACAAAAATATCCATCACGGGCGCCTCGGCATTATTGTATTTGATGGCATTGGTTATGATGTTGATCAACAGCATCTCGAACAGATGCCGGTTGATGCGCTGGTATACGGTGTTGATCACCGGCGTATGAACGCGGATGCGGCAGGATTTGAAAAGGTGGTTGTTCTCTTCAAGAAACCGATGGATGACGCCAACGAGATCGCAGACGACAAACTCGCCCATGTAACTCTTACTCTCCAGCTTGGCCAGGTTCAGGATACGGTTGATGGTTCCGGCAAGGCGGTTCACGTCAAGGAGCATGTACTGGATATATTTCAGTTGATCGGCCCGTGGCAGTTCATATTTGGAAAAGGTCTGTAAATAAAGTTGCAGGGATGTCACCGGCGTTTTCAATTCATGGGTGAAATTGTTGATGAAATTGTTCTGCAGACGGTAGAGCTGGGTGGTTTTCTGGCTGAAGACGAAAATAATGAAAATACCCATCAAAATGGTGCCGATCAGGATCGACAGAACCAGGATGACAACCCAGGTGTCCGCGGCAACCATTTGCTCCTGCTCCAGGTTGAAGCGTTCCATGGCGGCCCTCAATCCCGAACTGACGCCGACGTACCAGTAGATATAGAGAAACAGGGAGGCCACCAGGGCTGTCACGGAGAGCCCAAATACCAAAATGGGATGAAATAACCACTTGACTTGTTTCATCTGTTTCTTCTCTCCGGGAGTTGATCGGCGGATCGCGCAACATTAACGTGTAAGGAATGATATCGGTTTTCAAGCCGTATTTCAATCGATGCCCATCGCCCCAGCGGGGAAATGGACTTGACCAGCCGCGGCTTCCATAATAGGCTAAAGTCATTGCCTACCTACCGGGTCCATGATGTTTGTGCCTTTTTGACTTTGTGAATCCTGCGCCTGCGAACCGCGACTTGCGAATGGTTGCCGTAAACGGATAAACCACCACCGATATGATCCGCCCGCTGGAACGAATCGCTCGTTTCAACGGTTGTTTCGTTCGACCAACCACTAACCTATAAGGGGGGAATCATGAGCGAAAGCGTGTACAAAGTCATCGAACTGGTCGGCACCAGTCCTTCGTCCTGGGAGGATGCGGCGAAAAACGCCGTTGAAACGGCAAGTAAATCGCTGAAGGATTTACGCATTGCAGAAATTACGAAACTGGATATGCGGGTCGAAAATGGGAAGGTGACGGCCTACCGCGCCCGGGTGAATCTATCGTTCAAGTATGGCGCCGATTAAGCCATTGGCGAGCCAACAGATCATCGCCGCCGGGTGGGAAAACCCGGCCGGCGATGATCGATTCAGTCCATGGCCCGGGTCATCAGGTCACCCACCATTTTGGAAAACGCGCCGGGTTGTCCAGCTTGCCGCCTTCGGCCACCACCGCCATGTCGAAGAGCAGTTGGCTGTAGTCCTTCAGCACGGGATTGTCCCGGTCGCTTTCGTAAAGGGACTTGATTTTCTCAACCACCGGATGGTCCATGTTCAGTTCGAGCACCCGCTTGACTTCCGGGGCTTTCTGCCCGGACGCCTTGAGAAGCTTTTCCATATAGGCACTCATGTCCCAGGCGTCCCCCGAAAGGCAGGAGACAGAATCCTTCAGCCGGCTTGAGGGCTTGACTTCCTTGATATTCTCTTCCAGCTGCCCCTTGATAAAACCAAAAAGAGCATTGTAAGCCTCTTTTTTGGCATCATCCACCGTGTCCAAGTCCAGGTCGCCCTTCTCGGCGCTCTTGAGAGGCTTGCCGTCATACTCGGTCAACGACTGGACCACCCACTCGTCCACCGGGTCGGTCATCAAGAGAACCTCGTAATCCTTTTCCTTGAGTTTTTCCAGGTGGGGGCTGTTGAGCAAAGATGAGAGTTTGTCGCCGGTAATGTAGTAAATCTCCTTCTGGTCGGCGGCCATGTTCTTCACGTATTCATCCAAGGAGACCCACTTGTCCGCGGATTTGGTGGTCTTGTAGCGGGTCAGGGCGGCGATCTTTTCCTTGCGGGTCGGATCCGTATAGACGCCCTCCTTCAGCACGGGGCCGAACTCATCATAAAACGTGTTGTACTTTTCCGGCTCCATTTTTTCGAGCAAGTCGAAAAGCTTTTTCAACAGATTCTTGCGGATGTTGATGACGAGGCGGTCCTGCTGCAGAATTTCACGGCTGACGTTGAGGTTTAAGTCCGACGCATCCACGACGCCTTTGACGAAGCGAAAATATTCGGGCATCAGTTCCTTGCAGTCATCCATGATAAAGACGCGCTTGGAATAAAGATGAATCCCATGCCGACGCTCGGGCGTGAAGAGGTCGAAAGGCGCCTTGGACGGGATATAGAGCAGCGCGTAGTACTCGGTGGTCCCCTCGAACTTCAGGTGGATCCGCTCCATGGGCGCGTTCCAGTCGTGGCTGAGATGCTTGTAGAACTCCTCGTATTCCTCGTCCTTGACCTCACTGGCGCTACGCGTCCAAATGGCCTTCATGGAGTTGAGCGTCTCTTCACGCATCACCTTGCGGGTCGTGGCACCGATGGGCTTGTCGTCCTTGTCCTTGATGATCTCTTCATCGGGCAGCGGTTCGTCCCGCTCGACCTCCATGGTGATCGGGTAGCTGACGAAGTCGGAGTGTTGCTTGACGATGTTGCGGATCACCCACTGGTCGGTGTAGTCTTTTTCTTCCTTGTCCTTTTTTTTCAGCTCCAGGGTAATGGTCGTCCCCCGGGTGGCCTTCTCGGTGGTTTCAATGTTGAAAGTGCCGTCGCCACTGGACGTCCACAAGACCGCTTGATCGGCGCTGGCACCGGCCGCCCGGGTCAGCAGGGTGATCTTGTCGGCCACCATGAAGGCGCTATAGAAACCCACACCGAACTGGCCGATCAATTCGGGAATCAGGGTCTCATGGCCTTTGGCCTGCTCCAGGGCTTCCATAAAAGCGGCCGTGCCACTCTTGGCAATGGTGCCGATGTTTTCCAAAACCTCGTCATAGGTCATGCCAATGCCATTGTCGGAAATCTCGAAGGTCTGTTTGATGGCATCGGGTTTAAGATGAATCTTAAGCTCGGTGTCGTCCCCCAGGATGCCGGGCTCGGTTTCGGCCTTGTAACGCACCTTGTCGATGGCATCCGATGCATTTGAGATCAACTCCCGCAAGAAAATGTCCTTGTTGGAATAGAGGGAATTGATGATCAGATTGAGCATCTGCTGTACTTCGGTTTTAAATTGATGGGTTTCCTTCTTTGTTTCCATTGGCTCTCCCGGTTGCTCCTTCTTCGATATTTTATCAATGGTTATAGTGAGTTCTATATTTACGATGAACAATAATGGGTGCGATTTGACATTTGTCAAGACATGCTGAGGGACTCGCCAAGGGGGAGGGATCATGAAAGGCCGACGCACGATACGCCCACTTTATGCGCCTGCACGGATGAACTTGCAAAAAGTCGCCGCTCCGACGGATTTTGCGCGTTGGCCCCAATGCCGGATGATCGATGCGGCGTCCGTTCAAAAATCAAAACACACATTTTTTAAATTATTATCAAGATGATAAGATTAATTCGAACTTGACGCCAAGAGAGGGTTCAAGATTTTGAACTTTTTTAGTTTTGCCAATATCATGTTTGATTTCAACAAGGTGCGCTTCAACCACCAATTCCGGAGTTCACGATCTTGAACATGATCGGCTCCAATTCAAATGAAGCATGCCCTTGCCACGCACCCCAAGGAGCGCTCGCACAAAAATTTAATCCTTTTATTACAATATATTAAGAACGGAAAAAGCCCACTTCGACAAAAATCATCCGTTTTGGCAAGTCACTTGCTATAATGCTTGGCAACCTAATAATTATCATCTTTTCTCCTCCTTAACGGTTAATCGGCGTCATCCCGGTTAACCGTTTCCTTTTTGGCTCAATTGAAATTGCAAATTTCCATCCAAGGGGATAAACTATTATCTGATTTCGGTGGCTGTAGACGCTACGCCCCTTAGCGCTTGTTTGAAAAAAGTCTCCAACTCGATAAACGGCCCTGGACTGTAAGCGCCATACCTGAATTGCCATCTGCACGCAGCGAATACGTTTCCACCACGTCCGCGTCGACGTGGTGGGCGGCCGGCCCTGGTTAACCCAAAAAACCATCACCGACATGCTGTAATTCCGCAAATGCCCTTTCCCGATTGGAGAAATCGGGGAACATTCATAATTTTTTTCAAATTTGGAGGTAAACATGGAAAACAGACCATGGGTCTTCGGTTTTGAAGACCGCGACAAGGTCAAGGCGTGTGTGGGTGAAAACTGGGATGCCGTACGCGGACTCTTGGGGGGAAGGGCGCCAACTTAGCCGAAATGGCGCGCATCGGTCTGCCCGTGCCCCATGGTTTCACCATCTCGACCGAGGCGTGTAACACGTTTCTCGCCGCCGGTGGAACCTTTCCCAAAGGCATGTGGGAGGAAGTCCTCGCGGCCCTGGCCCGCGTGGAAGAAAAAACCGGCAAACGTTTCGGCGGGAAGGAGAACCCCCTGTTGGTCTCCTGCCGGTCGGGCGCCAAATTCTCCATGCCCGGAATGATGGACACGGTACTCAATATCGGCTTGAACAGTCAGACCGTGGAGGCCATGATCCGCCTGACCAATGACCCGCGGTTTGTCTTCGATGCCTACCGCCGGCTGATTCAGATGTTCGGCAGTGTCGTCATGGGTATCCCCGACGAGCCCTTCGAAGCGGTCATCGCCAGCGCCCGCCGGTCCGCCGGTGTGGTCAACGACAATGAACTGTCGGCCGACCATTGGCAGGACGTGATCAAGCAGTTCAAAGTGATCTACCGACGCCATACCACGCACGATTTTCCCGAAGATCCCCTCAAGCAGCTCAAAATGGGCATCGAAGCGGTGTTCAAAAGCTGGAACGGCAAGCGTGCCGTGGACTATCGCCAGGCCGCCGGCATTGCCAACGACCTGGGGACGGCCGTTTCCATCGTCACCATGGTCTTTGGCAACCTGGGGGAGGATAGCGCCACCGGCGTGGCCATGACCCGCAATGGCTCGACGGGTGAAAAGCAATTGGAGGGAGACTACCTGACCAATGCCCAGGGCGAGGATGTCGTCGCCGGGATTCGCATGACCAAGGATCTTTCCCAGTTGAAAACCGAGATGCCCGCCATATACACCGAATTCGAACGCATCGCCCATCTTCTCGAGAACCATTACCGCGAAATGCAGGACATGGAGTTCACCATCGAGCGGGGGAAGCTGTGGATGCTGCAAACCCGGGATGGCAAGCGCACGGCCCAGGCGGCGGTACGCATCGCCGTGGATATGGTGGAGGAAGGCTTGATCGATCGAAAGACCGCAGTGTTGCGTGTTCAACCCGATCATGTGGATTTTTTCCTGCACCCTCAATTCGACCCGGCCGCCATCGCCAGTGCCAAGTTGCTTGCTCGCGGCCTGAACGTCTCGCCGGGAGCGGCCGTGGGCCAGATTGCCTTTGATGCGGACATGGCCGCGGCCTGGGCCAAGCACGAGGGCAAGGCGGTGATCATGGTACGGCCGGAAACCAAGCCGGACGACGTTCACGGCATGCTGGCCGCCGAAGGCATTCTGACCAGCCGGGGCGGCCGCACCAGCACGCGGCCCTGGTGGCCCGTCAATTCGGCAAACCGGCCGTGGTTGGCGCATCGACCATCACCCTCGATCTGACCAAACGTGAGATGATCGTGGGGGAACGAACCATCCACGAAGGCGAGTGGATCAGCATCGATGGCACCGCCGGCATCGTTTACGAGGGCCAGTTGGCCACCATGGTACCGGACATCAAGGACTCTTGGCTGATCAAACTGCTCTCCTGGGCCGATGATTTTCGGACGCTGGGAGTACGGGCCAACGCCGATTATCCCCGCGATGCCCAACGGGCACTGGACTATGGCGCCGAGGGGATCGGCCTGTGCCGTTCCGAGCACATGTTTTTCGAAACCGATCGACTGCCCCACGTTCAAAAAATGATCATGACCGATTTTCCCGTGGAACGTCGCGAAGCCCTGGCGGCGCTGCTGCCCTACCAGCGTGCGGATTTTGCCGGGCTTTTCCGGGTGATGGGTGGCCGACCGGTGATCATTCGCCTGATCGACCCGCCCCTGCACGAGTTCTTGCCCGACTTGGTGGAACTCGTGTCGGAGCTGGCCGATCTCAAAATTCGTCTCAAACATGCTCGGGACATGGCGGCTATCGACGCCCTGCTCAGTGAGATCCGCCAAAAGGAGCAGTTGCGCAAGCGGGCCCAAAGTCTGCGCGAGGCCAACCCCATGTTAGGCCTGCGCGGCGTCCGCCTGGGAATTTATATTCCCGAACTTACCACCATGCAGGTGCGCGCCATCTTCGAGGCCGCCTGCATGGTAACGAAGGAAGGCACTCCCGTTCAACCGGAAATCATGATCCCGCTGACCAGCCACGTCAACGAGTTGATCCGGCAACGCGACGTGCTCGAAGCCGAGGCAAAGACTGTCATGACCGAGCAGGATGTCGACATCGCCTACCAATTCGGCACCATGATCGAGCTGCCGCGGGCGGCCCTGACCGCCGACCGCATCGCCGAACATGCCGAGTTCTTCTCTTTCGGCACCAACGACCTGACCCAGACGACCTTCGGCATCTCCCGTGATGACGCCGAATCCGGTTTTCTCGTAGAATACATGGAAGGCGGAATCCTGCCGGCCAACCCCTTCGCCACCCTGGACCGGGACGGCGTGGGGCAGCTGATCGACATGGCCGTTAAAAAAGGACGGTCCACCAAGCCCGGCCTCGAATGCGGCATCTGCGGTGAACATGGCGGAGATCCGCAATCCATCGCCTTGTGCCATGAACTGGGATTGACTTACGTTTCCTGCTCGCCGTTCCGGGTGCCCATTGCCCGGCTGGCAGCGGCCCATGCCGCTTTGCGGGAGAAAGAGCAAAAGCCGGTCTGATCGACACTCACCCATCATGTCCCACGCCAGGAGGATGTATGCAACGCGCCGTCGTGGTTGTTGTCCTGATTCTGTTGAATGCGCTGGCCGTATTCGCTGACCTTGCAGCGCAGGCCCAATCGGCGGACATCCCGCCGGCCCTGGCCCCCTGGAAAGCGTGGGTCATGCATGGGGAGGCACAGCAGCGCTGTCCGGCCCATTTTGACGATGGCGAGCAGCGCCGCTGCTGGTGGCCATCGCGGCTGTTCATGAACGTCGGCGAACAAGGCGGCCTCTTTGAATTGCAGGTTTCGGTCTATGCCGCCAGTTGGGTCACCTTGCCGGGCGACACCGCGCACTGGCCTGAATCGGTCAGCATTGACGGCCATCCCCTGCCGGTAAGCGGACCCGACCAACGTCCCGCCGTCTGGCTGGAGCCGGGTGACTACCCGATCCGCGGCGCCTTCATCTGGGATCGGTTACCGGAATGGATTCAGACGCCCGCTGCCGTGGGGGTGGTTGCGCTGACCGTGAAAGGCCACGAGGTGCCCACCCCCTCGCTGGATAGCAAGGGACGGCTGCAGCTACATGAAAAACACGATGCCGACCGTCCGGAGGACACCCTTTCGACAACCCTCTTCAGGTTGATCGAAGACGACATCCCCATGCGCATCACGACCCGTATCCTGCTTCGGGTTGCCGGTCGCAACCGGGACATCCGCCTGCCGCACCTTTTACCCCAAGGCGCGATCCTGATGGCCATCAACAGCCCCCTGCCCGCCCGCTTTAACGAAAACGGCGAGCTCGTCATCCAGGGCAAACCGGGCCGATGGGATGTTCGGGTAACCGTGCGGCTGAGCGGTCCGGTCCACCGGCTCCCCATGGGCCAGGGAACCTATGGTGATGAAATCTGGTCATTCAAGGCCTACAATGACCTGCGCATGGTCAAAATTTCCGGGGCACCTTCCATCGAGCCCTCGCGAACCGAAATGCCCAATGCGTGGAAAGACTATCCTGCCTATCAAATGACGCCTGGCACGGCACTGGTGTTCGAAACCATCCGCCGGGGCGATCCGGACCCGGCACCGGACCAGCTGAATCTCGACCGAACGTGGTGGCTCGATTTCGACGGCGGCGGCTTCACCCTGCATGACCGCGTCACCGGCACCCTGAGCCGCACCTGGTACCTGGCCATGCGTGCGCCCCTGGAACTGGGGCGTGTAGCTGTGGACGGGCAGGACCAGCTGATTACCCGTCAGGGAGACCACGGCCTGCCCGGCGTGCAGCTGCGCCATGGTCGTCTGGAAATGGCGGCGGACAGCCGACTGCCACGGGATGGCGCCGCACTGCCGGCCGTCGGCTGGGATCATGATTTTCAACAGGTCAGTGGCCTGCTGCATCTGCCGCCGGGCTGGACGCTCTTTTCAACCACCGGCGTGGATGTTCCCCCCGGCACCTGGCTGCAACAATGGACGTTGCTGGATTTTTTCCTCGTTCTGGTCATCGCCATCAGTGCCTATAAGATTTACGGCCGAATGGCCGGGCTGCTGGCCCTGTTGACCCTGGCCGTGATCTACCATGAACCCGGTGCGCCACGAATCGTCTGGCTGCACCTTGTGGCGGTGGCTGCCCTGCTCAACCACCTGCCCAAGGGCTGGTTCCGCAGGCTCGTCACCCTCTGGGGAATCGGGGCGATGGTTACGCTGGTGGTGGTGGCCCTGCCGTTTATGGTGCAGCAGGCACGCGTGGCCATCTATCCACAGCTCTCCCGTACCGGCGCCATGGCCCCATTGCTACCATCTCCGAAGCGGTCGGCCATGGTCCTTGACGAGCAGCGTGCCGCCGCGCCCCGATCCACGCTGATGAGCAAAGCCATGCCCAGCAGCATGGACAAGGCGCCATCTGCATACGCTGAATCCGTCGAAGGTGCCACTCGGTTCGCACCCGATCCGGATGCGCTGATCCAGACCGGCCCCGGCCTGCCGACCTGGCGTTGGCAAACCGTGCGATTGCGCTGGAACGGCCCCGTTGATCGGCAGCAGCAGATTCATCTATGGCTGTTTTCCCCCACCGTCAATCTTGTCTTGGGGCTGGCCCGGGTGCTGCTTTTGGCCCTTCTGGGCCTGGTCTTTCTGGACCCGCGCCATTGGCGACGGCGCCTTCAGCTTCCGTCGGCCGGCGGTACCGTGGCCCTGGCGCTGCTGTTCTGTCTGACACCCACCGGTCTGCTGCGGGCGGAAAACGCACCCCAAGCCTTCCCCCCCCAGTTTCTGCTGGATGAATTGCGCCAGCGTCTGGTCGAACCGCCGGCCTGTTTGCCCCACTGCGCCGACATCAGCCGTCTTGAAATGACCACCACCCCGGACCAGCTTCGTTTGCTAATGCAGGCACACGCCCAGGTCGATGCGGCCATTCCCCTGCCGACCACCTCGGACAGTTGGCGCCCGGCGCAATTGATGGTGGACAACGCGCCGGCCCGCAGCCTGACCCGCGACGGGAAGGGCAATCTGTGGCTGGTGGTCCCCCAGGGGGTTCATCAAATCAAGATGACCGGCCCCGTGGGCCATGTCGATGAGATCCGCATCGCCTTTCCTTTGCTGCCCCGCCAAGCCACCTACGCTGGCGTGGGTTGGCAAGCCCGAGGTTTTCGGCCGGACGGCGGCATGGAATCGGCCGTGTCGCTAAGCCGTGTGGATCGTTCCGAAACGGACGAAACAGCCGCTTCCACGATAGCCGTTCCCGCTTTCTTCGAGATTACCCGTACGCTTCACCTGGGAATCCAATGGGAGGTGGTCACCCAGATCCGACGCCTGACCCCACCGGGAACGCCGGTGATGCTCAGCGTGCCGCTCCTGCCGGGAGCCGCCGTGACGACCGCGGGTATCCAAGTGATTGACGGCATGGCGCAGATCACACTGGAACCGGAACGGTTGCAACGCACCTTTTCGGCAACCCTCCCCATTTCGCCTAGCATCCGGCTCATGGCGCCCCAGAACGTTCCTTGGCGGGAAACCTGGATACTGGATGCGGCACCGATGTGGCAGTGCGTGGCCACGGGTCTGACAGCGGTACACCATCAGGATCGGGCCAGCAACTGGCAGCCCCGCTGGCAGCCATGGCCTGGCGAGTCGGTGGTCATCGCCGTAACGAAACCGCAGGCGGTTCACGGTCGGACCCTGACCATCGACAGCGCCCGGCTTGACCTGACCCCCGGAAAACGAGTCTCGCGATCCGCGTTGAGCCTGTCCATCCGCGCCAGCAAGGGCGACCGCCACAAGATCGAATTGCCGCAAACGGCCAATTTACAGGATGTCAAAATCAATGGGAAAAGCCTGCCCATCCGCCAGGAAGGGCACATCATCAACATTCCCATCGAACCCGGCACGCAAAATGTCGATCTTCAATGGCTGCAGCCCACGCCAAAGAGCTTGCGGCTCAAAGCCCCCAAGGTCAATGTGGGCGCCGCAGCGGTCAATGCGGCGGTTTCATTTCACATGCCCGACCATCGCTGGATTCTTTTTGCCGGCGGCCCGCAGCTGGGGCCGGCGGTTCTTTTCTGGAGCTATGTGCTCGTGGTGTTGGCCGCGGGCATCGGCCTCGGTCGAATCTCCCTCACGCCCCTTAAAACCCATCAGTGGATGCTGCTTGGCCTGGGACTGACCCAGGTTCCGGCCATCTATGCCGTGGGGGTGGTGGCCTGGCTGCTGGCCTTGGGCTACCGTTGCCGAAAGCCGGCGCTTGAACGCAAGTGGATGTTCAACTGTGGCCAGATCCTTTTGGCGCTGTTCACCGCGGCAGCATTGGCCGCGCTTTACACGGCCATCGAACGGGGCCTGCTGGGTATTCCCGACATGCAAATCGCAGGCAACCTCTCCACGCCCTTTCAGCTCAACTGGACCCAGGACCGCATCGCGGGACCGATGCCAATGCCCTGGGTGATCAGCCTGCCCCAGTGGATTTATCATCTACTCATGCTGCTCTGGTCCCTCTGGCTGGCCTTCAGCCTCATCCATTGGCTGCGCTGGGGATGGCGCTGCTTTTCCAGTCATCAACGATGGCGCCCCATCCAATGGCGGCGCAAATCCAAACCGGCTCCCGCGGCACAAACCGCGGGGACAGACAACGCGCCGTCCCACTGAGGCGGGTCCGATTGCACGGCGCCTGACCGGCCGCCCGGCTTTCGGCGGGTCAGGCGCCCATGCGAAAAATCGGTTCAGTCCCAGAAATCAGCGTGGAACTTTTTCGTTCCACTGCAACATTTCTTTCCATTATTATATATTACTTTTATTTCAAGTTTTTATATATTGATCTGGCAAGCAGCGTGGAACGATTTCAAACCATTTAGCTTATTTCGTCTCTCCCCGACAGACCCAATCGCTTTTCCCGAGCCTCAGCCCCATCAGTCTCGCAAAGATAGACAACCACCCAAAACAACGACCCATTCGTCAGCATGGCTGATTGACCGTCGGATAATTGCGGCCGGTTTCCGTTTTTTGGCAAACCAATTGCTTTTTATTCGGTGAAATCAAACCGGCGTTTTGATTGACCGGCTAACGATCCGCCCAATGAAGGAGCAACCATGATTGTCGGAATCTTGAAAGAGATCAAATCGGAAGAGAACCGGGTGAGCATGACCCCGGCAGGCGTGGAGGTC
>NZ_BBCC01000041.1 GCF_001311845.1 Desulfosarcina cetonica JCM 12296 | reverse complement strand
CCCGGGCGATGAAGACCCGCTGGCGCTGGCCGCCGGACAGCTCGCCGATGCGGCGCTGGGCGTATTCGGCCATGTCGATGCGATCCAGGGCCTCCAGGCGTCGATGCGATCCTGCTGACGGTTTTTTGACCAGCGTCGACCGGGTGCCAGTTTGCCCATCAGCACCACATCCAGCGCCGTGATGGGAAAGCGGCGGTTGATGTTCACATCCTGGGGCACATAGCCGATCTGGTGGGAGACCTGACGGGGCGTCTGGCCCAGGACCCGGACGTTGCCCTGGATGGGTTTGAGCAGACCCAGCATCAGCTTGAGCAGGGTCGTCTTGCCACCGCCGTTGGGACCGATCATGGCGATGAAGTCGCCCTCGTAAACCTCAAGATTGACCTTTTCCAGGACCGCTTGGCCATTATAGGCGAAGTCCAGGTCTTCAATCCGGATGATGGGGGCGGTGTTCCCGGAATCATTCGAAAGCATGCTTGATTTCCTTTGCCGTGTGTCGCAATTGGGTTGCCCAGTCCCTGGCCAGCGGATCGACCACCACCACGCGGCCATTGATGGCCTTGGAGATCTCCTGGGCGCTCTTGGAGGAGAACTGGGGCTGCACGAAAACAACCTTGATGCCCTCTTCGCGGGCATGATTAATCAAATGCATGAGCTGTGCCGGTTTGGGGCTTTTGCCTTCAACCTCGATGGACACCTGCTTCAGACCATAGGTGTGGGCGAAGGTGCCCCAGGAGGGGTGAAAGACCATGAACGACGATCCCTGGAGCCCGTCGAAGGTGGCGCGCAGTTCGGCGTCCAGGTCGACCAGCTGCATGATGAAGGCCCGGTAGTTGGCCTCGTATTCCGCGCGGTGGGCCGGGTCGGCCTTTTCCAGGGCCATCACGATCGTGCGGGCCTGAAACATCACCAGGGGCGGGGAGAGCCAGATGTGCGGGTCCAGGCTGCCATGGTCATGGCCATCATGCATGGCGTCGGCATCGGCTGCCGGATGCGGTGCGTGCTCGTGTTCGCCATCGGCCGTATCACCGTGGCCATGGGCGTCCATAGGCAGTTTGAGGATCCCGTGGTCGGTATGCACCACCGTTAAATGCGGATTGATGGCCAGGATCTTTTCCAGCTTGGCCTTCTCGAATTCGATGCCGATGGTGAAATAGATCGCCGTTTTGGTAAGTGCCACCATCTGCTGGGGTTTGGGTTCATAGGTGTGTGGATCGGCGCCGGGCTCCACCAGGACCTGAACGTTCACCCGATCCTTGCCAATTTGTTGCACGAACTCGGCCTGGGGCGCGATACTGACGAAGACCGGGAGCCGATCGGCGGCCCGGGCAATCCCGGCCAAGCCATAACCCATTATCAAAACGGATAATAAATAAATTTTTAAAATCCTCATGATCAACCTCCTCTGCGATGATGTGGGTTCGAATGGTGTTTCATTCGGTCATGCAACTTTATTGCATGGGAGGGCGGTTGGCAAGGGGGAGGTTAAAATGATTGTCTTCAGGGCCGGAATAACCCGCTATCATTGCGTTGCCTGCGATGATAGCGGGAAAGGCAGATTTGGTTTCTATTTTCAAGTGTCTATCGATCTGGTCAATTCTATCGCTCGGCCAACCCGGTTTTCAAAGAGAATATCCCATATATCCAAACAGCGGTCTGCAATTGGTCTGTTTTTTTCACCCAGCGCCTGTTCGTAAAGGCGCAACAGGATCGGCAACATCTCTTTGGCGGCATACGGGTATTTTACACCGAGATCACGTAATTTTTCTTTTAGCGTTGTCGCGAACTCGTAGCAGACGCTGAAAATCGATTCCGCGAGGGGGATCAACTTTCCGGGATAATCCGCAAATAGGCGGACGAAATTGTCCGGACTGTCGGCAAAGGCTTTTGATTTTATGTATGCCTGAAGAAAAGCCTGATGGTCAGGGTCATTTTTATTCAGTCCATCCTTCCTGAATATGCTCTGCAATGCATCTCGGACGTCCTTACTATCATCATTGACATAATTGCATAAGAGCTCTCTGCATTTAGATGCGTATTTGTTTTCATGCAACAATTGGGCGGCCACAGTGGCAACGCCCTTGCGTTGAAAAACGTTTCCTTTTCGGCACATGTTGAGTTCATTTTCAAAGAAGCCATGAAACAGCCAGCGGGCCGTTACTTCGCATGCTCCCTCCAAGGCGACTTCTTCCAAAGGAGAAACCACCATCTGCCGGATAATGGGCGCGACCTGTTCGATATGACTCGGTATCACATAATTGAAAAAGCGCGTTGCCCTTGGTGACGCCGGCACTCTCAAATCGTTTTCGCATGCTTTACAAAACCATTGAACAGCGAGGTCCCGGTCAAAATTCAGTACGGGTTCGATGGCCTCGATGGCTGCCATGCGCACGGCCGGATGCGGATCTTGTACGAGGGCTTCAATGCCGGGCCTGACTTGTTTCAGGAGACCATTATTTTCCCAAAGCAAGCTTCCAATGGCCTCGGCCGCCACGCCCCGTACGCAATTGATGGTATTTTGAAAGAGGATTTGAACCGAAGCCTCATCGCAGTGTTTATCGCAATGAAGGTTTAATTTTCCTTCAGGTAGATCCGGATGGCTTTTGGCATATCGCACCAACCTGGTGATGCTTTGTTCACACCAGGCTTGATCGGGTTTTCCTCTGATCAGTTGACAAAAGGCCATGGCGATATCGCGGTCATCCCCTGATTGGAACTTCGCCAAGACCGCTTCGATGGTCTCTATCCGGGCGGGCCGCATGATTTTTGTTTTTCTTCAGGGGGGCTTTTATCGGGTTGAGTTAAGCGAAAGCTATCAATGATTGCGGAAATATAACTATGGTTCACGGTTTCTGGAAATCGTAAGGCAAGTTGGCCAAACCGTTCAGGATCGGTTTTCGCGATTTTAGAAAGGCCTTCTGAAAAATGACGAATGGACGTTTTTAAGATTCGATGGGGACCAACCTGAACACCTTTCCCCATCGCACTGTCCATAGGAACGTTATCGCTTCCGACGATCCGTAGCCAGGCACGATCGCTGATTTTTTTAAGATTTGGATCCAGTTTTGATCCAACAGATCATCCACTGAAGAGCGTACCAATTCATCAGAGGCATGATAGTGGATAATGGTTTCTTCCAACGTGTCGAACACCTCTTCAGAGCAATAGGGTGACAACGCTTTGATAAGGCGTACCGCTGGCATCCACCCAGGCTCACGATAGCCCGATCCTAATCGAAATCGCAGAGGATTTCCAAGAAGCCAAGTGATGCCGACATCTGCATGCGTGGCTGGCAGATGGGCATATGCCGAGATAATGATTTTCTGGATAATCGGAGAAATGCTATTCTCCAGTAAGCCAACCCGCTTTATCAAATCATCGGGTTGATTGGCAGCCATTGCCTGGCCCGCCGAAATGACGAGTTTCACCACGCCCCTGGCAATATCCTCACTCTTTTCATCCAAAAGGGGATCATTCCATCGTTCTAACCGGGGATCGAAAAGTTCATTGCTGATGCCGGTCAATCTTTCAATATGGTCGACCAGCATATCCCATGTCTGGCCAGGAAATTGTTCTACCGCACTGTACAGGGCCTGGATATCCTCATCATACCATTTTTCCAACCGGTCTTTTTGGCCGGAAGCGTTTTGTTCATCATCGATACGCCAAGTTGATATGACCGCCTCAATCAAACGAATGGCGCGCAGCGGATATTTTTCACAATAAGGTTTCCAGGCAATGAAATCACTTACCTGTCCCATTCGGGCCAGTTGAAGACGTATCTCGAACATTTGTTCGGAATCATCAACCGCTTTCCAGCAGATGGTATTCAGAATTCGTTGCGGCCATTTACCGCCTTCATTCAGATAGGGTTGCAATACATCTGTGACTTGGTCCGGAATAGACTCCGCCACGGATCGAAGCAGCCACAATGCCCGGTTGGTTTTCTGTTCTTCCATACCGGACAGCCAGTTCGCAATAATCCCCTGCTCGAGCATGTATAAGACCCAGGACGCATGCCCCCAAATAACCGTCTCCACTATATACTCTTGCCAGTAGCTATCCGCTATCAGTTCATGGCAATATCGGCCGATACTTGCATCTATATCCTTCAACTGACCGATCACTTCCAAGACCAGATGTTGCAAGTGGAAACGAACTTCCCCGGATTCCAGAAGCGCGGGCATGCTCAGAAAAGTCCGACGGCGTTTCCTCGGACAGCATTTCAAGCAGTTGCCGTAGCTGCTCACGTCGAAAAAGCGACTGATTCTCTTTAGGTCCCAGCCATGAAATCACAGACCCTGTTCCGGTGTAGAGCTGAGTCAGTATCCGTTCGGCGATCAAGTGGTCCAGATCGAATGTTCGGCAGGCAAACACAATGAGGGCTTGGCCCTAACTTCGCCCATAAACACGAAGGGACGATAAAAAAGCTCAAATTGAGATAGTGCGGGACATATTGAGCTCGATCTGATACGAGAAAATAGGAAAGTGCCAACTTACTTATTTTCAACAACAAATACCAGATCGAGCCTTGAAGACAATTTACATTGAATCATCGGATACAGCAAGCGGAAAACAGATATGGAAACGCGCCGATACGGTGAAGTTGGTTTCCGATTTTGAATCGAGGGAACAAAACGTTAGCCAGCGTGATTTTGCAAAAAAGGCAGGCATTGCTCGAGAAACCCTGCGGCACTGGCTTGCCAGAAAAAATAGTATCGATGCTCACCCCGTTTTAATCGAATTCTTTGAACACCCTGTCGGTATTGCTTTCTTGCACAGACTGGTGACATCGGCGCATGTATCGTTTACAAAAGCTGGAACTGCCAGCATCCACAATGTCAGCGATTTTCTGGATAGATCAGGCCTTTCTCCATTTGTTGCGTCATCTTATTCGGCTCAGCGTCGGGTGTCTGCGCAATTGGATGAAAAAATAATCCAATTCGGGAGAGACGAGGGGCAAAGGCTCGCTCGGCAAATGCCGAGAAAAATAATCACGCTTTGTGAGGACGAGACTTTTCATCCGGAAATTTGTCTTGTCGCCATTGAACCGGTATCCAATTTTATCCTTGTCGAAAGATATGCCACGAATCGCGAGGCCAAAACCTGGGATGAGGCCGTCAGCGAAGCGCTTGATAAATTTCCGGTTGAGGTTATTCAGATTGCCAGTGATGAGGGCCGCAGCCTGATCAGTCACGCCCTTACATGTCTGAAGGTTCATCATTCGCCAGACTGTTTTCATGTCATCCACGAGATTGGAAAAGGTACTTGCGGCGCCTTGATGTCAAAGGTGAAGAAGGCGGAAAAGGAATACGAAAAAGCGGTCAAGCAGATCCAACCCATAGAGCAGGAGAAAAAGAGATTCGACACTGCCGACAACCGGCCTCGGGGCCGAAGACCCCAGTTTGAAAAAAGAATTGAACGGGCTCAAACACAAGCGCAACAGGCCAAGGAATGTTTGGATCAGGCGCGATTGAACCACGAAACCGTCCGCAGTGCAAAGGCTGAGATAGGAAACGTTTACCATCCCTATAACATCGAAACCGGTCGGAGGCAGGATTCAGAAATCGTCCGTAACCTTTTGGGCGACTGTTTTGATCGGATTCACACGGCGACAGCCGATCTTTCGGATCGGTGCAAGAAACGCGTCAATAAGGCTCAACGCGTTGTAAACAGCATGGTGGCAACCATCACTTTCTTTTTTCAGATGATCGATGTTTATCTTGATAATATGCAGCTATCGGATCGGGACAGCCACCTGATGCGTAATTATTTGATTCCAGGCTATTATTTGAAACAGGCGGCAAGGAAACAAAGAGATGTTGACCGAAAAGCGGAAATCCTCCAGAAGGCTCATGCGCTATTGTCGATGGTTAACGTCCTCGACGGATACAGCGACGTTGTTTCAGATTGTAAAATAGAGGAACTGGAGAAAACCGCCAGACGATGTGCTCAACTTTTTCAAAGATCAAGTTCCTGCGTTGAAGGGCGAAATGCGCAATTAGCACTCCGCCATCAAGGGATTCATCGTCTGAGTGATCGACATTTAAAAGCATCTACCGTCATGCACAATTATTACATCAAAAGGCGAGATGGCACCACGGCGGCTGAACGATTTTTCGAGGCTAAACCGAACGATCTCTTTGAATATCTCTTGGATAATGTGGATTATCCGGCGCGGCCAAGAACCCGGCTAAAATTGGCCGCTTAACGGGTTCTGGGCGAAGTTAGAACCAAGCCCCACAATGAGAATCTTTGTACCTTCCGTTCTCAGTGATTTTGTCTGCCGAACCAACTCTTTGCATACGTCCATTGCTGCGCTGGAATGGGCCGTTGTCCACCGAATGGCATCGAGCTGGTCGAGTATAAGGACTGCGTTCCTCCTGGCAGCCAGGCCGGCAAGCGAAGACACCGGCGAGTCAGGTAGCCCCATGGAGATCCCAAATTGCCTGGCGGTATTTTCTGGAATTCGTCGGTCAAGACGAACAGCAAGAAAGGGGATTTTTTCCCGTTGAAGATATTCGCTTAATTCATAAAGAATACCGCTCTTTCCATATCCGGCAGGTCCATGCAAAATCACATCTTGACCGGATCCGAGAGATTCGATGATCCGATGGGTTTCCTGCCGCGGGATGACCTCTCCATGGATCAAACCGGGTATGATGGAATCAAAAAATTGTATTTTCAGTTCTTCAACGGCCGGAGCGATTCGGTGGTCGTGGCTAAGATTTCTTGCGTTGATGTGGTGACGTTCGGCAAGATAGGCTCGCAATCCATCGACGTAAATGGGCTTGCGGTACTGATGATGGTTCTCGGCGTATGTGAGCAGCACATCGATAGCCGTTTCCGGCTCACCCGTCAGCAAAAAGCCCGCCCAGGTGAGGAGATCTGTCCAAGAGTTGTCATCATCTGGGAACAGCTCGATGGATGTGCGTTTTAGACAATCGAACGCTATTGCAAGGTCTTCCGGTTGGCCTGGCTTGAGTCCCAGAGCGGCGCAAAATTCACTGAACGTTTTTTGTCGTGCTTCGCCTATGTTGCTGATTTGATATCGGTAAAAATCCAGGGGGTTTTCATTGGAATTTCGGGTGCTGTCACAAATATCGCCCAACGGTTGCGCCGGAATACTGGAAACAAGCACAAACTCCACTTGTGGGTCACGGTCGAGATGGTTTTGTAGATGGCCAAGGATGCCTCTGGTCGCCAGTGCCCTGACCGACCATGAATTCTGGTTTGCCATTCGTGCTTTGCATTGTTGCAACTGGCGCACATTGTTTTTCTTCACCACCAGGAGGTCAACACCCTCCTCTTCAGGTCCGATAAGCTCAACGGTTACGGATCGAATCTCCTCGTTTAATAGCCTTAAAAGCTGTTTGGCAACCCATCTGCCTTCATACCGGTTGCCTAACTTTTCCGACATTCCACCAGGCTCATAAGCCATCAGCGGGCTCCTATTTTTCTGTTCCTGCTTTCGCCACCTCCCACCGTCCTCCCCTATTTGGCCCCACATGTCGAATTCTTCCCGCAGCCCGCAGCTTATTTAGATGATACTTTACCCCATCTTCTGAAATCCCCATTTGTTGGGCCAGTAACTTGCGGGTCAGGGTTGGCTCGGTTTTTAGGGCGGCAATGATTTTTTCTTGGGTAGTTTCTTGGGTAGTTTCTTGGGTAGCGGTTCCCCCTTCACTCTCCAGCTCAAAAAAGGAAGGCCGGGGAAACGAAACAATAAACAGATTGCCGATCTCACGGAAGTCCACGTCCGGCGCATATTTCAGAATCAACGGCATGCCACGGCCCCAGGCTTCAACCATTTCAATCCGTCGGAACAGATCGGCGATCAAGGGGTTGCGACGCTGGGAGACATTGCCCTTGCGCAGATCCGCGATCGTTAAATTCCCGAATAGGGTGCCGGGGTTGCGGATTTCTACCCGGTCCTTGAAAATCGCGACCTGAACGTAGTCCGGATCGTAGTAGTCACGGTGACAAAAGGCGTTGATAACCGCCTCGCGCAGGGCTTCGACCGCGATTTCCGGCACGTCCATGCGGCGTAATCCCTCGACCCGCATGCCGATATGGATATTTTTGAGGATATACTTCTGGGCCTCTTCGATCAGTTCGAGAATGTCGCCATTGAAATCGTGGCGATCGACAATGGTGGAACTTTCGGTGCTCAAAAAGACCGCACATCGAAGTTGGAGCGGCTGATTACCGAAAAAGAGCCGGGCCGGATTGAGCAACTGGCCATTTTGGGTCAATCCCAGTTTGGCCAGCGCATTTTGCGGGGTATCCCAGACGAGTTTGGCAAGATCCACGAACCGTTTTATTTTTTCCAGGTCCAGATCGGTGAGGGTAAACTTGCCGGGCTGATTGTCCCAACGCAGGGATTCCCGGCTTTGGGCGGCAATGAGATTTTTTAGTTGCTTGACGCTCAACTGGCGGTCTTCATCGGCGACCCGCATATAGGCGCGCCCATAGGCAAAATAGGGCACGTCATCACCGGCGAAGGCTATTTTAATACAGGTTTTGTCATCGATGGTGATTTCAGAAATCTCTGGAAAGATTTTGGGTTCGATATGGGCGGCAATAGCTTGAGATAGGTCGCGAAGGGTTTTCTCGTTAATGGATAAACCGACAACCGCCCCGTCATTGCGCACGCCGAACCACAAGGTTCCGGCCTTGTGTTTGTTCAGGATGGCGACCATCGAGATCAGGCCTTGCTTGAGTTCGGCCAAGCTTTTTTTCAGTTCGGCGGTCTCACTCTCCTGGAGCGTTTGCTTGTCCATTTCAGTTCCCCATGACACCTTTACCCCATGAATGGCAATGCCTATCCATTGATCGCTGTGGTTTTAACTGAAAATTATGAGACTCTCCAAACTTATTGAAAAAATACAATATGCCGCCGGCTTGTGCAAGGTAAAATCGGTTCATAATAGTGGCTGGCGGAGGGGCGTAAACTTACCTGTAGAGGGTGTGTGGGCGAAAGATTTTTCGCCCACTACGGGGAATCCGCAATATCAGATCACTCCCGCATCCGCCCTTTTCACCCACCCGATTTTGTCATCCGTGTAGCGGATGAGCAGGTGGGTGTCGGTTTCGCGTTCCACGCGCACGCGGGTGCCGGCGTGCAGGACGAAGAGCTGGGTGGCCGTGTCGCCGAAACCGGAGCGCACGGCGACTTCGGCAGGCAGGATGATGGCATTTTTGATACGGGTGGCTTCAATGTAATTGAATGCGGCAGTGGCGGAGAAGATCACGGTTCCGGCGGCGATCAGGAGGATGCTGGGACGCAGGATCTGTTTTTTGCGGATGGCCAGCACGGCAAGGGATATCCAAAGCACGGCGTTGAGAACCAGGGCGATCCAGCGGATCGTGGCCGGGCTGAGCTGGTATTTCCAGAAAAAGAGAATCCGCAAGAGCGGCGAATCCTTTTCCCCGGGTTCGTCCTTGGTCAGGGTCAGGGCGTAGGTGTAGTTGAAATGCAGGTCCGGGTTGTCTGGGATTCGCTTTAAGGCACGCTCATACCAGAGCCGGGCGTGGCCCAGATCGTCGTTTTTCAGGTAGCGTTGCCCAGGTCGTAGAATAAAAGCCCGTTGTCGATACCCTTGTCGGTCAACTGCTTGAAGGCCGTGATGGCCGCCGGCCAATCGCCCTTCTGATAGGCCGTGGTCCCGGCCATGAAGGTCTGGGCCGCTTCATTGGCGCCGGCGCTGGCTGTCAGCAGAAGTATCAGCAGAAGCCCCATTGTGGTGAGGATCGGTCGTTTCATCGTGCCAGCCTCCGTACCACCTGGCGTGTCCGCTCCAGAAGATCGCTGCGCTTGTCACGGTCCAGGCTGCCGCCGGAGTAGTTGAACGACTCCACCGTTTCCAGCAGCCGGGCGGCCGCGTCAGCGTCAACCGCATCCCAGCCGATGGCGATCAGCCGCGTGCGGGCTTCCGACCAGGTGAGCGATGTGCCCATGCTGCCCTGGCGGCCGAGGATGGCCGACACCAGGGCGCGATAGAGCGCCGAGAGAAATTCGGTATCGCTCGCATCAACGGCGGTGGCGGATTTCAGGGCCTGGCGGGCCCGCTCGGCCATGATCTGTTCCGGGGATTCAACCTTTCTCAGGCGGCCAAGGGCCGTGCGGGTGATGAGAAAGCCCAGGATCGGCAGGACCAGGAGCAGCGTGAAGACCCAAGGCGCCATGGATCGTCGGGACTGCAGGACCTCCAGGCCCGTTTTCAGCGGCAGGATATCCCGGCCGGTGAACTCGACCCGTTTTTTAGCGACGGGGGCTGACCCGGCGCCGCGCGAACCACGTCGATGTCGTTGGCGCCGGCGGCCGAGGGGGTAACGCGAATGTCCAGCGCCGGTGTGGCCACGATGCGGTAGGTGCCGGCGGCCACGTCGAAATAGCTCAGGGTGATGGGCTTGATGCGGAATTTTCCCGCTTGTACCGGCACCAGGGCCGTGCGGAAGGTTTTGCTGCCACTGTATCCGTTGGCACCTTTTTGGATCGACTCCTCTGGGTTGTCGGCATAGGATTTGAAATCGGCGGGTACGGGAATCGCCGGTGGCGCCGCATCCATGATATTCCCCGTGCCGCTGATGGCAACGGTCAGGGTGGCCGAATCGCCTACCGGCAGGTCGCTTTTATCCAGTTTGGCCTGGATATCGAAGCGGCCCACCAGTCCGGAGAACTTCACGCCCGACGGCCGGGCCGGCAGGTCGCGTACCGTTACCGTGAGGGGATCGCTCTGCAGCATGCGGGTGGTCATTTCACCCCGCCCGAAAAAGGCATCCATGCCGGCAAACGGTGATGGCCGGCGGCTGCGCCGCAAAAGGCCAACCTGCAGCACGGCCGGTTCGATGGTCAGGGTCCCGGATTTGACCGGTACGAGAATGTAGGTCACGTCGGTGACGATGAATTCACGGCCGTTGATAATCGTGCGCTGGGATTGGCGATCCTGGAGTTCCTCGGCGTGGAAGCTTCGAATTCGGGCGCCTGGAATTTGGCATCGGCGATCTGGACCGCATTGAAAAGGTGAAATGTGTAGACGATTTGCTGCCCCACCCAGGGATCGCTTTGGGACACCTCGGCGCTCACGTAAACATCCCGCTGGCCGCTGTCGGCCGGTGGCTCCTGGGAGACCGTGATGCCGATGGGCGTCGTGTAATGAACCTTGCCGTCGATGGTGATGGGGATGGCCGGAATGGTCAGATGACCGGCGGTAAGGGGAACCAGGACGTAGGTGTAGATCATTTGGCGTGAGGTGTGACCGTTGACCATCTGGAAGCTGCTGGTTGAGCCCTGGGAGACGGTCTTGAAGTCGGTGATGCCCGATAGATCCACGTCGCCGTCACCGCCCTCGATGGTGACCTGCAGGCTGATGGATTCGCCCACGGTCACTTGATTGCGGTCCACCACCGCGCGCACGGTGGCCGCCTGGGCCGCCATGGCCGTTACGAACAAGATCATCATGGCAAGGGTAAGGGTTCTAAACATTCATCTCCCAAATACTTTCGGTTACCAATCCTTCTCCACCTGTTGCGGCCCCCCGGCGGGCATGAGCGCCCGGCCCGGCTGATCCTCGAGACGGTTGAGCATGCGCTCCGCCTGGCCGGGATCCTTGGGTGCCTCTTCCGGCTGGCCGGCCTGGGCATTTTGGGCCGCCTGCTTTTCCGCGGGCGGGGGCTGCTCGGATCCGCCGGCGGAAGAATCCGGTTGAGGTTTTTGCTGATCGCCCGCTTCCGGCGGCGGCTGCGGTTTTTCTCTCGGTTGTGGGTTGTCCGCCGACGAATCCTGCGGTTGTTGGCGGTTCGAAGATCCGTCATCCTTCGGTGGTTCGGGTGCGGTGCCGTCTTTCTGACCCTGCTCCGGGTTGTCCGAATCCTTCTGGTCCTGTTTTTTCTGATCGCCATTTTGCGGCGGTTGTTTTTGCTGTTGCTGCTGCTTTTTTTGTTTCAGGGCTTTTTGGGCGAATTCGAGATTCTCCTTGGCCAGCTGGTCGTCGGGTGCCATGGAGAGGGCGGACTGGTAGTTTTCGATGGCTTTTGGGATATTGCCGCGCCGGAACTCGGTGTTGCCCAAGTTGTACAGGGCTTTCTCCTTCAGCGCTTTATCGTCGGTGGTGAGAATTTTTGCGTAATGCTCCGCGGCCGCATCGAAATTGCCGGTTTTATAAAAGGCATTGGCCACGTTGTAAAGGGATTCGGGCTTTTCCGGTGCATTTAGCTGGGCGTCGGTGAAGTGCTTGAGGGCCTGCTCAAAATCCCCCTTCTCATAGGCCTTGATGCCCTCGGCCGTGTCGTTGGCCCGGGCAGGGGCGGCGGGCAGAACGATCAGCATCGCCAGGAGACCGGCAACCACCGATTTGCGGGTGACCGGCAGCAGCAGTTCGGCCACCAGGCAGATGATGGCCAGGGCCAGGGGCCACTGGTAGCGGTCTTCCCAGACCTGCTTGCGGCCCGAGGTAACCGTCTCGGCTTCCATGGTGTGGCGGATTTCATCGTTGTAGATGGCGTCCAGGTCCATGTCCCCGGCCACGGAGCGCACGTAGGTGCCGCCGGTGAGCACGGCCATTTTCTTGAGGGTGTTTTCGTCCAGCCGGGAGAGCACGATCTGGCCGCGGCCGTCCTTCTTGAACCCGCCGGCCGCCTCGGGGATGGGCACGCCGTCATTGCCGCCCACGCCGATGCAGAAGAGTTTGATCGACTTCTCCTTGAGCGCTTCGGCCGCTTTCAGAGGATCCCCGTTGCCGGTATTCTCTCCGTCGGTAATCAGGATCACGGCTTTGTCCGCGGCGCTTTTGGGATCGAAGCTGCTTGCGGCCGTCTCCATAGCGCCGGTGATATCGGTGCCGCCCACGGGCAGGTAGTCGGGAGACAGGGCACCCAGAAAAAGGTTGAAAGCGTCATAATCCAGGGTCAGCGGGCATTGCAAAAAGGCCGTGCCGGCAAAGGCCACCAGTCCCACGCGATCTCCCTGGAGCATGGACAGCAGATCGAAGACCTCGCGTTTGGCGCGCTCCAACCGGGAAGGGCGAATGTCGGTGGCGGTCATGGAGCGGGAGCAATCCAGGGCGATGATCAGATCCACCCCGCGTTGATGGATTTCCTGCCAGCGGTAGCCGTATTTGGGCCCGGCCAGGGCGAGGGCGGTAAAAAGGACGGCCCCGGCCAAAAGGGTGGCCTTGATCCAGCGCCGGCCGGCGGGTTGGCTCGGCGCGATGGCCGCCAGGCCGTGGTCGGAAGCAAAACGGTGCAAGATGCCCTGGCGCCGCCGCAGGCCATAGAGGACGATCAACAGCAGTAGCGGCACCGCCCAGATGAAGAAGAGCATATGGATGCGAAAAAAACTCATGGCACCACCAGATAGCGGGTGTTGCGTAGAACGACGTAAAGCATCAGGAGGACGATCGCCGGTACGAGCAGCCAGGGATAGATTTCACTGTAGTCGGCGAAGATATCCACCTTGACCTCGGTTTTCTCCAGTTTGTCGATGGTGTCGTAAATCGACTTGAGCCCCGCCAGGTCCTCGGCCCGGAAATAGCGTCCGCCGGTTTCGTCGGCGATGGCCTTGAGCGTATCCTCGTCGATATCGACCCGCTGGTAGACGTAGCGTTCACCAAAAAGCGGATCCTTGACCAGAAAGGGCGCCTTGCCCCGGGTGCCGACGCCGATGGTGTAGATCTTGACGCCCATTTCTTTGGCGATCTCCGCGGCGGTCTCCGGTGAGAGTTCACCGGCATTGCTCTGACCGTCGGTGAGCAGAATGATGATGTTGGATTTGCTCTTGATGTCGGCCAGGCGCTTGAGGGAGATGCCGATGGCGTCGCCGATAGCCGTGCGCTTGCCGGCCGCGCCGATTTTAAGCCGGTCCAGGATGTTCACCAGGGTGTTGTAGTCCCGGGTCAGGGGCAATTGGGTGTAGGCGTGGGTGCCGAAGACCACCATGCCGATGCGGTCGCCGTTGCGTCCGGCGACGAAGTCCTGCACCACGCCCTTAACGGCTTCCAGGCGGTTGACCACGTGGCCCTGTTTCTTGAAATCAAGGGCCGACATGCTCTCGGATAGATCCAGGGCGAGGATGATGTTGACGCCCTCGGTGAGAACTTCGGTGCGCTCGGTTCCCCACTGGGGGCGGGCCAACGCCACCACCATGAGCACCAGCACCGCATATTGGATCGCCGGCACCAGGGGCCGCAATTGCATGGCCCGTGAGGCGGGGATGCCTGCCGCCGGGAAGAGCGCACTGCTGGCCAGGGTTGGCGGGCGATGCCGCCGGCGGCGATAGAGGGCCACGATCGGCACGAGCAGGAGAAGCAGAAAACCAGGGAGAGGCGAAGCGCAGCATGGATCACTCCTTCCCTTGGGGCAGCAGGGGGAGGGGGGGCGGTGACGGTGCCGCCGGTTCCTCGGCCGGTGCTGCCGGGTCCGGCGGCGTGGTCTGGCGCACGAAGGTGCGGGCAAACATGAGGTCGCCTTCCATCTGCCGTTCCATGGTGGTGACGCCACCGAATTTGACCGGATCCATGGCCCGGCAGAGCTGTTTGAACTGACGGGCCAGTTCGCGGTCGACGGCGAGCCGGTCGATGCAGGGCATAAATTCCTCGGTGGTCATTTCGGGCGCGCCGACGCCGAAGCGGCCGAAAACGTACTGGCGCAGGATGGCCGATAGGCGAAAGTAAAAGAGTTTGCCATCGATGCAACGCACATCGCCGATGGCATCCAGGGCCTGGTTGGCGATCATTTCCGGCGGCAGTTCGGGCACGATGGTCTCGATGGTGCGGCGCCGGCGATGTCTTTTCCACCACCAGAAAAGACCTGCCGCCACCAGGATTGCCGCCAGGGCCACCAGCGCGAGAATCAGCCAGGGCGCATCGAAGCCCACCGGTATTGGCGGACGGATATCGTGAATGTCGGTCATGGGCGCCGGTGTGGCTGGGGCGGCCTGTCCTGGGGGCACGGATGGAGACGCCGGGGCCGCCTGCTGGGCAATGGCGACGGGCAGGCCCAGCCAGAGGCACAGCATTGCGATGACCAGGCCGAAGCCGATGATGGGTCCGCGTCTCATCGGCGGCGCCTTTCGCGATAGCGGAAATAGCGCACCAAAGCATCGGCGGCATCGCCGTCGGTGGGCATCTCGACGCAGTCGATGTCCATGGCCTTGTGGGTCTCCATGATCCGATCATGAACCGCCTTGCGGCTGGCCGTGAATCGCTCGCGAGTGGTGCGATCGGCGGCATCCAGAAAGCGCAGGGCACCGGTTTCCAGGTCCCTTAGGGCGATGATGCCGCCCTCGGGCAGGCGGAATTCGCCGGGGTCGGTCACCAACATGCTGATCAGTTCGTGCTTGCGGGCCGCCGTGCGGATGCGCAGGGTGGCTTCGCGATCGAAATCCTCGGTGAGAAAATCGGAAACCAGGAAGGCCACGCTGCGCTTGCGGCAGACCCGCGCCAGGAAATCCACTGCGGCGGTGATGTCGGTACCCGTATGTTGCGGCACGAAGGTGAAGATCTCGCGAATCAAACGCCAGACGTGCGCCGATCCTTTTTTGGGGGGGATGTAGCGTTCCACCTGATCGGTGAAGAGAATCGCGCCGGCCTTGTCGTTGTTGCGGATGGCGTTGAAGGCCAGGATGGCGGCCACCTCGGCGGCGGTTTCGCGCTTGATGCTGGCCGTGGTGCCGAATCCCCCCGAGGCGCTCATGTCCACGAGGAGCATGACCACCTGCTCGCGCTCTTCGCGATAACGCTTGATGAAGGGTCTGCCCATGCGTGCCGACACCTTCCAGTCGATACTTTTGACGTCATCGCCGGGCGTGTATTCGCGCACCTCTTCGAACTCGATGCCTGCCCCACGGAAGATCGACCGGTACTGGCCGGCCATGATCGTGTTGACCATGCGGCCGGTCTTGATATGGACCTTCTTGATCTTTTGGATGATATCTGGGGATAGCATAAATTCGATTCTTGTCTTGCCAAGAGCTACAATAGTAATACGATTGCTACAGACGTCATTCCGGCGCATGCCGGAATCCAGATATGTTGAGTGAGAGGTTCAGGATAACGGACCAAGTCCGACATAAAGTTGTAGCAACACCTTACGCATTCATCAAACAATCTGGCCATACAAATCTTGCCAAGCTGGATTAACTTTTTCAATCAAATCCAGCTTCCATTTTCGTTTCCAGTTTTTAAGCTGCTTTTCTCTTTGAATGGCGGCTTCCATTGTTGTGTGTATTTCGTACCAAACCAGTTGGTGAACGTTGTAGCGCTTGGTAAAACCCGCAATGATATTGTTTTTGTGTTCCCATACCCGTTTAACGAGGTTCGACGTTACTCCAATATAGAGTGTTCCGTTACGTTTGCTTGATAGAATGTAAACAGCCGGTTGCATGGTTGCCGGTTACCTCCTGGATTCCGGCATTCGCCGGAATGACGAACCGGGACATCCCCTAAGGTACTTCCACCGAATCAAAAATACGGCCGACGATCTGGTCGGTATCGATATCCTCGGCCTCGGCTTCGTAGGTCAACAGGATGCGATGACGCAGCACGGCCGGGGCGATGGTCTTGACATCCTGGGGGGTCACGTAGGCGCGACCCTGCAGGAAGGCATAGGCCCGGGCGGCCAGGCTGAGGAAGATCGTGGCCCGCGGCGAAGCCCCGTATTGGATGTAGTGGGCCACGTCGATGCTGTAATCGGCCGGCCGGCGGGTGGCGAAAACCAGGTCGACGATATAATCCCTTAGTTTTTCATCCATGTAAACGCTGTTGATCAACTGGCCCACGGCGCTGATTTCCGCCGGGTCGAGCACTGCCTGGACCGTTTCCGGAGCGTCGAACCCCACCCGTTTCATGATTTCTTTCTCTTCGGTCTTGTCCGGGTAGTCGATGAGCAGCTTGAGCATGAAGCGGTCCACCTGGGCTTCGGGCAGCGGATAGGTGCCTTCCTGTTCGATGGGGTTCTGGGTGGCCAACACGAGGAAGGGATCGGGCAAGGGAAAGGTGGTGTCGCCGATGGTCACCTGGCGCTCCTGCATGGCCTCCAACAAGGCCGACTGCACCTTGGAGGGCGCGCGGTTGATCTCGTCGGCCAGGATGATGTTGTTGAACAAGGGGCCCTTTTTGATGGTGAAGTCGCCGGTTTTGGGACGGTAGACCTCGGTGCCGACCAGGTCGGCGGGCAGAAGGTCGGGAGTGAACTGGATGCGCTTGAAGTCGGCGCGCACCGTATCGGCCAGGGCTTTGACCGCGCTGGTCTTGGCCAGGCCGGGAACGCCTTCGATGAGAATGTGGCCGCGGGTGAAAATGCCCATCAACAGGCCGTCGATCAGCTCCCGCTGGCCCACCAGCACCTTGCCGATCTCCTCGCGGATGCGGTTGACCACGAGATGCTTTTCTTCAATCTGCGCTTTCAACTCTTCCAGCGGCACGGGGTTCTCCTTTTATGTTGGCTTTCGGGATGAAAGGGCGCCGGCGGGGGCCGGCGTTCAAACCAAGGCCAAAATAGGCGAGGCGCCTTGGGTTGTCAAGATGGGCGAAACGTGTTGCCGGGTAGCTGCATTTATATTTAAAGATAGGCGGTTACTGTATCGGAAAGATTATTTTTTGGTAATGCTGGCTTTTTTCCCAAACCCACCCCCACCCGGCGTGAAGATACGGAACCGGTCGCCGGGATGGGCGATGATTTCGTTCTTGGCCCCCAGGCTGATCCGGTGGCCGTCCCTGTAGATAAAAATATTCTTGCCGCGTTGGCCCGGCTCGCCGCCTTCCAGGCCATAGGGCGCAAAGACGCGTCGTTCGGAGAGGATCGCCATGTTGAGGGTCTCGAGGAACTCGACCTCGCGTACCAGCCCGTCGCCGCCCCGATGGCGGCCGGCACCGCCCGAGCCGTGGCGGATGGAAAACTCGCGCAGCAATATGGGGTAGCGCCGTTCGAGAATTTCCGGGTCGGTGATGCGGGTGTTGGTCATGTGGGTGTGCACGCCGGTCTGGCCGTCCCAGGTGGGACTGGCACCCGCGCCGCCGGCGATGGTTTCGTAATAGCCGAAACGGTCATTGCCGAAAGTGAAATTGTTCATGCATCCCTGGGAGGCGGCCACCACGCCGAAGGCCTTGAGGATCACGTCCACCACCCGCTGGGAGGTGAGCACGTTGCCGCCCACGACGGCTGCTTCGGTGGAGGGATCCAGCAGACTGCCCTTGGGAATGTGGATACGGATGGGGATCAGGCAGCCGTCGTTGAGCGGCAGATCCTTTTCGATCAGGCAGCGCAGGCTGTAGAGACTCGCCGAGCGGGTCACCGCCGCCGGCGCATTGCAGTTGCCCCAGATCTGGGTGCCGGTACCGGTGAAGTCGAACACGGCGCTGCCGTCGGTGCGGTCGATGGTCAGCGACAACACGATGGGGCTGCCGTCGTCCAGGTAATCCACGGCTTTCACCGTATCCCGCGACTTCATCCCCTTGGCCAGGGAAAGGTCTCGCAGGCGGCTGCGCACCGCCGCCTCGGCGGCATCCTGGACATGGCCCATGTAGGCCTGCACCACGTCCAGGCCATAGTGGTTGACCATTTCCAGGACCAGCTCGATGCCCTTCTGGTTGGCCGCTACCTGGGCCTTGAGATCGGAGATGGTGTCGGCCAAAAGGCGGGTACCCGAGATGGCCGGCCGGCCCGGCTGGGGCGTGAGACGGCCCGGGGCCAGCAACCGATCGGTGATGCCCTTTTCCTGGAAAATGCCGTTTTCGACCAGCTTGAAGGTGGTGATGCAGGCGCCTTCCTCCTCGATGTGCCGGGAGTTGGGGGGCATGGAACCGGGCGATATGCCGCCGATATCGGCATGATGACCCCGGCTGGCTACCCAGAAGATGATCCGGCCGTCCGTGAACACCGGCGTGATCACGGTGATGTCGGGCAGATGACTGCCGCCGGCCGCCGGATGGTTGGACACCAGCACGTCGCCGGGTTTGAGATTGTTTTCCTGTAATCGGATCTGGGCCTTGACCGCGGCACTCATGGAGCCCAGATGAACGGGCAGGTGCGGCGCGTTGGCCACCAGGCGCCGTCCGGGCCGAAGAGCGCGCAGGAGAAGTCCAGGCGCTCCTTGATGTTGGTGGAAATGGCGGTCTTTTGCAGCATGCGGCCCATTTGTTCGGCAATGGACATGAACAGGTTGCCGAAGATGGAGAGCTGCACCGGGTCCACCCGGGTGCCGAGGCGGTCGGCCGTGCTTTCGCCTACGGTGATTTCCACGTCGCCATGGGGCTGATGGTGGCCCGGCAGCCGGGTTCGATCACGATGGTGGCCGTGTCCTGGATGATGATCGCCGGGCCGTCGATGGCGTGGTCGGCCTTGAGGTCACCCATGCGAAAGATGGCGGTTTCACGCCAGCCATCTTCGAAATAGCAGGGCTTGCGGTCCACCGGCGTGGCTGGCGCATCAGCCGTTTCAATGGGGATTTTGCGCAGGCCGGCGGCCTCGCCCCGGGCGCGCACCCGCAGGTCATCCACATGGATATCGCGGTCGGTCAGGTCGAATCCGAATTCGCGGCGGTAGGCGGCCTTGAAGGCGGCCGCAAAGTCGCCGTCGGCGGGTTCGGCGATCATCAGGGCCGTGTCCGTCCCGTGGTAGCGCATGTTCAGGTAGCGCATGACGCGGATCGCTTGCGGTGCGAACCCCTGATCGGTCAACTGCTTGCAGGCCTCCATCTGCAGGGCGCTGAGACGGTCGAACAGCTTTGTGGTGGCGCTTTGATCATAGATCACGGCCGCCGGCTGTTGGCGTTCGGCCACCACGTGGGCCATGCCGATGCCATAGGCCGAGAGGATCCCGGAAAAGCGGTGGATGAAGATTCTTGAAATCCCCAAGCTGCGGGCGATGGCGCAGGCATGCTGGGCCCCGGCACCGCCGAAGGTGGCCAGGATGTGTTCCTTGATGTCAAAGCCGCGCATAACCGAGATTTCCCGGATGGGGCGCACCATGGTTTCATTGGCCACGCGGATGAAACCCATGGCCACCTGTTCCACGGTCATGGCGCTATTGCCCGTGCAGTTGTAGAAGGCGTTGATCTCGCGGGTCTGGGCCTCCATGGCGCGGCGGGCCGCCGTGATGTCCAGGGGCTGATCTTCGGTGGAGCCGAAAATATGGGGAAAGTAGTCGGGTTGCAGCCGGCCGAGGATCAGGTTGGCGTCGGTGACGGCAGGAAAACCGTTTTTGCGGTAGCACACCGGGCCGGGATGCGCGCCAGCCGATTCGGGGCCCACCAGGAACATGCCGTTGTCGAAGAAAAGCCGGCTGCCGCCGCCGGCGGCCACGGTTTTGATGTGCAACTGGGGGGCCTGAATGCGCACGCCGGCGGTCTCGGTTTCGAATACCCGTTCGTATTGGCCGCCGAAACGGGAAACATCGGTGGAGGTGCCACCCATGTCGAAACCGATGACTGGCTGGCGGGTCGCCTCCTTGAAGGTGGTCATGGCGTAACCAACCACGCCGCCGGCCGGGCCCGACAGGATCGCCCGGCTGCCGGTAAAGTCGTCGGCCCGGGCCAGGCCGCCGTCCGACTGCATGAAGAGCAGGTCCGTCCCCTTGAGAGCGTCGTCGAAGCCCTCGCGAAAGCTGTTCAGGTAGGCCTGGATGTGCGGGTTGAGGTAGGCATCGGTCATGGTGGTATCACCCCGGGCCACCAGCTTGACCATGGGCATGACCCTTGATGAAAGGGATACCTGGGTGAATCCCATCTGCCGGGCCAGGCGACCCACGGCCTGCTCGTGATCCGGCCAGGCATAGGCGTGCAGGAAGACCACGGCCAGGCTGCGAATGCCCTGGTCGAAAATGGCCTGCAGCTGGGGGACAAGGGCCGCCTCATTCAGCGCTTCCAGCACCACCAGGCGTTCACCGGTGATTCCTTGGACCACCTTCCCGCCCTCCGGCGCGTCCTCCCCGTCGCGCAGGGTGCGCACGCGTTCATCCACCTCGACCACGGTTTCGTACAGCAGATCCGGCTTGCGGATCTCCAGGTCGAAGATGTCGGGCCGGTCCTGGTTGCCGATCTGCAGGATGTCGCGAAACCCCCGGGTGACCAACAGGGCGCAGCGGGCCCCCTTGCGCTCCAAAAGGGCGTTGGTGGCCACGGTGGTGCCCATGCGGATCCACTCGATCATCTCGGCCGGTACGCGGTCCTTGGGAATATCCATGCCGGTCACCTCGGCCAGGATGCGCCGGATGCCCTCGCGCGGGGCGTCGGCGTAGTTCCGGGGATCTTCGGAGAGCAGTTTGACCATGCGGAACCCGGGTTCACCGGGTACCTCGGCATAGACGTCGGTAAAGGTGCCGCCGCGGTCGATGGAAAAACGGAGTTTTTGAGGATCGGTCATACGATTTCAACGAATTGAAAATAAATTGGGTTTGATAGCGCGTGCGCTGATGATTCGCCTGTTCAGGCTTGGTATATCCCATGAAAACGTTTCGTTCAATCATCCTGTGGGCGGCGGGAGGCTCAGGAGGGGGGACGGAATTTTATAGGGTTGCGGCTTACACCCCCTTTTTGAAGAAGGATGGCGGGAAATGATTAAACGACGAGTTTGACGGATTCGCATAAAGCCGGAGAAACGGCGCCCTATACGAATCCGTCGGAAAAGTGACCGGCCTCCGGTGATTCACGCCTTAAATTGGTCCACCATCTTTTTCAGCGAGTCCGAGAGAGTGGAGAGCTCCTGGGCGCTCAGGTTGACCTGGGCGCTGCTGGTGGACATTTCATTCATGGACACGTTGGTGTTGGCGACGTCCTTGGAGATCTGACCGGCGACGGATGAGCTTTGGTTGATATTCTTGTTGACTTCCTGGATGCCCTGGGACACCTGAGCGACGTTGGTGGCGATTTCCCGGGTTGACGAAGACTGCTCTTCCACCGCCGTGGCAATATTGCCGACCAAGCTGTTAACGTCGCCGATCACCTGGGTAATCTCCGAAATCTGATCGACGGTCGTCGTCGTCGTCCACTGGATGCCTTCGACTTCGGCCCTGATGCTCTGGGTCGCTTCGGCAGTCTGCTTGGCCAGTTCTTTGATTTCATTGGCGACCACGGCAAAACCTTTACCCGCTTCACCCGCGCGTGCCGCCTCGATGGTCGCGTTCAGCGCCAGCAGGTTCACTTGTTCGGAAATCTCGGTGATGGTTTCGATGACTTTGCCGATGGATTGGGCCGCGGTACCCAACTGTTCCATGTTGGCAGATGCCGTGGCTGCCTTGCGAGCAGCCTCATCGGAGATGCCTCTGGCTTTTTCCGAATTGCTGGCGATCTCATCGATGGTCGATGACATTTCCTCGGAGGCGGCAGCCACCATATTGGTGTTCATGGCTGACTGCTCCATGGACGCCGCCACATTGTTCATATTCGCGTTCATCTCTTCGGCCGCGACCGCCACGGCGCCGGAGCTGTCCGATACCGTCTGGATGCCCTGGGTCATCTCTTCGGAAATGGCGGACAGCTCTGTCGAGGACGAAGAGAGCTTCTCGATGCCTGTGGTGATATTCTTGATGATGCCCTGCAGCTTTTCGATGAAGACGTTGAACCATCGGGCCAGATCGCCGACCTCGTCGTTGGTGTCGGCCGAAAGGCGCATGGTCAGGTCGCCTTCACCCTGGGCGATGTCCTTGAGCCCCGCGACAGCGGCGTTGATTGGCTTGGTGATGGATCGACTGATAAAAAAGGCCAGCAAAATCCCTGTTGCCAACCCGATGCCCAGCATCGATATCATCCACAGCAATGATCGGCGATAGGTCGCTTTTGCGGATTCATTCTCGGATGCAGCGATGTGTTGGTTCAGCTCCGTCAACTTGTCCAGTTTGTCGCGCATGGTTTCGAAGTTCCGCATGGCTTCGCCCAGCGTCAGATCCAACGCCAACCGGCGGCCTTCCCGCTGTCGGTGACACGGCCGTCGACGATTTGCCGTGATACGCCAAGCCACTGGGCGCGGGCCTTGTCGTATTGCTCAATAAGCTTTATTTCTTCAGCGGTGACGGGTAGTTCTTTATACTTATTCCAACGCTCTTCGGACTGCTTCAGGTTTTCCTCGTAATCGGCAAGCAATTGTTTGAAAACATCTGAATTGACATTGGCAAAGATCATTGAACGCTCTGCCACCAGCAGCTGCTGCAAATCCCGGTCGGCTTGCAATAATAAATCGATGCTGGGCAGCCTGATACTGAAAATATCCTCCAGGTTACCTTCAATATGGTTGAGGTTTTTATATCCGGTAAAACCCAATCCTCCCATCAGCAGCAACATCAAAGCGAATCCAACGGCCAGCTTATAGCCGATCTTAAGGTTGTTGAGCCATTTCATGAGGGCGTTTCTCCACGTCATTTCTGATTGTTGGTTGCAGGATGGATCTGCTCGACCTTATCTACATCGATGCCGAAGGTAATGGCACCTATCGCTTTTCCACCGTCTACAACCGGCACCGAAACCTGCACAAGGTAGGACTGGGCACTCTCATCGAATTTGACTTCATCGACGAAAACCGTCCCGGCACCATCGTTGAAGGTTTTTTGGAACTTGGCTTCATCACCCTGCCAGTAGTCGGATGTTTTGTCCGTCATGGCTACGTTGGCGCCCTGATTGTCCATCACGAAAATCTCGGCAAAATAGGGCTTCGATCCTTGGATCTCGCGCAGATGCTGTCCACATTCGTTTTCCATGAGCGCTTTCATGAAGTCAACGATGCCGGCGGTATTCTGCCATGTGTTGTCTTGTTGTTTGATCTGGTCCAAGGTTTTGCCTTTCGCGTTTTCACCCGCGGCAGCCTTTACGATGACCGGGTCGGTTCCATAACCGGCCAGTTCGTTTTGGGCCAGGTCCTTGATCTTTTGAGGCGCTTCTTCGGCCAGCGCAACGGCTATCGGGGCAAAGACCATCAATCCGGCAATCAACAGAAAGACTACTTTTTTCACTTGGGTATCTCCTTTATCTATTATTGTTTTGATTCCCTGCCTGGGGGCGACTGTCTGAACAGGGACATTTCCCCGTGCGTCGGGGAGAGCTGCTTATGGCCAATCCGTCGCCACCGCAATTATTCTACGCCGCCATCAATCCTTCCTTGAACGGGGCTCGCCATTTGGGAACGCCGCTTTCCTGCTGCAGCGCATCATCCTTGGACAAAATAAAACCGGTCTCGCCGTTCTGTCGTCTGAATCGAAATGCAGCCCACTGGCTGATAGGATGCTTTTTTGTCGCTGGCATAGGTTATCGACATATTCTTACTATTCTGAAGTCAAAATGAAACAAACATGGGAGCATTCGCAGCACCCATCATATAGACTGACAACGTCTGATTTGGTAGAACGTTTGGGAACGCAGAGCTATGCGACAAGAAGCTTTTTGTAAGGCGATTTTCCGATGATTTTGTTAGACTTTCTCGCCGGCGTTTCCACTATATGGATACCGGCTGCGGATGGGTGTTTTGATAGGCTGCTTTCATCACGTGATGTCGCACTGTCGATGGGTTTAGGTGGCTCCCTTCTTGGTGCCCAAAGAGGATCGGCCGACCCAATATTGTGGTCGGCCGATTAACCCGATTGGTTTTTCAATGGATGTCTTTATTCAATCCATTCAGCCTCCAATAAATTTGATGAACTCGTAAAAAGTCGCATTTTCGACGGATTCGTAAAAAGCCCAAGATCAAGGCTTGCGAATCCTGAGGAATGAGGCGTACTGAGCGTACTCCGCAGTGACGAAGGATGAAGCGTAACGCCGATATTGGGCTTTTTACGAATCCGTCAAATTTGGCCCCTCTCATCTTTGAAGGATGGATTAATCGCTTTCTCCCCAGGCCTTTGCGCTGCGGATTACCTTTTTGCGTACCGATGTCCATTCTCCATCCACGTTGAACATGGATTCCGGCAAGGCCGCTAACATCTTTTTATACAGAGACCAGGGAACCGTAAAGGTTAGCTCATCGGTTTTCAAATACTTCCTGGCTGAAGGATCAAAACCGCCAAGTACAGCCTTCTCTATGCCTTGCTCCTTATAGAAGAGCGGCCAGGCGATGATGTTCGTACATCCAGCCCCAAAAGGGGAGGCCACACAATCCACATCTCCGGTTGTGAACGTCGTTTGGATGAAAAGACCGGTCAACACTTCCGGCCTTGCGAAAAAGATGACAAACTCCGGTTCTTTACTGTCGGTGAACGCGGAAAGCGGTTTAAAGATACAGTATTTTGCAGGAGCTTTGCGAGGGTTGACCTTATCAAGGAATTTCCTCATGGCTTCTGGCGATGGCAAAAAACGCTCGCCATGCAGGGGCGTACCGCTAAAACCCGTTGTCACATAATGCTCGATGAATCTAACATTGGGTTTCATCATGGAACAGTAGAAGACACCTCCTGGACATCCATATTCTTCAGAAGAAATAAAGGCTGCACGATGCTTTTTTCTCGCCCGCCAGATGTTTCCGATGACGCAGGAAAAATGCTTAAAAACCTCTTGCATATCTACCTTTCCCTGCTCTTCCAGCTCGCGCGAGATGCGGGGGCCGGGCTTTGGCCCGAAAGCATTTTCCGGTTTGGTGTTATCGTAATACACGCCAAAAGGCTCTTCGTCCAACCCGAGATGGTCCAAAAATTTTTTGGTGTCTTCAAGTATCGATGTTATGGTCATGGTATTTTTCTCCTAATAGAGGCTATTTAACCGTATTTCAGGTTCTTTCGGTTTCCTTTTCAATACGGCACAGCAGTGCGGAGTGGGGCCAGCTCCCGGTTTCCTGGCTGCAGACCTCGTGGTCGTCCGGACACAGGATATTGGCGTTTGATTCAAACACCCGGAAAAGCTCCGGCAGTTTCTCTTCGCTCTCCGGGAACCACCATCCGTGCTGCAGGTCGACCATGTCTTCCCGGATGGAATCCGAAATCCGGACCTTCTGGCGTATCTTCCCCGAAGGCGTGGATATGACGGCCCAGTCGCCGGCGGCAAGGCTTAATTTTTCTGCAGTGGACGGATGGATCGTGACAACGGGGTCGGGATGTTTCTTGCGAGCCTTTTCGATCTGCCTTTGCTCGGAATGATACATGGGCATAAAGCGACTCCCTGTGATGAGAACAAAGGGATACTCCTTCGCCAGGTCGGGACTGCCCACAGGCGTTAATACCGGTTCGCGGTAGACCGGAAGGGGCGGCAGGTTCAGTTCCTCAAAAATCGAAGATTTAAGCTCCACCTTGCCCGAAGGCGTGCCGAACCCGTATTTTTCGTATAGGCGGAACTCCCGTTCGCCGAAAATGCCGTACTGATCGCAAAACGCTTTGAACGTCAGTCCGATGGGCGCCAGGCAGTAATCGTAGACCTGTTCCACCGTTTCCCAGGGCCAGTGCGCTTCCTGGCCGAGACGGATGCCCAGGCCGCGGTAGAAGTCATAGCTGTTGCGGCGCTCGTAAAGGGGCTCGATTCCCTGGGGACAGGGCATGCAGAAATCCCGGGTCAGCCAGAGCTCCGGCTGCTCCACGGTGGAAGAGGCCGGGAACACGTAATCGGCCAGGGCCGCCGAAGGGGTCAGGTAGTATTCCATGACCACATAAAGCTCAAGGGACTTTAACCCCTCAAACACCTGCATGGTATTGGGGAAGGAGAGCAGGGGATTGCTGGCAAGGGATATGGCGGCTTTCACGGGATAGGGCTTGCCGGTGATCATGGCGTTTACTACCTCCCTGGCATGGGCCAGGTTGGAGTGCCAGGCCTCCGGGGCGGCCAGGTAGCCTGCGGGCAGTTTTTTGTTGGCTGCCTGGTTTTTCTCCCAGCCGGGAAAACCGAAAAAGGGATAAAGATCGGCGCCAAGCTGCTTGACCCGCTGGCTTGCGGGGATGGCCGCGTTCATCTCGAGGGCTTCCCAGTCGATGATTTTGCCGATGTCCCCAGCCATGCTGAGGCTTTCCCCGCCCGGGACTTCCAGGTTTCCGGTGATGGACCGCAGGATCGCCCGGGCCCGGGCGCACTGGGTGGCGTTGACGCCCTGTTTGTCCAGGCCGTAACCCCAGGGGATGATGGCGGGCTTGGCGGTGGCATACATGCGGGCCGCCTTTGCGATCAACTCTTCAGGGATGCCGGTGATCTTAGCCACCTTTTCAGGGACATAGTCTGCCGCTGCGGTTTTCAGCTCCTCAAAGCCGACGGTCCAGTTGTTCACAAAGTCTTTGTCGTACAGATCCTCCTCGATGATCAGGCGGATCCAGCCCAGCATGAGGGCCACATCCGTGCCAGGCCGGATCTGAAGCCAGAGGTCCGCCATTTCAGCCTCTTTTGTGCGCCTGGGTTCAACCACGATCAGTTGGGCACCCTGCTTTTTGGCACGGACCAGCTCGGCATAAAGACCGACGGGATCGGAGTTGACCGGATTGGCGCCCCAGAGGACAATACAGGATGCCCCGATATGACCGGGCATGATCATGCCGCCGTAAGTGGCGTATTCGGTGGCATAGCTCGGGCACATGCAGACGTTGTTCACCCCGCAGGTGTTGGGTGAGCCGAACAGGTTGAAGAACCTGCGGCAGTCCCAGTGGTAGGTCCGCTTGGTCCCGTGGGTGAAGGCCAGGGTTTCGGCACCGTAACGGTCTTTAAGCCCGGACAGTTTTTCTGCTACCTCGTCCAGGGCCTGTTCCCATGTCAGCCGCTGCCATTGTCCGCCACCTTTTTGGCCCTTCCGTTTCAAAGGATAGTTCAGGCGCTGGGGGTGATGGACATGATCCGGCATCAGCCGTCCCCGCTCGCAGATAACGCCCCGGGTGACCGGGTGATTGGGATCCCCCGTTACTTTGACGATCCTGCCATCTTCAATGTGCAGCAGGGTGCCGCAGCGCGGATGGCAAAGCCACAATAGCTTTTTCTGATTTCAGTCATTTTTGCCTCCTGTTGTCATCGACAATCGTTTTATCGTTCACGGCCATTATATTTAATGCTAGTCCAAGTGGCTGTCCAAATGAATGAACTGTATTTAATAACCAATGTATAATTAGATTGATATCCTACCATAGGCGTTTATAAAACGCTTAGCGGATATTTACAGGTGAATGTCGGGCATGCTTAACGTCTTTTTTATATTGTGGATTCTAAAATGTCGTTGCTATACGATGACACTCATCGCATGCTTTTTTGACAAATTCAGTCGCCATGTGGGGAATTGCATCCACGCCCTCGATGACGACGGCCTGAAATAAATCGATTCCCATGAAATTCATCAGCGCTTTCAGGTAAGGCACCGAGTGATCCTCAGCCTTCCCGTAATGGAAACCGCCGCTTGAGTGGATGTGCAGGCATTTTTTACCCTTTCCACCCAACAAACCGACCGGCCCGTTTTCGGTGTAGATAAACGTCTTTCCTAGGACACAGACGGTATCCAGGTACATCTTCAACTCTGCCGGGAAGTTGAGGTTCCACATCGGTGTTACAAAGGCATATTTGTCGGCGTCGGCGAATTGCTCGGCCGTGCTGTTAATGTTCAGGATTTTCCTCTGTTCGTGCTCTGTAAGGGCTGCGAAATCAATTCCTTCCTGTAGTTTTTGCCATCCGCTAAGCACATCCATGTCTATCCGCTGGACGGGGTCGCGATAAACGTCGACAAAATCGATCCGGTCGTTTGGATGATACTGCAGGTAGGTGTCGAGAAATGCTTTTGCCACTGTCAGGCTGCGAGATTGTTCGACGGGTTTGAGGTTGCAGGTAATGTATAACAAGCTCGCCATAATTTCCTCCGTTGTAACGTGTATTTTGGGTCTTGATTTAGTTTTAAGCGAGGAGTGTGCCAAATAATAATATGTATGTGATAACAGTATGTTGAACAAGTATTGAGATGCCTATTGTGAAATATCCATTTTATATTGTGATATTTCATATTTTCTTGTATTATTTATGAAATATCATTACGAAGAGTTGAAGAATGACGAATCACAAGGATTTTTTCCGGGAGATTACCCTGCGAATCTGTAGCAGCCTCGATATCAAGGTCGCTTTTGTGCGATGCTATGAATATTTACGGCAATACTTCCCGCTGGACGAACTCTTCCTGGACATTCACGATCATCAATTAGGTGCGTTAAGAAGGATTGCCCACGTTTCAGCCTCCGGAGAGACCGTGGATGAAATCGTTCCGCTTCCCGAGACGGTTTGGGATTGGGTCACGACGCTCTCGGGACCATTTGTGTTGACGCAATCAACGGAAACACCCATCAGTCGGATCATGGCACCACTGGTCAAACGCGAGGGAAACACGGACCTCGTCGTTCCTTTATGCATTGAGGAGAGAAAGGTCGGCGTGCTCATCCTAAGGTCATATGGAAATGATAAATTTGAAAAAAGACATGTGAACCTGATAGGAACGGTGGTAGAACCTTTTGCGATGTCACTTTCCAACGCGCTTGCACATGAAGAGCTTCTCCAATACCGGGATACACTCCTTGACGACAAATCCTTCCTTCAAAAGGAACTCTCCCTCGGATTTAAGAGTGAGATTATTGGGGAAGGTAGCGGACTGCGTAACGTCATGGAAATGGTACGGCAAGTTGCCCCGCTAAACACCACGATCCTTTTACTCGGTGAGACCGGCGTCGGGAAGGAAGTTGTCGCCAATGCCATCCATGCAATATCAACTCGAAAAGAAAACCCCTTTATCAAAGTTAATTGCGGGGCGATTCCGGATTCTCTTGTCGATAGTGAGCTTTTTGGGCATGAGAAGGGGGCTTTTACGGGGGCAGATGCAAAAAGGCGTGGCAGGTTTGAAAGGGCAAACGGAGGAACCATTTTTCTTGATGAAATCGGCGAGCTTCCCCTCCAGGCCCAAGTACGGCTGCTGCGCATTTTGCAAAACAGAGAGGTTGAAAGGGTTGGCGGGTCAAAAAGTATCGCTTTGGATATTCGGGTGATCGCCGCAACGCACAGAAACCTTGAACAGATGATCCAGGATAACAAGTTCCGTGAGGACCTATGGTTCAGATTGAATCTGTTTCCAATATTCATTCCCCCCTTGAGACAGCGGCGTGAAGATATCCCCGCGCTGACGCGCCGATTCGTTCGATCAAAAAGTCAAGAGTTGGGGTTGCTGAGACCTCCGGCCATTGCTCCGGGGGCACTGGACAGGCTGGTGAAATATGATTGGCCCGGAAATGTCCGTGAGCTCCAGAACGTGGTTGAGCGTGAGATCATCCTGTTTAAGGACGATGTGCTTGAGTTCAGGTCGCTGTTACCAGAACCGGGAAGGATGAAACCTCGTTCGCCCCAGGACCCAGAACTTCCGGAGCCAGTAAAACTTGACGAGGCCATGGCGCTGCACATTGGAAAAGTTTTGGCCGTTACGAAAGGGAAGATTCATGGCCCAGGAGGCGCTGCCCAGTTCCTTGGTATAAATCCCTGCACGCTCAGAAGCAGAATGCAGAAACTCGGTATGAAAAAGGAAGATAGCAAGTGGGTTTCACGGAAAGTACTTCCGTAAAGCGGTTTTGTTCAACGATCCATTGCGAAACCCAATTCTTTTTACGCAATGGTCGCCTGACGTAAATTCTTAATATCGCGCAACGGTGGCGCCCCAAATAAACGGCTGTATTCACGACTGAACTGAGAGGGGCTCTCATAACCGACCTCGAATGTCGCCGCTAACGCATCCAGGTTCTCTGTAAGCATCAACCTTCTGGCCTCATTCAAACGCAATCTTTTTTGGAACTGTAACGGCGTCATGGATGTCATTGCCTTGAATTGATTATGAAATGCAGACTTGCTCATTCCGGAGTGAGCTGCCAATTCGTTGATACGAAGGGGCTGGGTATAGTTGTGTTTCAACCAATCGATAGCCCTTGAGATCTGATGGCTGTGACTCCCTGAAGCCACAATCTGTTGAAGGCGCGGCCCTTGATTCGTCAAAAGCAGACGGAAAAAATTTCCCTTTTAACCAGTGGGGCGAGAATCTTGATGGTCTCATTCTCGTCAAGCAAATCCATCAGGCGCTGGAATGTGTTGAGCAAGGGGAGCGAAAGTTTGCCTACCGCCATTCCCTTCTGAGCCTGCCGGGAACGGGTCAACGGAAGACCGCTGTCTACCATCAACTGGGATATCTCCCGCAGATCGAGCTCCAACACCAAACCCAGGTAAGGCTTTTTCTTGGTCGCCTCGACAATGTTTGCCACAACAGGCAGGTCGACAGATGAAATTAGGAAACTGGTCGCGTCGTAAACATAGGTTTCCTCTCCTAAAAGCACCCGTTTCGTACCTTGGGCGATTAGCAGATGCTCGCGTTTAGCGTATAGCTTGTCGGCTCTGTGGGCGCGTCCCATCGGTGAAGTCCGAGGCCCGGGATTGCCGTATCGATCTGGTTTTCATTTCCGGTCCATCTGGCGATACGCTTTGCCAGTGCCTGGGTTGCGGTTTCTAATTCTTCAACCGTCTCCACCGGAACACCATTTTTCCCATCCATACGGCAACCTCCTTGTTCTTGATTTTGTTGACGATAACAGAATCAAGGGTTGTTTTTCAATAGATGCGATACAAAACAGTGCATTATCGGGCAACAAACGCTTTTCGTGATGGCGGTATAACTCAGGCGACCATATATTTCAAATATCATTATTATGTATATATTAAGTCTGTTAAATCTATGCCCGAATGCCAAATTCGAGCTGATTTTAAAACATTTTTCTTTATGTAGGTCAATGCGCTTGCCAAGGTTTTGGACAAACAGGCAATTATCAAAGACGATCTGGCTATCTGCGTTCTGATGACCTCGTGTATAAATTAAACAGCAAGTGACACCACGTTGGTTGGTTTCGATTAAATAAAGAAGGAAACGCCGAAGATGAAAAACAATATTCTTATCGCCTATTATTCCTGGTCCGGAAACACCAGAAACATTGCTCGACGGATCGAGCGCGAGACGGGTGGACGGTTGTTTGAGATTGAACCTGCCCAGCCTTACACCACCGACTACAGGGCTGCGGTGGCACAGGCAAAGAAGGAAATAGAGGCAGTCTTCCGGCCGGAGCTGCAATCCATGCCGAACATCACTTCGTATACAATTGCGTTTATAGGCACTCCGATCTGGTGGCATACCATGGCACCGCCGGTGGCCACATTTATCGAACGCTTCGACTTGAATGGAAAGACCGTGGTCCCTTTCCACACCCACGGTGGCGGCGGCGTCGGTTCTTTTGAAGAGGACATCGCCAAGATGTGCCCGGACGCGACAGTCACAAAGGCTTCGGCGCATACAACAGCGGAGGACCTGAAACCGCGACGCAGATTGCTTCCTGGTTGAGTTCCATAGGATTGCGGTCTCGCCAATAAATTTTTCACCCACGAAAGGAAAGCCAACATGGATATCAAACGCAACGGCACACAGGCTTCTGTAAAAGGACCGGCTGACTGGTTTACCGGGACCGTCCGCATTGACCCCTTATTTCTTACGGCGGACGAGCCGGCCCGTGCAACCGGCGCCAGCGTCACCTTTGAACCGGGCGCACGCACGGCCTGGCATACCCACCCCATCGGCCAGACATTGATTGTAACCGCAGGATGCGGCCGGGTACAACGGGAAGGCGGACCGATCGAAGAGATTCGTCCTGGAGACGTGGTCTGGTTCCCGGCGGGAGAGAAACACTGGCACGGCGCAGCACCCAACACGGCCATGACCCACATTGCCATCCAGGAAGCACTTGACGGCAAAAATGTCGATTGGCTGGAGCATGTCAGCGACGAGCAATACGGCAGTTAATGTCAAACCAATAAATGACGGGTTATTGGAAGGTGTTAAAAAGGAGGTATCACTGATGATTACAGAAGAAAAATATACGCTGCCCAATGGAATCGATATTCCCAAACTAGGTCTTGGAACATGGCTTATAAGTAATGACATTGCCGGACAGGCGGTAAAGGATGCCGTGAAAATCGGTTATCGGCATATTGATACAGCTCAGGCATACAGCAATGAAAGCGGTGTTGGAGAAGGCATCAGGGCGTGTGGCGTGAAAAGAGAGAACCTGTTCGTGACCACCAAGCTCGCAGCGGAAATAAAGTCATATAAAGAGGCCGTGGCAGCTATCGATATGTCGCTTAAAACAATGGGATTCGATTATATCGACATGATGCTCATTCACAGTCCGCAACCATGGGCGAAATTTGGTGAGAAAGAGCGGTTTTTTGAGGGAAACCGTGACGCGTGGAGAGCCCTTGAAGAAGCATATCAAGCAGGAAAGCTCCGCGCCATCGGTCTTTCCAACTTTCAAAAACCAGACATTGATAACATTCTTGCGTCCTGCTCCGTCACGCCAATGGCAAATCAGATCCTGGCGCATGTAAGCAATACACCGAAAGCGCTCATTCAATATTCTCAAGAGAAAGGCATGCTTGTGGAGGCCTATTCCCCGGTTGGACACGGAGAGTTGTTGAAAAACGAGGAATTGGCGGAAATGGCGAAAAAATATGGCGTTTCCGTGCCACGGCTGTGCATTCGTTATACGTTGCAGCTTGATCTTCTTCCCTTGCCCAAAACCGCAAACCCGGACCATATGAAAGACAACGCGGACGTGAATTTCGCTATCTCCGAAGAGGATATGGAACTGTTGAAAAACATTGAACGAATCAAGGACTATGGCGAGTCCAGCGTGTTCCCTGTATACAGATAAAAAAGGAGACGATCATGTTATTTGATTTTACATACCATAATCCGACGACCATTCATTTTGGAAAAGAATCCTTAAACCATCTTAAAGGAGAGTTGCTAAATTACGGAGAAACCGTCCTTTTGGTTTACGGAAAGACAGCGATCAAGAAAAACGGGATATATGACAACGTCATCGCCATCTTAAAGGACGCGGGCAAGAAAGTGGTTGAGCTTTCAGGGGTTATGCCCAACCCCACATACAGAAAGATGCAGGAAGGCTGTGAACTGGTGCGGGCCAATGATGTGGATCTTATTCTGGCTGTTGGCGGCGGTTCCGTCATCGATTGTGCCAAGGGGATCAGTGTATCGGCTTATTGCGACGAGGATCCGTTTAAAAAATACTGGCTTGAATCCCAGGCGGTGTCCAATAAAACCGTTCCCGTGGCATCCATCCTGACCATGGTCGGCACAGGCTCCGAGATGAACGGCGGCTCGGTGATTACCCATGAAGAGACGAAAATCAAGGCCGGCAGGGTTTTTCCGGCGGATGTATACCCCAAATTTTCCATTCTGAATCCTGAATACACATACACCGTGTCCCAGTACCAGATGCTAAGCGGCATCTTCGATACCATGTCCCACTTAATGGAGCAGTACTTCACGGGTGATGACGCCAATACAACGGATTATCTTATCGAGGCCCTGCTCCGCTCTTCAATTGACAATGCCCGGGCCGCGTTAAAAGATCCTGAGGATTATGAAGCCCGCAGCAACATCATGTGGAATGCAACCCTCGCATTGAATACGATGACTGGACTTTCAAAAACCCAGGACTGGCAGGTTCACATGATTGAGCACCAGCTCGGCGCCTACACGGACTGTGCCCACGGTATGGGACTTGCCGCGATTTCCCTGCCCTATTACAGACACGTGTCTCCACACGGAATCGACAAGTTCGCACGTTTTGCGGTGGACGTGTGGCAAATCGCCGCGGACGGTAAGTCAAAAGAAGAATTGGCAAAAGAGGGAATCGATGCGCTCGAGGCGTTCTGTAAAGAGTGCGGCATCGTGACGTCACTTAAAGCGCTTGGCGCGACTGAAGATATGCTGCCAAAGATTGCCGAGTCTACATTTATCCTGGACGGTGGATATAAAAAGCTTACGTCGGAAGAGATACTGGAAATCCTGAAAGAATGTTTCTAAAGCCCACACGAGGGGTTGCAGGTTTATCCTGCCGCCCTTCTCCCTCCAGGGTTGCCGGATGGTAGGACAATCCAAACCAAAGGGAGTTTAGATCATGGAAAAAATCATTCGCGTCGGATTCATCGGCCTTAATCCGGATAGTCACTGGGCGGCCACGGCCCATGTTCCAGCACTGAAGTCGCTGAGCGATAAATATACCATTGTCGGCGTTGCCAACAGTACACCCGAAAGCGCCCGACGAACTGCCGAGGCACTGGGACTGCCTTATGCGTTTGAATCTGTCGACGAACTGGTTCATTCTAAAAAAGTCGATCTCGTTACCGTAACGGTGAAGGTTCCGCATCACCTGGAACTGGTCACGGCAGCACTAGAAGCGGGCAAACATGTTTATTGTGAGTGGCCTTTGGGCAATGGCCTTGCTGAAGCCCGTAAGATGGCAAGACTAGCCGAGGAAAAAAGTGTGGTTGCCGTTGTCGGCAACCAGGCGCGCACGGCACTGGAAATCGAACATCTGCGCCAACTCATCGCAGACGGATTTGTCGGAAAGGTGCTTTCCACGACGCTGGTCGGCTCGGGCGGAAACTGGGCCGGAGAGACCACCGACGAGCTTTATTACCTGTTCGATGAAAAGAACGGGGCGACAATGCAGACCATCCCTCTGGCCCATACCCTAGCGGCCATGCGTGATGTGCTGGGCGACTTCGGTCCGTTATCCGCACGCTTTGTCAGCCGTTTTGATACCGTAAAAATTACCGGCACCGGTGAAACCAGGCAGAAAACAGCCCCCGACCAGATTATGGTCCATGGGGCATTGGCCAGCGGAGCGGCACTGTCCGTCCACTACCGCGGCGGCGTATCACGCGGAACCAATCTTTTGTGGGAGATCAACGGCTCTGAGGGCGATATCCAGGTAACCGGCGAGTCTGGACATGCCCAGATGACTCAGCTAACGGTGCGGGGCGCTCGCGGCGACGCAACCGAAATGGTACCGCTGATGCCGGAATCTTCCGCCTATGACGGCTGGCCGGACTTTGCCGGTGCCAGAAATGTGGGGCGCATCTATTCACGACTGTTTGAAGATATCTGCAACGGAACTCAGACCGCCCCTACCTTCCAAGATGCTGTCGCCCTGCATGAATTGATCGACGCCATAGAGCAATCCGCACGGATATGAAAAATAAAAAGATAAGTGAAGAGGCAAGCTATGAAAGCAACTATTTTTTCCCTTTTGATCATGACCGGCCTGTTTCTGCCTGCCTTGGCAATCGGTTCGGAGGGTGAGAACATGGAAAAACGTCACGGATTGAACCAGAGACAACAAAGCATCATTCCCATCGCAGCGTTTACCGCCGATGGAGACATCAACCGGCTTACCCCTGCTTTGGACCAGGGACTGGATGGCGGCCTGACCGTTAATGAAATCAAGGAAGTCCTGGTACACCTGTATGCCTATACGGGATTTCCCCGTAGCCTGAACGCTCTTTCCGCATTTATGGGCGTGTTGGACGAGCGCAAGGCAAAAGGCATCGAGGATGTTGTGGGCCAAGAGGCCAGTCCCGTTCCGTCTGACTTGGACAAGGATAAATATGGCGCAAAGGTTCGAGCAATGCTTGCCGGACGGGAAACAGACATTTCCGGCACCCGGTGGCAGCTGTTCTCACCAGCCATTGATACGTTCCTGAAGGAACACCTCTTTGCCGATATCTTTGTTCGTGATGTGATCAGCCACCAAGACAGGGAACTGGCTACCATCGCCGCCCTCGCCAATATGACGGGTACCGGCGGGCAACTTGGTTTCCATCTTGGAGCCGCAATGAATACCGGATTGACCGAAATGCAGATGAAAGATTTCATTTCCGTGATTAGAACCACCGTCGGAGAAAATCAGGCCGATGGCGCCCAAAAGATATTGACCGAAATGCTGAACAACAGGAAATAGTTTTCTCCATTTTGGGAATCAGAAATGAGATATCTATCGCCTTTTTCAAAAACTACCCTGCGGAAGCAATTGTATACCACATTGTGTGGCCTTCTTGTGATCGCCGTCTGCCTCGCGTTGGGCGCCCGTGCCGTTTTCAGCCAACCCCGATTCGGCAGACTGCCGCAAGTGGATCGGGCTGACCGCGATTTCTATGCCGGTGACGAAATGCACCGCTTGGGTATCAATTTAACCGGAATCGAGGAGATCGCAGAAATGTCAGGCCGCGCAAGAATTGAAAAGAATGAACCGAATGCATCGGAAACCAAAACAGCCATGCAAATAAGCGTGAAGGCAAATGGCAAAACTACGGTTTTCGAACTAAACGGCAGTCCGGCAGCAAGGGATCTGTATGCCCAACTCCCACTGAGCGTCACCGTGAAAAATTACAGCGACAACGAAAAAATCTTCTATCCACCGAAGAAACTGAACACCGCCGATACCCCGCAAGCGGATGCCCAGGCAGGAACGCTTGCCTACTATGCCCCTTGGGGAGACGTCGTGATGTTTTTTGGCCGTTTCGGCTCCGCCGCAGGGTTATATGAACTTGGAAATGCCGTATCCGGGAGCGAGTCTATCCAAGGGATGTCGGGTACGATACGGATTGAGAAAGGTGCTGCCAGATAGGGAGCTGTAATACCTGAAAACTACGGCATGTGAGCATGTCTCCACTCCCTCCTCCTATCTTCCCGCAACCCGCCCATCCACCAACGTCACCCACCCATCGGCCACGCGTTCGACCTGGGCGCGGTCGTGGGAGACCATCACGATGGTGCAGGTTTGTTTCAGATCCATGATCAGCCGTTCAATGGTTTCGGTGGCCGCGGCATCCAGCGAGGAGGTGGGTTCGTCCAGCAGCAGGACTTCCGGATTCAGCACCAGGCGCGGGCCATGCAAAGGCGCTGCTGCTGTCCGCCGGAAAGCTGGCGGGCATCGTCGTTCAGCCGGTGCCGGACCTCATCCCACAAAAAAGCCTGCTTAAGCGCCTTCTCGACGGCCGCCTGTATTTGCGCGCGGGTCAGCCCGCCGGCCAGCTTCAGGGGAAAGGCCACATTCTTGTAGATGCTCATGGGCAGCGGGTTGGGCGTTTGAAAAACCATGCCCACCTGGCGGCGCAGATCGGGCAGGGCCAGGGACCGGTGGTAGATGTCGCGCTCGTGCCCATTCAGCCGGATATTGACGGACCCCGTCAATCGGGCGTGGGGAATGTCTTCCCATAAACGGTTGAAGACCATCAGCAGGGTGGATTTCCCCTGGCCCGAGGCACCGACCACGGCGGTAATGCGGTATTCCGGCACATCCAGGGAGAGATCTCGCAGCACCATCCGGTTGCCATAGGCGAAAGACAGATCGCGGACCTTGATTTTCGGGGTGCGGGGGGTGGACATGGACGCCTCTTTCCTACCGGGTTCCGTAGAGCAGATGGTCGGCCAGGCGGTGGCGGATAACCGTGGCCAGGGTGAACAGGAGGGCGCAAATGGCCAGAAGGACGATGGCCGCGCCGTATCCGCGCATCAGCTCGGCCTGATCGGCATACTGGGCGGAGACCGTATAGATGAAAAAGGGCAGGGCTTCGTAGTTGCCCAAAAGGGATTTGGGAATCCCGGCGGTGGCCACCACGCCGGTCAGCATGATCACGGCCGTATCCTCGGCGCAGCGGCCGATGGAGAGAATGATGCCGCTGAGGATTCCGGAAAGCGCCTGGGGCAGCAGCACGTAGCCGATGGTCTGCAGGCGCGAGGCGCCCAAGGCCGGCGCGGTGATGCGGATCTGCCGGGGAAGGGCTTCCAGCGCCGTCTGGGTGGTGCGAATCAGGTAGGGCAGCACCAGGAACGCCAGGGAAAGCGCCGATATCAACAGGCACGGGGTGATGCGGTCCGACAGGTGCTGATGGAGAAAAACCGCCACGCTGAAGCCGAAAAGACCCACCAGAATGGAGGGGATGCCGGCCAGGATGTCGAAGAAGAGCCCGAAGATCGATTTGATGCGCGGTGTGGCGAACTCGGCCATGTAGATGCCGGCGCCCAGACCCACGGGAACGGCGATGACGATGGCGAATCCGACCAGGGTCAGGGTGCCCACCATGGCCGGGAAAATGCCGTCGAACACCTGCCGGCGCAGCAGCAGGGCATCGATGGGGGCGGTGTCGCCGAAAAAGAGGTGTAACGAAAGACTGCCCGCACCGTTGACGAGCACGTAGCCCAGGAGGCTGACCACGCTGAGGATCAGAACCGCGCCGCTGAGCCAGGCCCAAACGGCGATGACGATGCTTGTCAGGCGCCTTGCCATCGTCGGGGGTCCGAAACAGCGCCGATCCGCCGGGTCAGGATGACCATCAGCGTCGTGCACAGATAGAGGATCATGCCGCAGGCAAACAGGGTGCGGAACTCCAGACTGTCAAAATCGGCGGCCACCACCAGGGCGATGTGGGCGGTGAGCGTGCGCGCCGGATCGGTCAGGGCTTCCGGCATGGCGGCGGCATTGCCTGCCACCATCAGGGCGATCAGGGTGTCGCCGACCGCCCTGCCCGTGGCCAGGACAACACCGCTGACC
>NZ_BBCC01000040.1 GCF_001311845.1 Desulfosarcina cetonica JCM 12296 | reverse complement strand
AGAGACGCCGCCCCCATGCCCGCACCGCCGTCAACCGTGCCAACCCCACCGGGTGCGGCAGATGCCACCGGCAATGCCGATGCGGTTCTCTTGATCCGCGCCATGATTGCGGCGGCCAATGCCGACGGCATGATCGACCAGACCGAACGCGATCAGATCCTAAACCATTTGCAATCGGTCGATCTGTCCGCCGAGGAGCATGGGTTCATCACCCGGGAACTGCTTTCACCGGCCGACCTGGACACCCTTGTGGCCGGCGTTTCCTCACCCACCCTGGCCCGCCAGGTCTACACCGTATCCCTGATGGCCATCGAGGTGGACACCCCTGCCGAACGAGACTACCTGGCTGCCCTGGCCGATCGCCTTGGCCTGGATGCGGCCACCGTTGAAGCGATCCACGACAACCTGGAAGAGAAATAGGAGATCCACCATGGCCCAATGGTATTTGAGTTATGACGGCAATCAGCAAGGTCCCATGGACTTGTCCGACGCCATCGCCCAGGCCCGGCAGAGCCCCAATGGATTTGCCTGGCGGGACGGATTTGCCGAATGGCAGCCCATTGCCAGCATCGGCGAACTCAATCCGGCTGCCGGTGCCCCCGTTCCCGTGCCACCGGCGGCAAGCCCTTCCCGTAGCCGGGCGGATGAAATTGATTTCAAAATCGTCGGTGCCGAAATGCAGTTCGTCGAAATTGAGCTGGATCCCGGTGAAAGTGCCGTGGCCGAAGCCGGTGCCATGATGTACAAGAACGGCAGCATCGACATGCAGACGGTTTTCGGAGACGGGTCGGCCTCCAGCGGCGGGGGCGGCTTCATGGACAAACTGCTGGGTGCCGGCAAGCGGCTGATCACCGGTGAGAGCCTCTTCATGACGGTCTTCACCCACACCGGCCAGGGAAAGGCCCATGTGGCCTTCGGGGCACCCTATCCGGGCAACATCATTCCCGTGCCCCTGCCCAGCGTTGACGGCTGTCTGATCTGCCAGAAGGACAGTTTCCTGTGCGCCGCCAAGGGCGTTTCCATCGGCATTTACCTGCAGAAAAAAATCCTCACCGGCCTTTTCGGCGGTGAAGGCTTCATCATGCAGAAGCTGGAAGGCGACGGCATGGTCTTCGTGCATGCCGGCGGCACCGTGGTCGAACGCCAGTTGAACGCCGGCGAGGTCCTGGATGTGGATACGGGCTGTATCGTGGCCCTGGAGCAGAGCGTCCATTTCGATATCCGCCAGGCAGGCAACATCAAGACGGCCCTGTTTGGTGGTGAAGGGCTCTTTTTCGCCACCCTCCAGGGACCGGGCAGGGTGTGGCTGCAGTCCCTGCCCTTCTCGCGCCTGGCCGGCCGCATGCTCCAGGCCGCCCCCCAAAAGGGCGGCAGCCGCGGTGAAGGCTCCATTCTGGGTTCCCTGGGCGGCCTGCTCGACGGTGACAACAGTTTTTAGGCGATTGACGGAAAAGAATGTCCCATTTCCGTAAGAACAGCGGGGCGGCTACGTCATGGTCGTCCCGCTGCCATTTTTGAACGTTGCGTCCATCACCGGTTCATACCACCCCGTCAGTTGCCATCCCAGAAAGCCGTTGTGCCCGCCATGGGGCTGGACCAGCAAACGGGTGGTATCGCTGACCGCCAGGCGACAAAAATCCTCAATGGGAATAATGGGATCATCCGCCGCGGTCACGATCGTGGTCGGCAACCTTATCTCGTGCAATCCGTCTCCGCGCAGGCTGTAGTCCCGAAAATAGGCCTTGGCGCTGTCGTAGGCACTGTAACGGACCAATAGCCGTTCGGTCATTTCCCGAATCGTATCGACCTTCATCAGATGGGAGAAATCATAGCGCGCCGGAAAACAGCGCTGTTTGATGCCCAACGAACGCCGCCATTTTTTCAGGAAATACCCCAGGATGAAGCGGTTGCCGTCGATGCGGTCGGTGGCCTTGTCCGGGTCGATCACCGGACTGACGGCAAAAACGTGCTTCAAGCCGAAAATGGGCCTTTGGGCGCACTTTCGGGCAATGCGCAAGGCGAAATTACCGCCCAGGGAGAATCCGGCGAGAAAAACCGGTCGGCCGTGTTCCTTTGCGGCAACCTGCCGCACGGCATCGAACACCTCGTCCAGAAGCACGGCGTAGAAAATTCCCGGATTCAGGTGGTGGCTGGGGCCATGATCGCGGAAATTGAGCCGGAAGACATCATACCCGCGGTTGAACAGAAAACGGCCCGTGGTCAGGACATAGGTGGAGTTCGCGCTGCCCTCCCAGCCGTGCAGCAGAATCACCATCCCCCGGTTATGGGGCCGGGGCTGACGGCTGATGAATCCCAACAACCGGACGCCTTGGTCCGTGGTCAGGACCACTTTCCGGGCGGCGTCCAGCATGGGATTGTTTCCCCAGGCCCGCAGGCTGGCGCTGGCTAAAAAGGTCTGCAACATTGCCGGCTTGAGGAAGAGGGGAGGAACGAAGGGGACTGCTTCCGGTATGGCCGAATCCATGGGGCGCTTTCGGCGGGGGTTCCCAGTCGGCATCATCCCCCCAGCTTCTTCAGTTCCACGGCCATCTCCGCCTCGGTGATCCGCACCAGCATCCGCTTGCCACAGCGCGGACAGCGGGTGCCGGTCAGATCTTCCTTGGACCGCTCCAGATGTCCGCAGTTCATGCATTGCCAGGGCTCACCGTCGCTCTTGACATATGCCGAAGCTGATGAGCGGTGCACAGCCGTTGAAGAGAACCATTGCACCCACCCCCAAAAGGCCGGAAAGCAGCTGTTTGATGAAACCTCTGCGCGTCATTGAGAATTCCTCCAAGGTGGTGTTGATGAATAGGAGCACTGATACATTCGTCGACTTTACCAGTGCCGCAAAATGCCGGTCAACAGCAAAGTCTCAGCCTTGGAACCGGCTGGCTGACGACCGGCTATTGGGTTTAACCGCGGATGCGCTTGCCCGGAGCCTGCCCGGTATTGCTGTTGACAGAAACATCCGCGCCCATTACAAGCTATCTTGTATCCATCCAGAAATAAACAAATCTGCCCGATACCAAGGAGGAACCTGAATGCAACCGAAGAGCATCATCCTGGCCAAAGATGAAATTCCGCGAAAGTGGTACAACATTCTTGCTGACATCAAAATGAACCCGCCCTTGGGACCGGACGGTAATCCGATAAGCCCCGACATGCTGGCACCGGTCTTTCCCATGAACCTGATCGAACAGGAGGTCAGTAGCGAACGCTGGATCGACATCCCCGAACCGGTACTGGACGTGCTCGCCATCTGGCGGCCCGCACCGTTGACCCGGGCCACGGCCTTTGAAAAAGCCCTGGGCACGCCGGCCAAGATTTACTACAAAAACGAGGGCATGAGCCCGCCGGGCAGCCACAAGCCCAATACGGCCGTCCCCCAGGCCTATTACAACAAGGTTTTCGGTATCGAAAACATCACCACCGAAACCGGCGCCGGCCAGTGGGGCAGCGCGCTTTCCTTTGCCTGCAGCCAATACGGCTTGACTTGCAAGGTCTTCATGGTGCGCATCAGTTTCGACCAGAAGCCCTACCGCAAGGCCATGATGCAGGCTTGGGGCGGCACCTGCATCGCCTCCCCCAGTACCGAAACCAAGGCCGGTCGCGATGCCCTGGAAAGGGATCCCAATACGCCGGGCAGCCTGGGGATTGCCATCTCCGAAGCCGTCGAGCAGGCCGTCGGCGACACGACCGGCAAGACCCGCTACTCGCTGGGCAGCGTGCTCAACCACGTCATGCTGCATCAAACCATCATCGGCCTGGAAACCAAAAAGCAGTTCGACATCGCCGGTGACTATCCGGACATCGTCATCGGCTGCGCCGGTGGCGGCAGCAACTTCGCCGGGCTGGCATTCCCCTTTGTGCTGGACAAGATCAACGGCCGCCAGATCGAAATCTATCCGGTGGAACCCAAGGCCTGCCCATCCCTGACCCGGGCGCCTTTGCCTACGATCACGGGGATACGGCCGGATACACCCCGCTTTTACCCATGCACAGCCTGGGGCACAATTTCGTGCCCGCGCCCATTCATGCCGGCGGCCTGCGTTACCACGGCATGGCGCCCACGGTCAGCCAATTGGCCAATGAAGGCTGATCACCCCGCGATCGGTGGGCCAGCTGGCCTCTTACAAAGCCGGCGTCTTGTGGGCGCGGACCGAAGGGTTCATCCCGGCCCCGGAAACCACCAATGCCCTGGCCCTGGTGGTGGAGGAAGCCCAAAAGGCCAAGGAAGAAGGTAAAGAAAAAACCATCGTGGTCAGTTTCAGCGGCCACGGCCTTTTGGACTTGGGTGCCTACGAGAAGTACTTTGCCGGCGAGCTGTCCGATTTCACGCTGGAGGATGCCGATATCGCAAAATCCACGGAAATTCTTAAAAACTACCCCAAACCCCAGAACTTCAAGAGTCGCTGATGGCACCGGATGCGCTGGCGCGGCGCTGCCCGCGCCTGGGGGGAGAAGTGACCTTCGCCTATTGTCGGCAATCTGGCGAGGAAAAAGCGCCTTGCTTTAAAATCTTCGACTGCTGGTGGGAGCGCTTTGACGTGGTGGCCCATCTCGAAAGCTGTCTTGCACCGGAGGTTTTTGCAGGGCTTGCGGCCCGCCGCCCACCACCCAACAAGGTGGCCAGCCTGGTGGATTTGATCCGTCAGGCGAAAGAAAGGGCTGCCGAATCCTAAGTTCCAGAAAAACAGCGAACCCGGCGGGAGCTCATCCCGCCGGGTTTTCCATTCAAACCGGATAGTTGTCCGATAACAACCCCTTCTTTATCTCACACTGCTGCTTTTGCTTGATTCCTTGCCCGTCTTGCTCTAATTTCATCATCCCCTAACAATGGGAAAGCAGGATACTGCGGAACGCAACGGTCCCGGTTATACCGGGCATCCACAGCCACATACGGCACGGTCACCGCCGGCACGTTGGTTGTTGCCGCGGATTCCATCATGATCTTAATTGGATACCATCAACTTGACAACAACCCTGCCCTCACCAGCAACACTTCAAACAAAACGGTTTGATTTTTTTTTCAACGACTCGCGCTTTTCCTGGCTGCCTGCGACGCTGCGGGCAAAAGGCGGACAGCAAAAGGCCCCCAAACGCCCGGAAGATGCCCACCGGCCGGCCCAGCCACAACAGAAAAGGCCGTTTTTAATTCACATTCACTATTTTCGAGCCCTGGCGATTTTTTTTGTCGTCGCCTCGCACATCTGGGTGGCCCCTTCTATTTTTGAACCGCGACTGACCAACACCCTGTTCAGGATGATCCGAGGCCCGCTTTTCAGCAATGGTACCGTACTGTTTGTCTTCATTTCCGGGTTTCTGTTTCACTATCTCTCTTCTACATTTAAATATAGCACCTACTTGCTCAAGAAAACGCAATACGTCATTCTGCCGTATCTCATCATATCCCTGCCGATCATTCTGATAAGGATCCATAGCGGCGTCTACGCCGGCTACCTGCCGCCCCACTTCAACGCATTCGGGTATCTCCACAAAGCCGCTTATCTGCTGCTTACCGGAAAGGCGTATATTCCCTTCTGGTATATCCCCTTCATCGCCGTCGTGTTCCTGCTCGCACCGGTTTGGCTGCGCATCCTCGACGATCTATCACCGCCGGTACTATTGCTGCTGTTTGTCTTCCCGGCCTTTTTTCCCCGCCATGCGTACCTGTCGGTCAACAATTTCATTTATTTCATCCCCGTTTATCTTTTGGGCATGGTCGTATCCAAACACTATGACCACCTCAGCCGCCTGTTTACCCGTTACCGGCATGCACTTCTGGCCATCACCGGGGTACTGGCCTATTTTTCCTACCATTACGACTACCTGGGCGCCATCGGCCGTTATGTCAACCTGTGGCAGAAACTGTTCCTGACCTTTGCCGCGCTGGGTTACCTGGCGAGGATCGAAAACCGGAAAAGCGCATTTGTCTCCCGGGTGGCCGACCTTAGTTTCGGCATCTATTTCCTGCATCCGATGATCCTGTGGGGGGTGGGAAAAATCCTCGTCGTGGAGACCTATTTCCGCTACAACGCTTACCTTGTGTGGACCCTCAACCTGTTGTCCTGCTTTCTGTTGTCCTACACGGTGGCGCTGATCGGCAAACAGCTCTGCGGATCGAAAAGCCGCTACATCCTGGGGGTGTGATCACGCTTCATCCCTCATGGAAGAGATTTCCGGCATGGTAAGAGCTTCTGACGAAAGGACCTGAGGCAACCTTCGTAAAGCCTTCGTCCAGGGCGAATTGACGCCAGCCATCGAAGGTCGGCGGCGGGACGAATTCCACCACCGGCAGGTGCTGTGCCGTGGGCTGGAGGTACTGCCCGATGGTGAGCATGCGGCAACCGGTGTGACGGATGTCCCGGATTACCTGGCGCACCTCGGCCTCGGTTTCGCCGAGCCCCAGCATGATGCCGGATTTGGCCGGAATAGTTGGAGCGATCGCCTTTACGCGGGCGAGCAGTTCCAGGGAACGCTCGTAGTCAGCCTGGGGACGAACGGTGGCGTACAGCCGGCGCACCGTTTCCATGTTGTGGTTGAGCACGTCGGGCCGGGCGGCGAGCACCGCCTCCAGGGCCTGGCGGCGGCCCTGAAAATCGGGGATAAGAACTTCCACGCGGACAGCGGGGATCGCTTCCCGCAGGGAATCGATCGTGGCGGCAAAATGGGATGCGCCGCCATCGGCCAGGTCATCGCGGGTGACCGAGGTAACCACCACATAACGCAGGTGCATGCGCGCCGCTGCCTCGGCCACGCGCCGGGGTTCGTCGGGATCCAACGGTTCCGGCACGCCCCCATCGATATTACAAAAGCGGCAATTCCGCGTGCAGGTGGCGCCCATGATCAAAAACGTGGCCGTATGGGCCGAGAAGCATTCGAACTGGTTGGGGCAGTTGGCCTCCTGGCAGACCGTGTGGAGCCGGCCCTGGTCGATCATGGCACGGATTTTCTCGTAGTCCGCCCCGGTGGGCAGCTTGCGTCTCAACCAGGGGGGTTTTCCGGTGCGGATGGGATGCGACGCACTCATATTATCTCTCACCAAAGGATCGGTTGTTCTCGGTGACATGTGAATGTCAAATGACAAAATCCAAATGTCAATTGAAGGATCACTTCGATTGAATCGATTCTCATCCACCACTTGACATTTGACATGGGGCCGTTGACATTGTCTCTACTCGGTGCCCGAGCTTCTCGCAAAGCGCAACGACATCCATTGTCGTCAAGGTCAGCCCCAGGCATTCCGCCAGGTGCCCGGCCATGACCCGGCGCGCCTCCGCCATGGGTACGGGCCGACCCAAATACTGCTCGCAAGAAGTCATACGCACCTGCGCCAGGCCGCAGGGATGGATCCAGCCAAACGGCTCCATGTCGGTATTGACGTTCAACGCCAGGCCGTGGAAACTCACCCCGCGCCGCACGGTAATACCGACGCTGCCCAGTTTGTCCGCGCCGATCCAGACGCCCCGATTGGCCGGGTCGGTGCCGGCCGGGACGCTCCAGTGACCGGCGGTGCGGATCATGGCCTCCTCCAGCGCGGAAACGAATTCGACGACCTTCAGGCGATGGCGGGAAAGATGCACGATCGGATAGACCACCAACTGTCCCGGCCCGTGGTAGGTGATGTTGCCACCGCGCCCGGTGGGGATCACCCGAACGCTTTTGGCGGCGAGAAATTCATCCTTGACGCACAAATTCTCACGTCCCCCACGCCGGCCGAGGGTGAAGACACGGGGGTGTTCGAGGATCAGGACCACATCGGCATCCAGACGGCCGTCGATCTTGGCCGCCACGACGGCCAACTGCAGATCCAGGGCCGCCTGGTAATCGGTCAGCGGCAGATCGACCCACCAGCCAGTCGGGGAATCTGAAACCTGAATATGATCCACCTCGGTTGCCATGGAACGTTCTATCCTTTCAAACACGGGCTCCTTGCCGCGAGGGTCTCATCCAACCGCCGCACCTTGGGAAACTGGGGTGCTTCGTGCAGGCAATCGGGGCATTCCCTTGCCTCCTGGGCGATCTGCCGCATGGCGTCGATGAACAGGTCCAAGGTCTCCTTGGATTCCGACTCGGTGGGCTCGATCATGATGGCCCCGCTGACCACCAGAGGGAAGTAGATCGTCGGCGGATGGAAGCGTGATCCATGAGCCGTTTGGCGATGTCCAGGGTGGAGACGTGGTGTTCCTGCTGGAATTTGTCGGTGAAGACGCACTCGTGCATGCAGGGCCGATCAAAGGGCAGATGGTAATCCGTCTTGAGTTGCTCCTTGATATAATTGGCGTTGAGCACGGCATACTGACTTACTTCTTTGAGAAGTGGCCCCATGCTGAGAATATAGCTGTGGGCACGGATCAGGATGCGACGTTGCCGTAGAAGGCGTGCACCTTGCCCACGGAAAGGGGATGGTTTTCATCCAGGTGGAAGCCCTCGCCGTCCTTGACCACCCTTGGTACGGGCAGGAAGGGTTCCAGTTCGCGGTTCACGCAGACCGCACCGGCACCCGGGCCACCGCCGCCGTGGGGCGTTGAGAAAGTCTTGTGCAGGTTGAGGTGCAATACGTCCACGCCGAGGTCGCCCACGTTGACCACGCCCATGATGGCGTTCATGTTGGCCCCGTCACCATAAACCAAACCGCCCTTGGCGTGGACGATGGCGGCCACCTGGCGGATGTTGTCCTCGAAGAGTCCCAACGTGTTGGGGTTGGTGATCATGATGCCGGCGGTATCCGCGTCCATGAGGCTCGCCACCGTCTCGGGCTGAAGGATTCCCTTCGGCCCGGACTGAACCGCAACGGCCTTGAATCCGCACAGGGCCGCGCTGGCCGGATTGGTGCCGTGGGCCGTATCCGGAATGAGAACTTTACTGCGTGGCCGTCCCTTGTGCTTGTGGTAGGCGGAGAAAATCAGCATGCCGGTCAACTCGCCTTGGGAGCCGGCCGCCGGCTGCAAGGTCACCGCCGGCAAACCGGTGATCTCTCCCAGGTCGGCCGCCAAATCATGCATCAAGGCCAACAGCCCCTGGGAAAGGCCCTCGGGCAAAAGCGGGTGGGCGCCGGCGAATCCCGGCAGGGACGCCTGGCGTTCGTTGGTCTTGGGGTTGTACTTCATGGTGCATGACCCCAAGGGATACATGCCGCTGTCCACGCCAAAATTCCATTGGGAAAGCTTGGTGAAGTGGCGCACCACGTCCAACTCGGAGAGATCCGGAAAGTCCGGTCCGTCGCCGACCAGGGCCGGATCCAGGGGAGCCTCGTCCACGTCCCGGCGGGGTAGCGAAACGCCCATGCGCCCCGGCGAGCCTTTCTCCCATAAAAGCGGTTCATTGAAAATCAGGCCGGTGGTTCCCATCTTCTCTTTCATCGGGTCACCTCCTTGACCAGGGCATCCATGTCAGCACGATCGATGGCCTCGGTCACGCACATCAGCCAGCCGTCGGCCAGCTCGGGATAGTACGGCGCCAGGTTGAGGCCGGCAACGATCTTCTTCTCCAGCAGTGCGTTCCAGGTGCTCTCGAACCCCTTGGGAAAACGCACCACGAACTCGTTGAAGGTCGGCGCGCTGAAGACAGAGGCAAATCCGGCCTTGGCCAACGCCGTTTTGAGATATTCGGCGCGGTCGCGGTTGAGCCGCGCCAGTTGGCGGATTCCCGTGCCGCCCAGGGCCGCCATATACAGGGTCGCCGCGGTGGCGCAGAGCCCTTGATTGGTGCAGATATTGGAAGTGGCCTTCTCGCGGCGGATATGCTGCTCGCGGGTAGCCAGGGTCAGGACGAAGCCGGTGCGGCCGTCGCGATCCACGGTCTTGCCGATCAGCCGGCCGGGCATGGTGCGCACATATTGCTGCCTGGCGGCGAACATGCCCAGCCGGGTCCGCCGAAGCTCTGGGGGATGCCGAAGCTCTGTCCTTCACCGCAGGCGATGTCCGCCCCGCAGGCACCCGGATTCTTCAGCAGGCCGTAGGCCAGGGGTTCGCTGAAAGCCACCACGAAGAGGGTCTTGGGATCGGCGTGGATCATCTTGCCGGCGGCGGTCAGATCCTCAATGCAGCCGAAGAAGTTGGGACTCTGCAGGGCCACGCCGGCCAACTCGCCCAGGGCCGCGAGACCGGACAGGTCGGTGCGGCCGTCCGGGCCCACGGGCAGTTCCACCACCTCGAAACCCGTGGCTTGAAATAGGTTTCCACCACCCGCCGGTACAGGGGATGAACGGCACGCGAAACAGCCACCTTCTTGCGCTTGGTTACCCGGATGGTCATCAGCAACGCCTCGGCCAGGCCCGACGCGCCGTCGTACATGGAGGCGTTGGCCACATCCATGCCGAGCAGACGGCACACCAGGCTCTGGTATTCGTAGATCGTCTGCAGGGTTCCCTGGCTGATTTCCGGCTGGTAGGGGGTGTAGGCGGTGAAAAGCTCGCCGCGCAGCAGCAGTTGGCGATTCATTTCAGGGATGAAGTGATGATAGCTGCCGGCCCCCAGGAAGACCTTGTAGGCCGGAGAAGCGCCCATGCCGGCGGCCAGGTTGTCCATGTGCCCGTTGAGTTCCCACTCGGTGAGGGGCTCGGGCAGATGCATCGCCGATTTCCGGCGGCAGTCCGCGGGAATGCTGGCGAAAAGTGCCTCCAGATCCGCCGCGCCCACCACCTGAAGCATCTGGCGAATGTCTTCCGGAGTATGGGGCAGGTATCGCATGGGATTATCCTTTCAACATGTCAAGATAGTCGGCCTTGGATTTGAGGGCGTCCAGTTCGGAGGGATCGCCGGGCTTGACTTCCAGCATCCAGCCGCCCTCGTAAGGATCGGTATTGACCAGTTCGGGCTGGTCGGTCAGGGTCGCATTGACGGCCGTGACTTCGCCACCCACAGGCATGTACAGCTCGGATACGGCCTTGACCGATTCGACGGTACCGAACTCATCGCCCTTGGCGAAGCTGCTGCCCACCTCGGGCAGTTCCACGAAGACCACGTCACCCAACTGGTCCTGGGCGTAGTCGGAAATACCGATGCGCACCACCTCGCCAACGGATTTGGCCCATTCGTGGTCATCGGTATATCCCACGTCTTCCGGCAGATTGAGTTCACTGATCGCTTTCATCCATTTCCTCCCTGATTGTATATTGTAATGGTATGTTACCCAAACCGCACCGGTCGGGTGCGCCAGATAGGGTATGTTAGATCATCGCCTTCATGGGCTTGCGCGCCGTGCGGTGGGGACGGATATCCGTCACGATGGTCACGGCCAGCTTGCGCCGGGCATCGGCGATATCCACATGCTGACCGGGATTGAGCTTGCGGTCCACGCGCACGAAACCGCAGCACAGCCCCTTGGCCTTGAACCCCGCCGGCCGGTCGGGACTGGCCACGCTGACAATCGCGCCGTCATGCATGCCGATGCCCATGTCGGTCACGCAGGTCAGGACGTGTCCGATGGTGCGGCCGTCGGCATCGATCACCCGCGAATCCGCACCGGCGGTGACCTTGCGCAGATCGCTGCCGACAAAGGCGTGAGTGAAGGAGACGTCGGTCAGGTTTTCCAGGGCTTGCCGGCCGATGAAATCCTTGGTGAATCCGGTCTGATCGGCGTTGAACGGCAGGGCGAAGGGCCAGGGGTGGTTGATGAAGGGCCAGTGCCCGATATCCTGATGGGAAAGGGGCAGCATCGCGCCGGCCCGCAGGCTGTCGCGGGCAGCCAGGCCGCATGCCCGCACGCCGAATGCCTGGCCGGTGGTCAACAGGTGGTCCCACAGGGGTTGGAGGCGGTCCGGGGCAAGGAAAATCTCGAAGCCGAACTCGCCGGTGTAGCCGGTCCGCGACAAGAGGATGGGCGTTCCGTCGGCCAGGCGGACGGCATCGGCCCGTGGCGAGGCCGCATCCCAGTCGCCCTTGAACGAGAAATAGGGCATGTTGCGCAGGACCGCAGCAGGGTCAGCCAACAGCGGCGCCAGCACCTTGGCGGCGGCCGGCCCCTGCACATCCATCTTGCCCAGCCGGTCCGTGAGATCGTCGATCACGACATCCCGTCCGCCCTGATGGCGACGGAGATGATCGGCCACCGTGGCCCCCATGCCGGCATTGACCACCACCATGTAGTGGCCCGCGGCCAACAGGAAAACGATGGCATCATCGACGGAGCAGCCGTTCTCATCCAAAAACGCCCCGTAGACGCAACGCCCCGGTGAAAGGGGCTTGCGCGCCGGCCCCACGCAGGCCTCCAGGTTGTTGGTGAAGCAGGCTTGCAAAAGATCGGCGGCCCCGGCGCCGTACACGCTCACGGCCGCCATATGGCTGGTGTCGAAAATCCCCGCCCCGGTGAGGACCGCCAAATGCTCATCTTTTACCGATGAATACCACAGGGGCATGTCATAGCCGCCGAAGTCGGCCATGTTGGCCCCCTGACGGCGATGCCAGGCGTTAAGCGGGGTCTGTTTGACGATCGTTTGCATGGTTTGGTCTCCTGGCCGGGCAGCGTGATCGTGAGGTGGGAAGATCCCGGCAATCGTTTAGAAAATGTATGGAATCTTGAGATTATAGCTTTTGTAGACCACAAACGTCTCCACGGACTGGACACCATCCAGGCGGGAGACCTCTTCGGTGTAGAATTCGAGCAGGCCGAAGCCTTCCTTGAGCAGCACCACGAGAATCAGGTCGAAACGACCGGTGACCACGCTGACCGACACCACCCCCCGGATCCGGCTAAACGCTTCGCCTTTTTTCACCAGATCCATGGTGCTCAATTTGACCCCCACCATGACGACCCGATGGAGGGGAATCGCCTCCGGATCCACCAGACCGACGATATCCAGGACGCCTTCTTCCTCGAGCTTGCTCACCCGGGAACGGATCGTGTTCTCGGAAACCCCGAGGTCTTCAGCAATTACTTTATAGGACTTTCGGCCCTCCTGCAAATGGCGGATGATGGAAATGTTCAATTCGTCGATCTTCATCCTGCTCCTTTCATCAACATGACCGATGATTACAAAATTTAATCGAATATGATGATTTAGTCAAATAAATATCTATGGATTAATTTTTTCATCAAACATTAACCAAGATACTGTCGTTATCATCAATATCTTCAAGTCAAATGGGGGTATTTCGGGGAGGGCGGGTTTTGTGTGGCGGCGAAGGTTGATGCATCCGTAAAAAGCCGCATTTCCGACGGATTCGTAACAAGCCCGGGGGCACGGCGTTGCATGCCGATCACATGGCGATCAACGCCAGGGCAATATCGGCCGTCGCCGCGCCGCACCATTGCTGCCATCCCAGACGCTCGTGAAAGACCAGTCAGGCCAGGGCAATGGTGGTTGCCGGATAGAGGGAGGCCACCCTGTCACCAGAGGCCCAGGATGCCTTGAATCGGGTCGCACGGGTGATTCTCCGGATGGCAGGACCCCTCTATTGAAGGAAATACCCCTTTGGGTCACGCTCCAGAGAATCAATTTTTTTCTGAACCTTTTCAATCATTGCCGCCTTCTGGCCGGGGCTGAAGGTGGGCCCCAAGGCCCGCCCCTTGATGGCGTCAATCTCCTTCTGTAACTTCTCACGTTCCGCGACAACCCGGCTGTCCAGCTCCGCCTTCCGGCGATCGGCTTCTTTTTCAGCTTCCATGGCCTTTTTCTCGGCCTCTTCCTTAAGCTGCCGATCGGCGGCCTGGCTGGCCTTGTCCACCATCCGGTTGTAGTCTTGGCGCTGCTGTTTTTCTGCTTGCGGGTTGTTCGGGATCTCGTCGATCGTCTGGACGTCTTTCGCATCTTCGGGAGGTGGCGAATCGGAGAATCGCTTGACCCCGTCGGCATCCGTCCATGTATAAACACTACCGGCCATGACCGCGCCACACCATAGTGCCATCCAGGCCACAACAGCCAACAAAACGATATTTCGACACATAAATACCTCCTTAAGCGTAATCTGAGAATGATTATAGATGGCCATGGCGCCAAGTCAATACACAAGTACCGGCCATGAACGCCACCGGTCCGAGTTTGATTGCAAACATGGGGAATCCTATGTTAAACGAAAGCCTATCCGCCAGTTTTCAACCGAATCCGAAGGAATTGCCGCCCGATTGGCTGTTGGCCCACCGATCTGGCAGAAGGGATACCAATGGAAAAAAAACACCGATTTAACCTCTCTTATGTCCTGGCTGCGATTTTGGGGGTTTTGGTTCTGCAAAATCTCCTCATGGCGCAGTTCAAACCCGTTGTGATTCCTTACAGCGAGTTCATTCAGGCCGTGGCCAGCGACCGGGTCAAGGAGGTCTCCATTGGCGACGTCGCCATCCACGGGCGAATGACGGATGCACAGGGCAAAGAAATATTCTTCAAAACCGTGCGGGTGGACAATGATCTGGCCACCAAGCTCTCCGGCCACCGAATCAAGTACTCGGGCGAGATCGAGAACACCTTTTTAAAGACCCTCTTCTCGTGGCTGGTGCCGATTTCCATCTTTTACGTCATCTGGTTTTTCCTCATGCGGCGCATGCAAGCCGGCGCGGCCGGCATGATGACCCTTGGCAAGAACAAAGCCAAACTGGTGGGCGAGCATGACATCGAGACCCGTTTCATTGACGTGGCGGGCGCGGATGAATCCAAGGAGGAGCTCAGCGAGATCGTCAGTTTTCTCACCGAGCCCCAGCGCTATCAGGAATTGGGCGGACGCATGCCCAAGGGCATTCTGCTAGTTGGCCCCCCGGGAACCGGCAAAACCCTTTTGGCCCGGGCCGTCGCCGGTGAGTCGGGGGCTCCCTTTTTCGCCATCAGCGGCTCCGATTTTGTCGAGATGTTCGTGGGCATGGGCGCCGCCCGGGTACGGGATCTGTTTACCCAGGCGCGGGAAAAAGCCCCCTGCATCATTTTCATCGACGAATTGGACGCCCTGGGCAAAGCCCGGGGAGCCGGCATGATCGGCGGCCATGACGAACGTGAGCAGACCCTCAACCAGCTGTTGGTGGAGATGGATGGCTTCGACGCCCGCACCGGGGTAGTGATCATGGGGGCCACGAACCGCCCGGAAGTGCTGGATCCGGCCCTTTTGCGCTCCGGGCGCTTTGACCGCCAGGTATTGGTCGATCGCCCCGACGTCAACGGCCGCAAGGCCATCCTTGATATTCACGCCAAGCATATCAAGCTGGCCGACGATGTGGATCTGGAGGTTATTGCCCAGAAAACGCCGGGCTTTTCCGGTGCCGACCTGGCCAACGTGGTCAACGAAGCGGCCCTTTTGGCTGCCCGCAGCCAAAAGTCCGCCGTCGGTCTGGCCGAGTTGGACGAGGCCGTGGATCGCTTGATCGGCGGGCTGGAGAAAAAAACCGGGTCATCAATCCCAAGGAAAAGGAGATCGTGGCCCATCACGAAGTGGGTCACGCCCTGGTGGCGACGCTGACGCCGGGATGCGACACCGTCCACAAAATCTCGATCATTCCCCGTGGGCTGGCCGCCCTGGGCTATACCCAGCAGCGCCCCACCGAGGATCGCTACCTGATGAGCCGACAGGAACTGCTCGCCAAAATCGATGTGCTTTTGGGCGGCCGCGTGGCCGAGAAGATCATCTTCGGCGATGTGACCACGGGTGCCCAAAACGATCTGCAGCGAGCCACGGACATCGCCCGGGCCATCGTCAGCGAATACGGCATGGGTGAGACCTTGGGTCTATCCACCTATCCGCGCAATCCGGGTCCGGGCTTTCTCGGGCAAGCCCAAGGCGGTGCGGCCCGCGAGTACAGTGAACAGACCGCCGCCCGCCTGGATGAAGAGGTTCGCCAGATGTTGGCCCAGCGCGAGCAGCACGTCACCGAGCTGCTCAGCCACCAAAAGCAAACCCTGATCGCGGTGGCGAAAGCGCTGCTCCAAAAGGAAGTTCTCATGGAGGAGGAATTCATGCAGATCGTCGCCGCCGGCAAGGCGACAACGGCCAAGGACGTCTGAACACCGGTATCAAGGAATGCACTTAATGCCTGACATCAAGCTGGTTATCGAATACTGGATGCTACTGATCCCGCTGATCCTGCACATCGTGGGCATCGTCTTCATTTTCGACGCGATCATGAACGGCCGCACCAGCCAAGGTACCGTCGCCTGGGTCATGGCGCTCTTCTTTTTCCCCTATCTGGCGGTGTTTCTCTACCTTTTTTCGGCGCCCGGAGAATTCAGGACTATGCGGCGGATCACCTGTCGGGGACGACCGACATTCATCATTTGGGCAAACGCCTGCGCCAGGACCGCAAGCTCTTCGATCTCATGGAAAGCGGAACGCCGCAAATCGACGTTCTCAGCCACATCTACCATTTCCCCGTGATGAAGGGCAATCGCGCCACGCTCCTCATCGACGGACAGGCGACCTTCGATTCGATTCTGGAAGGTATCGCCATGGCCCGCGACTATGTTCTCGTCCAGTTTTTCATCGTGCATGCCGACGACCTCGGCAATCGTTTCAAGGCGGCCCTGATCGAACGCGCCCGGGCCGGCGTCAGGGTCTATTTCCTGTATGATCGCATGGGGTCCTTCGGCCTCGCGCGATCCTATATTCGGGACCTCAAAGCCGCCGGCGTTCATGTGGCCATTTTTCGCGTCGGCCGCGGATGGCTGAACCGGTTTCACATCAATTTTCGCAACCACCGCAAGATTGTCGTCGTGGATGGCGAAAAAAGCTGGGTCGGCGGCCATAATGTGGGCGACGCCTACCTGGGAAAAGGCCGGCGTTTCAAGCGTTGGCGGGACACCCATGTGAAGGTCGAGGGTTCGGTGACCCTGGCCGCCCAGCTTTCGTTCGTGGAAGACTGGCACTGGGCCTGCGGCCAACTGCCGGAGGTCTCCTGGGCGCCACCGCCGGCTTTCGGCAACGAACCGGTCCTGTGCATCCCCACCGGGCCCGGCGACCTGGTGGAGAGCTGCTCCCTGATGATGGTCCAGGCCATCAATGCCGCCACCCGGCGCTGTTGGATGCTCAGTCCCTATTTCGTTCCCGATGTGGCCGTGATCAAGGCATTACAGCTGGCCGCCATGCGCGGCGTGGACGTGCGCATCCTCATTCCCGCCCATCCGGACAAGCGGGTTGTCTGGTGGCGGCCCACAGTTACCTGGCCGAGGTCGCCGTGGCCGGCGTGCGCATGTATACCTATCAGGAAGGCTTCATGCACCAGAAAGTGTTTCTGATCGACGACTGCCTGGCCGGTATCGGAACGGCCAATCTGGACAACCGCTCCCTCCGGATCAACTTCGAAATCACCATGGTTTTTACCGAGCCTGAATTCCTCGGCAAGGTAGAGGCCATGTGCCGGACCGATTTCGCCGCCGCCATCCCCCTGACCACCGACGACATCTACCGCCGCCCCCTGGTGTTCCGCCTGGCCATCCGGGCGGCACGGCTGTTTTCACCGATTCTCTGAAATGGCTGTTTGAATTGATCGATCAGGCCGGTCTTGCACGGCGTTGCGGGGCATCCGCGCGTTTGTTCCGTTTGCCGACGCGCACCGGCCTTCATCATCTCCCGCACCACCAGATGGTGGAAGGGCCGGATCAGGTTGAAGTAGACCGGACCGGTCCAGTTGCGGTAGCGCACGGTGGTGAACACGGAAAATTGATTGCGCCCGTCTCCCAGAGGATGTGCACGATGCCGAAATAGGCGCTCAGATGGTTGTCCGGCGGGGTCTCGGCGACCCAAAAACGATCTTCTTCGGCCCGATGGACGATGAAAAACGAGGCCTTTTCACCGGATGTGAACGGGATCCGGTCCGGCGTCAGCGACTCCAAGTCCTCGGGCTTTTCATGGCGCACCAACCCCAGACCGATCACCAAGAGCTCTCGGATGCGGTAGAGCATGGCGATCCACCACGGCTCAAAGCCAAGCATGCCGGCGATGAAGTCCCGCAGGGATACATCGGCCGTGATATGTTTCAGATCCCAGTAATCGGCATCCGCGAAATAGTCCTTGAACATGGGATGATCGGCAAGGTCGGCATGTCACTCTCCCCATTCGAACGGGTTGCGGAAACAGACCCGGGCGCCCAGCATTTCAAACAACCGCAACAAGCCGTAGCGGGTCCGATCCAGAAAAATGAACTCGGGATTGACGGTGAGGTGCCGGCGCAAGCCATGGAAGCGACGCAGCACGACCTTGCCCTCCCGGATGAAGGTGCACCGGCCGCTGAAATCGAATGTCTCATCGGCAAAAAGCCGGCCGAACCACTGGCAGATTTCATTGGAAACCTGGTGAAGGCGCTGCTCGGTATCCGTGCCCAGGTCGGCAGACATTATGCCAAGGGCCGCCATCTGCCGGAAGTGGGCATCGTTGTTCCGATGGGCCGATGCCCATACCAGTTTCCGGTACTGCTCCACGAATTCGGGACTCAGGCGCTTGACGCAGCCAAAATCCACCAGCCCAATGGTCAGATCGTCGGCAATGATGAAGTTGCCCGGGTTGGGATCCGCGTGGATCATGTGGTGCTCGTAAAGCCCGGTGAGAAACAGGGCGTGCAACCGCTCGGCCACCCCATCGCGAGCCGCCTGATCGGGATGGGTCTGCAACCAGACGTCCAAGGGAACACCCGGCATCAGGGAGGTGGTCAACAGGGTTTCGGCCGACAGCTCCGGTTGCAGCACCGGCACGCGAATGCCCTCGATATGCAGCCGCTCGGCAAAGGCGGTGAGATAAGCCGCCTCCCGGCAGTAATCGATCTCTTCGTGCAACCTTGCGGAAAGCTCGTCCAGGGCAGGGATCAGCTGATCATCGCCCATCACCGGGCGCAGCAATTGGTGGAGCAGGCGAACGTCGCTGTCGATGGTGGTGCTGATGCCCGGATACTGGACCTTGACCGCCAGGAGGGTGTTTTCCAGGCTCACGGCACGGTGCACCTGCCCCAGGCTGGCTGCGGCAAAAGCCTGGAGGTCAAAATGACGAAAACATCTCTCCGGCGGCTGTCCCAGGGCATTGAATACCGCTTTTCTCACCAGTGCCCGGTTGATCGGTGGCACCTGGTGGCAGGCCCGGGCCAGCTCCCGGCAAACCGATTCCGGGAAAAGATCCATTTCCAAACTGAGCTGCTGGGCCATTTTCAAGGCCGTGCCCCGCAGCAGGCTGAGCCCCTGGAAAAGGGTTCGGGCACTGTCCTGGGCGACCTTTTCCCGCGCCGCGTCGCGTTGTTCAACCGAAAGGAATGGCCGTTTGGCATAATAGCCGAGCATCTGGGCGCCGGCCCGTGCCGCCGTGCGGCCACCGGACAAGGCCCGGCCGAGCGTGGATGTGGGCAGATCACCGGTCATCGGTATCCTCCATGAATCGTCGTTTGATGGCGTTCAAGGTGGCTGTCGGCTGGACCAGGCAATCCAGACGGCCCAAAATGTGGGTCTTGAACATGAATACGGCCAGGTCGAAAACCTTGTTGGCCACGCCGGCCTTGAGCAGCGCACAGGCCAGGTCCAACCCGCGGTCGATAAGGACGCTGGTATTGGAAAAGGTCTCCGAATCATCGGCGAGCCAGTAGCCGATCACACCAACATAGGCATCCATGAATAACTGACCGGTCAACTCCTGGAAAACCGGATCGGGAATTTCGCCAACCTCGGCGCGGCGCTCAGCATGCTGTCCATCGCCGCCAGAAATACGTCACGGATCGGCTTGATCTGCTTCCAGTCGCGGCTGCCGCCGAGCAGTACGCGCTGATAGGTCTGGGCCACGAATTCACGATCGCCCAGGTACATTTCCAGGCTGGTTTCATAAAGGGTTTGCAGCTGCTCCTGAAGGCTGAAGGTGTGAAAGCTGTCCATGGCCTTGAGTGCTTCAATGACGGCCTGCATGTGATCGGTATAATAGCCGTAGAGAATCGCCGCTTTCGTCGTGAAGTAATTGTAGATGGTGGCATCGCCGATACCGGCGGCTTTGGCGATCTGGCGCATGGTTGCCGACCGGTAGCCCTTTTCCGTGATGACCGCCACCCCGGCGCGGATGATGGCCTGCCGGTTCTGCGATTTCTGTTCCTGGCTGATCTTCATTTTTACAAAATCGCTTTCTATTAAAAGCGTCTTTTTTCTTATTTATTAAATATAGTTTTCATTTTAAGTCAATAGAAAAACGTTCTCCCGAACCCCATCGAAATCTTCTATGAAGGCCAGCATACAAAATCAGAACTAACGATTGGACCTCTTCACCCACTATGTTTAAAGTTGCCTAACGCATTAACTGGTACGCATTCGTTGCGCCACCGAAACCGACAAGCAGGACCATGGCAGGCTATACATTTGACTGGATTCACAAACAGGGCAGTGGCAAGCTAAACGAAGACGCCTATTTTCTGGGCTCCAAGATATGCGGTGTGTTTGACGGCGCCACGGCCTTGAACGGCGAGTTGTACGAAAACGGCAAGACCGGTGGCTACCTGGCCGCACAACTGGCCTGCAACGCCTTTCGGGCCAACAATGCCCCCCTGCTCAAGCTCACCGACCGGGCCAACCGCGAAATCCTCCAGCCATGCAGTCCCGGGGTGTCGACCTGGCATACAAAGAAAACCTTTGGTGCACCAGTTTCGCCGTGGTTCGCGTCGGCGCCGACACCTTTGAATGGGTCCAGAGCGGCGACAGCCTCATTCTGGCCATTGATCGAAACGACCGCTATCGGGTGCTGGTGCCGGACCATGCCCATGACACCGAAACCCTGTGCATGTGGCGGGATATGGCCGCCAGCGGAACACCGCGCATCTTCGAAAACCTGAAAGAACAGATCGTCGCCGTGCGGCGCCAGATGAACGTCACCTACGGCGTCCTGAACGGCGAACCCCAGGCCCTCGACTTCATTAGCCGGGGCCGGCAAAATCTTCGCGATATCCGACATATCCTTCTTTTCACGGACGGTCTCTTCATCCCCCAGGAAGACCCTTGCGGCGCGCACCGATTCGATATTCTGGTGGAGCGCTACCTCTCCGGCGGGCTCCAGGCGGTGTACGACCATGTGCACCAGCTCCAGTGCGCCGACCCGCTCTGCCATCGCTTTCCCCGTTTCAAACCCACGACGACGTCGCCGCCGTGGCCATCTCCATGGGCGCCTGACCCCACCAACACAAGATACGCCGATTAAAATCGATACCATCCTTCAATTGACATTCGAATTTTGGCATTTGACATTGAGCTAACCAAGACCACCGGCGTCCCGTCAGGCCAGGCAAAAGACCGACCGCCGGGTACGGTTGCCCTTAAGAAAACCGAGTAATCCTCTTGCGCGAAACGATCATTTAGCGCAGGATGAACAGGCACCTTCGGCCGTTTGAGGATTCGCCAAAATGAAGATTATCGACTGCCAGGCACCGAATGAATGGGACCGCTACGTGACCGGCCATGCCCACGGCGGCCCGTTTCATCTGTTTGGCTGGAAGACGATTCTTGAGCGGGTCTATGGGTTGAAGACATTTTATCGCATGGCAGTCGATGATGACCGGCATCCCGCAGAAGCGGAGCCGCAAGGCTTGCCGGCCATTGGCATTTGCGGGCTTGCCCTGCTGCAATCACCTTTTAAGGGCAGACGGCTCGTTTCCCTGCCCTACCTGGATGTGGGCGGCATCCTGGCCGACAATGTCGAAACCGAGGACCGGTTGTTGCAGCACGCCGTGGACATCGCCGCAAACCGGCACGCCGCCTGGATCGAACTGCGCCAAAAGGCGCCGTTGCAGGGAATTGCCGCCCTTTCTTTGGGCACGGGCGAACCTATCGTTCAGGGCCTGGCCCGGATTCGCCACCTGCAGGTGTCAAGCCATAAGGCCAGCCTGCAACGCCGCCTGCCCGATGATGCCGAAGAATTGATGCACAGTTTCAAATCCAAGCTGCGCAGCCAGGTTCGCAAAGCCATGAAAAACGGGCTGACCCACACGGTGGGCGGCCCCGAGCTATTGACCGACTTTTACGCGGTCTTCAGCCACAACATGCGCGACTTGGGATCACCGGTGCATGCCCGTAAACTGTTCGCGGCGGTGCTTGACACCTTTGGCGAAGATGCCCGGATCGTTCTGGTGCGTCACGGCCAAAAAGCCGTGGCCGCGGCCTTGGTGCTGCGCTTTGGGAATCGCCTGCACAACCCATGGGCCTCTTCCCTGCGCGCCTACCGCCGGCTGGGGGCCAACATGCTGCTCTATTGGGCCATGCTGGCCCATGCCTGCGACACGGGTTTGCGCATTTTCGATTTCGGGCGTTCCTCGCCGGGTGCGAATACCTTCCGCTTCAAGCGGCAATGGGGGGCCGAGCCCACATCCCTTTACTGGTACTACCTGACCCTGTTCGGCAAACCGGTCGATCCGCTATCCGAACATCTTTGTTTTTCAACCTGGAAACGACTGCCGGTGGGCCTCACGCGCCTTTTAGGCCCGTATATTCGGCGGCACATCGGGCTGTAGGGCGTATCCCCGCGACCCCGGAGAATAATCCATGCCGATTCACCTGACCATTCCCATGGCGATCCAACTGGTTATCGAAGACGTCGGCTGGTGGGCGTGCTCACATCCCGTCGGTCCCAACGATCCGTTTCGTTCGGGTCTTCATCGGCGGCATCACCCGCTGGATTACGCGGCCTTGGTGCACCTGGCCAAGGCATTGAACATGCGTCCGCTGCTCGCCTTCGTGGCCTGTGAATGGGATCGTACCAACCTGCTGAAACGCGTTCCATCGGCTACCTGGATGGGCGAGGCCTGGGACAACAGCGCCAATGTTGGCCCGTGGCTGGATCAGGCGGCCGGTTTTCTCAACAGCAACCGTGATCGTCTTGAAATCGGTCTGCACGGTGTGGGGCATGAATACTGGGGAGACGGCCAGCGATCACGCACCGAGTTCCACACCCCCGAAGGCATCATGCGCCCTCGGGAGCATATCATCCGCCATCTGGAGGCATTTGCCGAAATACTTGAGCAAAACGGGTTGGGGCCTTCGCCCCAGGCCTTTGTACCGCCTGGCCTGAACCACAGCTTCGGCAATGGCGAAGCGGGAATTCAGCACATCTTGAACCAGTTCGACATCCGCTACGTGACCACCAACCTGAACAAGGCCCGCATGCACCGCCCCCGCCAACATCCCCAGATGGCCTGGGAAGCGGGTGTCCTGTTGATCGAACGCGGCATCGCCCCGGTACCCTGGCATGATCTCGCCGCCCAGCCCCAATTCGCCTTTGACCGTCCCATCTTGAGTCTTCACTGGGCCAATCTGCTCGATGACGATCTCGGCCGCAACCTGGACATCGTTCACGCCTGGGCTGCTTTCATAAAAGCCGGAATCGATCCCGTGGAACAGATGCTCGCACCGGACAGCGCCACCTGCTGGTCCCAATTCGCCTATCGCACACTGGCCCGTGTTGAACCAACAGAAGATGGATTCGAAATCGACATCCGCCCCCTGCGCCAGCTGCCGGCGCAGACCATTCAACCCTTTTTTTACATCACCTTTCAGCACCCCCAGCCGATCGACTGGCAGATTGCGGGGGGAACGCTTCAGCCGCAGGGATCACCAACCGACGCCGTCCGGTTATTCACCGTCAGCCCGGATGCGCATACCGACATTATCCGTCTGGCACGGTATTGACGGATTCGTAACAAGCCCGATATCGGCGTTACGCGTATCCTTCGTCACTGCGGCGTACGCAAAAACACGCCTCATTCCTCAGGATTCGCAAGCCTTGATCTCGGGCTTGTTACGAATCCGTCGGAACAGCGACTTTTTACGAGTTCATCAAGATTGGGTGCCGATTTATTTGGGTCGGCAACACGTTATGTTTTTATTGACATAAATAAAATGGCTATGTTATAGCTGCGATGTAATTCGAATGGGTCCTCCCGTATTTTGAGATATCCCCAATAGAAAAATCTTTTCTAAAATAGGTAACGTCAGGCAAAGGCGATTTTTTGGCCAAAATATGCTAAAAATAACATAAAGTAACTTTATAAAATCATACGAATAATAATAATAATATGAAAAACGACATTATTCCCAAGGAAGTCATCGAACAATTTTCAAGGTCATCCGCATCCCGCCATTTTGGTGATGTCATGGTGGTTGGTGGCGGTGTCAGCGGTATTCAGGCCTCCCTGGATCTGGCCACAGCCGGCTTCAAGGTTTATCTGGTGGAGAAAGCGCCGAGCATTGGCGGCCACATGGCCCAGCTGGACAAGACCTTTCCGACCAATGACTGCTCGATGTGAATTCTCTCACCGAAACTGGTCGAGGTCGGCCGGCATCCAAACATCGACGTTCTGACACTTACCGAAGTCAACCGTGTGGAAGGCAAAGCGGGAAACTTCAAGGTCACCCTAACCCAGCATCCGAGGTATATTCGTGAAGACAAATGCACGGGGTGCGGGATCTGCGTCAAATACTGCCCGGTTGAATACCCGGACCCATTCAATCAGGCAATATCGAAGAACAAGGCCGTGCACGTCTACTTTTCGCAGGCCATTCCCCTGGTGGCCTACATTGACCAGAGCTGTCTCTACCTCAAGGAAAAGAAATGCCTGGTATGCGATAGCGTATGCCAGGCGGATGCAATCGATTTAAGGCAACGTGAAGAGAAGATTAACGTTGCGGTCGGCGCAATTATTCTCGCTTCCGGCATCAAGCCCTTTGATCCAAGAAACCACGCGGAGTACGGCTATGGAAAGATGCAAAACGTGGTAACCAGCATGGACTATGAACGCTTGCTTTCCTCCACCGGTCCCTACCGGGGTGAGATTCTGCGCGCGTCGGATAAAAAGCATCCCAAAAACATCGCCTGGATTCAGTGCGTCGGGTCACGGCGGACGACCATGGGCGGAAACAGCTACTGCTCAGGTGTATGCTGCACCTATACCCAGAAACAGGTCATCCTCACCAAGGACCACGCACCGGATGCCCGCTGCACGATCTTCCACAACGACATCCGGGCATTCGGAAAGGACTTCGAGCGCTACTTCCAGCGCACGGCGGCATTGCCCGGTGTACGCTTTATCCGCAGTTACGTTTCGGTTGACCGGGAGGAGCCTGAAAACAGGAATGTGGTGGTGCGCTATGCCACCGCCGATGCGGGCGTCAAGGAGGAAACCTTCGACATGGTGGTCCTGTCCGTGGGACTCACCCCACCGGCGGACCATCTCGGTTTGGCCCAAACCTTTGGGATCGCGCTGAGTGATCACGGGTTCAATCGCGCCGACCCTGTCAACCCCATCGCCACCAGCCGTCCGGGAATCTTCGTCAGTGGCGCCTTCCAAGGCCCCACGGATATCCCTGAATCGGTGTTCTCGGCCAGTGGCGCGGGGTCCCTGTGCGGAACCCTGTTGGACAAGCGCCGGGGCAAGCTGACCAAGGAACGGATTTATCCATCGGAACGCGATGTCGCCGGTGAGGAGCCCCGCATCGGCGTGTTCGTGTGTCATTGCGGCGCCAATATTTCCAGCGTGGTCAATGTCTCATCGGCAGTAGAATATGCCTTGACATTACCCAATGTGGTCTATGCAAAGGAACAGCTATTCTCGTGCGCCACCAACTCCGCCCAGGAGATTACCGATTTGGCCCGGGAGAAGGGCCTCAACCGGGTCGTGATCGCCGCCTGCTCGCCCCGGACACTGGAGCCCCTTTTCCGCGACACCCTGCGCGAGGCAGGACTCAATCAATACTACATGGACATGGCCAACATCCGCGAGCATTGCTCATGGGTGCATTCCAAGCAAAAGGAAGCGGCCACCGAGAAAGCCAAGGACATCATCCGCATGTCCGTGGCCCGCGCCCGCCGGCTCGAACCCCTGCAGGAATTCGACCTGCCCGTGAACAAGGCGGCGTTGGTGGTGGGAGGCGGGATCGCCGGCATGACCTGTGCCCTTTCCATTGCCAGCCAGGGTCATCCGGTGCACTTGGTGGAGCGCGACAAGGAACTGGGTGGCATGGCACGGCGCATCCCCACCACCCTCGAGGGAATGGATGTCCAGGCCCACCTGAGCGATCTGATTCGCAAGGTCTACCAACATCCGTCCATCCACGTGTTGCATGACGCCCAAATCATAGATGTCGCAGGCTATGTGGGCAACTTCGAAACCACGGTCGAATCCGAACGCGGGGTCAGCCGCATTCAGCACGGCGCGGCCGTGATCGCCGTCGGCGCGGATGTGTATCAACCGACCGAGTACCTGTACGGCGAAAACCCTCAGGTGGTCACCCATCTGGAACTGGGCGAACGGATCGCCGAAAAAGACGAAACGATCGAAAGCGCCCAAAGCGTGGTGATGATCCAATGCGTAGGCTGCCGCACCACCGAACGCAACTACTGCAGCCGGGTCTGCTGCAGCCATGCGATCAAAAATGCCTTGACGCTCAAGGCGATCAACCCGGACATGAACGTCGATATCCTATTTCGCGACATGCGGTCCTACGGTCTGCGGGAAGATTATTATCGCGCGGCCGCGGACAAGGGGGTGCGTTTCATCCGCTGGGAACCGGAGGATCCACCCAAGGTCGAAGCCGGTACCGGCGAAGATGGACGGCCGGTGGTAAAAGTGACGGTCGCCGATCCGATTCTGGGTCAGCGTCTGGAACTGGATGCGGATATCCTTTCCCTGGCCGCGGCCGTGATCCCGTCGCCCTCGACCGACGCGATCGCCAGCCTGTTCAAGGTAACCCTCAGCCCGGACGGGTTCTTCAAGGAGGCCCACGTGAAACTCAAACCCGTGGAGTTTGCCACCGATGGCGTGTTTTTGTGCGGCACGGCGCATTACCCCAAGCATATTCAGGAAACCATCAACCAGGCCTATGGCGCTGCCGGCCGAGTGCTCACCCTGCTCTCCAGGGATACCGTGGTGGCTTCCGGCGCGGTGTGCGCGGTGACGGCGAAAAAGTGCATGGGCTGCGGCGCGTGCCTTGATGTTTGCACCTATGGGGCCATCGAGATGCAAAAGAGCCGGAAAGGCGACAAGGCGGTGGTCAACCCAGTCCTTTGCAAGGGCGACGGGTTGTGTAACGCCGTCTGCCCGACCGGTGCCATCGTTCTCCAGCATTTTACCGATCGGGTGATGCTCAGCCAGATTGATGCGGTGAGCGCCATATCGGATAGTGTGCTGCAAATCGACGAAGTAACGGCTTGTGACTGACCGACAACCATCCATCCGTACCTGAACCATAAGGAATCTGATCAATGACTGCGAAAAAAGACTTCAAACCCCGGATCCTGGGCTTTGTTTGTCATTGGTGAGCTTACGGCGCTGCCGATTTAGCTGGAGTTTCCAGACTACAATATATGTCGGAGATCAGGCTCGTTCGTGTCATGTGTTCGGGACGGGTGGACCTGGCTTTTCTTCTGCAGGCGTTTGCCGCGGGCGTGGACGGTGTCTTTATTGGCGGATGTCGCTCAATGAGTGCAACTACATCACCCAGGGGAATTTTTATGCCCTCAACGTGACGCTCCTGGGCAAAAGGATCCTGCAGCACATCGGACTAAACCCCGGACGGCTGCAAATCGAATTCATGTCCGGTGGCGACGGGCTCCTGTTTGCCGAGGTGGTCGATGCGTTCGTCAAACAGGTGCAAGCCCTGGGGCCGTTGGGAAAAGGCGCGGAAGAAAATATCGGCAGCCAAGCACTGGCCTCCCGTCTCTCATCGGTAATGAAGTTGGTGCCCTACATCAAGATTGCAAAAAGGGAAAAACTGACCGCGCGTTTGACAAACGAAGCTGCTTATGAGGCGCATTTTACCAGCGAGGAGATCGACAGCCTGTTCGAGAATGTCGTTTCCTACTACATCGAACCATCGGCCTGTAAAGCCTGCATGACGTGCCTTCGAAGATGCCCCGTTGACGCCATTGATGGCCGAAAAAATTGGATCCATGTTATCGATCAGGAAAAATGCATTAAATGCGGAACCTGCCTGGAAGCCTGCCCACCCCTATTCAGTGCCGTCAGAAAAAATTTCTGACGGCGCTGCCCCTCCCCCCATTGCCGAAGCGGATCGAACCATTATCAGAAAACAGTAAGGACGAACGCCCGTTTTCTTAGCGCTGGGCTCAGGCCGCCGTGCAAGGCCACGGCAAAAAATCAGCGAAAACCGTTCCCGCCGACGATGCTGTGCATAATCGCATTCTCAATTTGCAAATATCGGCTGTTGATTTGCAATAAAACAGCAATATGTTTGATGCGAAACAGCCGGCTTCATATCATCATTTGCCGGACAACGGATGCATAAAAAAGTGAAATAAAACAGAGGCAACCGTAACGGGGACAAAGCAAAGGGGCCATATCATGGGTGGACTCAGCCATAAACCGCATCACCGCGTATTGTATCTTTCACATGGGGCCGGGCCGATGCCCTTGTTGGGCGATGATGGGCATCGAGAGATGGTCGACAATCTGAAAACGATTGCCGCCAAAATTTCAAAACCGTCTGCGATTATCCTCATCAGCGCCCACTGGGAGGCGGCGGTTCCGACCATAACGCAGGCGCCTAATCCGCCCCTGCTCTATGATTACTATGGATTCCCCAAACAAGCGTATGAAATCCAGTATCCGGCACCCGGGAAGCCCGACCTTGCCCACAAGGTATCTTCGGTTTTAAGTGACAAGGGCATAAAGTCCATCCTCGACGACAACCGCGGTTTCGATCATGGCTTGTTTGTGCCCCTTAAAATCATGTACCCCGAGGCGAATGTGCCTTGCATTCAAGTATCGTTGGTGAAGGGTTTGGATCCCAAAACGCACATTCAAATGGGAGCGGCGTTGGCGTCCTTGGAAGATGACAATCTGCTGGTCATCGGCTCCGGATTTTCCTTCCACAACATGAACGCTTTTTTGCACCGAGAACTGCCGAGATGGATCGGATGAACGCGGATTTCAGGCATTGGTTGGATGACACCTGTGCAAATCCAAACCTCGAAGAAACCGAAAGAACCCGGCTTTTGGTAGACTGGGAAAAAGCGCCTGCGGCTAGGTTTTGCCATCCCCGGGAAGAGCATTTATTGCCGCTGCATGTCTGTTACGGTGTTGCCAATCGCGCTTGCAGCGCGTTTTTCAATTTGGAAATCATCGGGAAAAAGGCAAGTACGTATCTATGGTGAGAAAAATCAAAAAACCGCAGCCGGCATGACCCGGCTGCGGACATATGATCGGCAAGCTATTTGTAAATCCCCGCACCGACAAAATAGGGCGTTCCCGTCACCCGCAGGATGTAGCTGCTTTTTGCTGCCGGCGCATTCTGGCCCGGTTTGGGCCACATATAGTCCACCCAGCCATTGCTCTTGTTGCCGGCCAACTCAACAAATTCCATGAAGAGGGGCTTGCCGTCGGTATCTTTGACCTGCAACAAATTGTCCTTCTGAGTCAATTCCGGTTTAATGGGATGAGCGAGCATTTTTCCATCCAGATCCATTAAAAAGACGTAGGTATCTTTCCAAACAAACGGACCTTGCTTGTCGCCAATCGCTGTTATGGCGCTGTCAATCCCCTTTTCCTGGATCAACTTGGCCGCCGCCTCGCATTTGGCGATAACTTCATCTTGGGTGGCGTTTTCAGCCCAGGCCAGCGTTGTAAAGCAGGCGATCAGCATGAGGATCATGGTCATCGTGAACACTGATTTTTTCATGGACGCTCCTCCTTCTTGGTTATCCGTTGAATTGAAACATACAGGTTGCCAGAAGATCTTGGAACGGAAAGCGCGGGCATCACCCCCTTCGGTCTCCTTTTTGACGCGTTCATCAAAATTGAGAAAAGCAAGGCACAAGCAGCGATCGTGAAAGCAACGGCAAAAGCGCGGGATGGTCATCGACGTCAGGCAGTAGTCTGATGAGCGGTGGTTTGAAGTATTCTGCAATGAGCACGCCAGACCGGTTTTTCCGATCCACAAGATGCACGTAAAAAATGTCAGCGCGCGCCGAATTAAAGTCAGCTCACGCCCGACATCGAAATAACGCATTGAAATGATGCGATTGTTATCCAATGCCGCAGTACGACAGGCGTCATTGACAGGCACCCATAACGCGTTTATTGCAAACCACCAAGCAGCGCAACCGGGGCCTTTGGGTTTGGCGATGCCTTAAATGCAGTTACGAAAATTGCGCGCCATAAACCATTAATTGCACACTTGCATGTGCATGGCATTGCGCCCGATAAACCGTCAGGCGGGATCACACGTGATTGTGATGCATATTGATGCGTTTCTTTTTGATTTCCGCGGATTCGTAGTAGCGGCTCTTTTTATCGATCCACCAACCGTTAGCCCGGTTTTCACCGTCGTGGTATCCCAACTGATACCCATGCCGCGCACCGGCCAGAAACGCGGCGGCAAACAAAACCATGGATACCACCAGCGCGATGATTTTACTTTTGGTAATAAACGATCTCATGTCGGCGCCAATCCTTTTACGTTGAACATTAGCAATTGTTTCGGCCATTCGAGGAAAGACTTGACGGGTTTTGAGATCGTTCCGGCAATGCCGGATCGGCTGTCGAGGGGGCTGACCGCATCGGAGGTTAAGAAAGCGGTCCGATGTGCCGAAAAAGGGTTTTGGCGGACGGCCAATTGCCGGTGTCAGGGCCATGAATGCGGTTAAACGGTCGATACGCGCAACCCCGGTAGGCACAAGTATCGGCCGACCCGATGAACACGCGGCCGAACACCGTTTGCCGGCCCGGCAAAAAAACTTGATTAGTTAAAACTTTTAAGCTGAAATAGGGCGTCTGTGTTCATCACATGACCGGCACCAACAGGGGCCGTGAAACCACCGGGAAACACGGCTCGGGTCTTTAAAAGCAACAACGGACTGGTGACGATGATCATATATTGCGAGGAGTGCGGTTTTAAAAACATTGTGGATGAAAAACGCATTCATGGGAAAGACCCCCAGATCCCCTGTGAACAATGCGGTGACCTGTTGCGCTTTTATGGGCTTAAGGCCAAGGCCCTGAAAGCCATAGTGGAAAAGCCCAGGCCAGCCCCCAAGAAAAAGAAAGCCAAGCCGCGGCCGCCGGCACTGATCCTCAAATATGGCAATGTGGTCGTCCTGGTCAACGAATCCCGCCCCCGGGTGGAGATTGGCCGCCAGAAAGGCAATGACATCCAGGTGGTCAAAAACCGGGTATCCCGAATTCACGCATTTATCGAACTGAAAGACGGTGAATATTATCTCACCGACCAGAGTTCCAACGGGACCTATTTTTTCTTGGTGGGTGGGCAGGGAACCACGTTGAAAAACGAAACGGTCAAGTTGACCGCTAAAGGCGTGATAGGGCCCGGCTACAAGGTCGATCTTGATTCTTCCGACGCGATTCACATTCTGTTCGAAACCCTTTCCTGACCTGACCTGCCGGACCGCCAACGGCTTGCCGCTATCCAGTCAAAGGACCCGTCATGCCCCGATTTACGCGAAGATCGACCAAAAAGGCCGGCAGCGCACCCGGCACCTTGATTCACGTGGGGGAGCGGCGAACCGACCATGTCCGTCTCTCCATGATGCATTATGAAGGGGAACGGCTCATCGAACAGACCGTGGACCGGATCGAAGCCGTCCTGCCCCTGATCAAGCCTGAAACCACGACCTGGATCAACATCGACGGCATTCACGATGTCGATTTAATCGCCCACATCGGAGAGACGTTCCGGGTCCACCCCTTGACCCTGGAAGATATTCTCAACACCACGGCCCGCCCCAAGGATGAGCTTTTCGACGACTATCTGTTCGTTCTGCTCAAGATGGTTCGCTATGATACCACAGAGCAGCGCATCCAGTCGGAACAGATCAGCCTGATTCTGGGGCAAACCGTCCTGCTCTCGTTCCAGGAAGCGGTGGGTGATGTTTTCGATCCGGTGCGCGAGCGCATCCGCAAGGGCAAGGGGCGTATCCGCGAGGCCGGTGGCGCGTACCTGGCCTACGCGCTCATCGACGCATCGTGGATCATTACTTCTTCATTCTGGAAAAGCTGGGTGAACGGCTGGAAAGCCTGGAAGAGAATATCGACGAGACCGCCCACGCCGGCATGCTGGAAGAGATCCACGCCATCCGCCGGGAGTTGATCTATTTGAGAAAACAGGTCTGGCCGCTGAGAGAGGTTGTCGCCCACCTGCTCAAAGGAGATACCCCGTTCATCGGCGAAGCCACCGGAATGTTTCTGCGCGACGTCTATGACCACACCATCCAGGTCATCGATACCATCGAGTCCTTCCGGGATACCCTCTCGAGCCTCCAGGACCTTTACCTGTCCATTATCAGCAACCGCATGAATGAAGTGATGAAGGTGCTGACCATCATCGCCACGATCTTCATCCCCATCACTTTCATCGCCGGCGTCTACGGGATGAACTTTGCTCACATGCCCGAACTGACATGGCGCTGGGGATACCTCGCGTTCTGGCTGGCGGTCATCGCCATGGCCGTGAGCCTGGTGCTTTTCTTCAAGCACAAAAAATGGCTTTAACAGCTGTTTGCGCGCATCATCCCATGGCGTAGGGGCAGTCCTATTTGCCCTCCGGACCGCCGTCGGTTTTGCTTTTCAGCAACGCTTCCAAGGCGGCAAAGGGACGCTGGGAAAAATCGGATTCAGACGTCTCGCGCGTTGACCGGCTGTTGTCGTAGGATTCGGCCACTTCGAGACGACCGTGTTCGTTGTCGTGGCAATAGATACACAACAGCTCCCAGTTGCTGCCGTCGGGTGGATTGTTGTCGTGGTTGTGGTCGCGATGATGGACGGTCAGTTCCCGCAGTTGTTTGCCGCTGAACTCGCGGCCGCAGCGGCCGCAGACATGCGGGAACAGTTTCAAGGCTTTCTCGCGGTACGTCTTCTCCCGCTCCTGCATGTGGCGACGCGCATCGGCGACCACCCGGGAGAGTTGATCCGAACCATTGGATTTCTTTTTGGGCATGGCTTGACTCCATGGCGGTTGAAAGGTGAACGCCGCTGATCGAGGACGGCCACAGGCGGCCGGCGCCTCAATTCATCTGATTCGTCCATAGCATTCCCGTTGGCGCGGAACAAGCCCCACTGGGGCCCCAACCATCGCGCCGGTCACGCGCAAGCCTCAATTTGCAATTGATTTTCAGCGCTAATCGGGTAAGCTTCACCTCTACCGAACCCGGCAAGGCATGGCAACCGCAAGGCGTTACCCACGCCGCAATCGTGAAGGGCACACCAACCATGAAGCAAGTCAGCCACATGCTCGGTCAAATTCCCATTCGTATCTTTCTGCCGGTGGTCCTGACCGTGCTGCTGTTCATCCTGACGATCTTTCTGTTGATCCTGCCTGAAATGAAAGAACGGCTGCTGGAGGGCAAACGCGAGGTCATCCGCGAATTGGTGGCATCGGCCTGGAGCAGCCTGGACGATTTTGCCCGGCAGGAACAGGAAGGGCACTTGACCCGCCGGGAAGCCCAGCAGCAGGCCATCCACCATATCCGCGGATTGCGTTATGGGTATGATCAGAAAGACTATTTCTGGATCAACGACATGCAGCCGCGGATGATCATGCACCCCTACCGCCCCGATCTTGAGGGCAAGGATATTTCGAATTTCACCGATCCTTCGGGAAAGCGGCTGTTTGTCGATTTCGTCAATACGGTGCGTAATAACGGGGCCGGCTATGTTGATTATCAATGGCAGTGGATGGACGATCCCACCCGCATTGTCCCCAAAATTTCATATGTCAAAGGATTCGCCCCCTGGGGCTGGATCATCGGTACCGGCATTTATGTGGGCGATGTGCACGCCCAGATATCGGCCATTACGCGCAAGACGACCTTTATCTGCCTCTGGATCCTGCTGCTGATCATTTTGCTGTCGGTGCATATCGTCTGGCATGGCATCAAGGTCACCGGCGAAAAAAGACAGGCCGAGGAGATGGCGCGGGTTAAACAGGAGCAGCTCTTCCAGGCCGCGAAAATGGTCTCCCTGGGCACCCTGGTCTCGGGCGTGGCCCATGAAATCAACAACCCGATTACATCGATCCTTTTGAACGCCCCCAATTTGGGACGCACATGGGAGGCCATCATCCCGATTTTGGATGCGCATCAGCAGCAGCATGGGGATTTTCAGGTCGGGGCCGCCCGATTCAGTCGGATCCGTGATCGCATCCCCCAGATGCTTACCGGCATCACGGACGATGCCCGGCGGGTGCGCAACATCGTTGCCGATCTGAAGGACTTCTCCAGGGACAACCCCTCCGCCATGAAGGATCAGGTGGACCTGAACGATGTCATCAAAAAAGCCGTGGTCCTGACCACCAACCTGATCAAGAAGTCGACCCGGAATTTTTCCGTGGACTACCAATCCGGCTTGCCCGTTTTCAGGGGCAACGCCCAACGGGTCGAGCAGGTGGTCATCAACCTCGTGGTGAATGCCTGCCAGGCATTGCCGGACCGGGATCGGGCCATCGCCATCACCACCCGTTCAACCGCCGGGAACGACAGGGTCGTTTTTTGCATCCGTGATGAGGGGGTTGGCATCGATGGGACGGTATTGAAGCAAATTACCGATCCATTTTTCACCACCCGGCGGGAAGCGGGTGGCACCGGTCTGGGCCTGGCCATTTCCGACCGCATTGTCCGGGATCATGGCGGCGAGATGATTTTCGAATCGGTACCCGAAACCGGTACCACCGTAAGTGTGTTTTTCCCCCTGGCCGGCCGCCGGTCCGTTGAAGCGACAAATGGAGATCGTAAATGAACCTGCCCCTCAATCCGCCCCGTCCGATCCTTATCGTCGATGATGAAGCCTCCATCCTGCTGGCCATTGACACCACCCTGCAGATCGCCGGCTTGAACCATACGATTACCTGCCAAGACAGCCGCGAGGTGATGCGCATTCTGGCGGATGCGCCCATCGAACTCATGCTGCTGGACCTCAACATGCCCCATGTGGACGGTCATCGGCTGCTCGATGCGATTTGCCGAGAATACCCGAATATTCCGGTGATTATCGTCACCGGTGCCTTGGATGTGGAAACCGCCGTGCGCTGCATCAAAGCCGGCGCCTTCGATTACATCGTCAAACCCGTCGAGGCGGATCGATTGATCACCGCCGTCAACCGGGCGGCGGCCTTTCAGGAACTGCGACGCGAGAATCTCTCCCTGCGCCGGCACATTCTGAAAAAAGAACTGGAGCAACCGGAAGCATTTGCCAGCATCATCACCCAAAATGAGAAAATGCTGAACCTGTTCCGCTACGTGGAGTCCATCGCCACCACGGCACAACCCGTCCTCATCGAAGGCGAGACCGGTGTGGGCAAGGAGCTGATCGCGCGGACGATCCACCGATTAAGTGGGCTGAAAGGGAAATTCATTGCCGTGAATGCCGCCGGCCTTGACGACACGGTCTTCTCCGACACGCTGTTCGGCCATGTCAAGGGCGCGTTTACCGGTGCCGACCTGCCGCGTGGCGGCTTGATCGAACAGGCCGATGGGGGGACCCTCTTTCTCGACGAAATCGGCGATCTGCCCCAGGCCTCCCAGGTCAAGCTCCTGCGTCTTTTGCAGGAAAACGAGTATTTTGCCCTGGGCTCCGACGAACCCCGCCTGGCGAATACCCGGATCATTACGGCGACCAATCAGCAATTGTCCGAACTTTTGCGTGAAGGGCGCTTTCGCAAGGATCTCAACTACCGTCTCCAGACCCACCGCATCGTCATCCCCCCCTTGCGGGAGCGTCTGGATGACATTCCCCTGTTGTTCGACCATTTTCTGGCCCGTTCGGCCAAGCAGTTGAAAAAGGCTTCGCCCACGGTGCCCCGCGATCTTTTGCGCCTGCTTGGCGGCTATAGCTACCCCGGAAATATTCGTGAACTGGAAGCCATGATTTTCGATGCCGTCAGCCGTCACCGGGGGGAAACGCTCTCCAGCGATTCCTTCATGGCCCACATGGGCAACCTGCCCGCCCCCGGCGAAGCGCCGCAAAGCCCCCCCTCGGACAGCGAACCGATGCTCCGCTTTACCCATCGCTTACCGACCCTCAAAGAAGCCAATCAGCTCCTCATCGAGGAAGCCATGCGCCGTAGCGACGGCAATCAATCCAGGGCCGCCCGATTACTGGGCATTTCCCAACAGGCACTCAGCAAACGGTTAAAAAATCGCACGAATTGACCGCCATCGGTCCCAGCAGGACATTATTTCAGCTATCCGGCAATATTCGAAGCCCGCCACCGACAATAAATATTGTAATCACAAAATAGGTTGTATTCGAAATATAGCCGCCTATTATAATGAACTTTCTGCATGAAAAGGCACCAGACTACAATTATTTTTGTATTAAAGAAATCCTTCCGTCCACCCAAAACACATCTAAATTAAAATATTCCCGATGGTTATCAAAATTATCAATAAATGGCACATCTTTTGGTACATTTTAGAATTCGATTCATTGATTATTTGAAATTCAACAGTTACATGCATTTCGTCATCCAAGAGGATCCGGCATGGACTCGCGGCCAGCGGCACCGCTAACCGGCAGGCAGTTGATCAGCCACAACCTGATTAACGCCCTTGCATCGGTACGATCCCTGACCGAGCTCTTGGTCGAGTATCCGGGCTTGCCGGATGATGAGCGCAAGCGTTTTCTGGACCTGATCCGGCACGAAATCGACCGGCTCACCAGGCTCTTCGCACAATTAACGCGACCGTCGGAACGTATCGATCCATCTTGACCGGCGTGGTCGCTGATTGAATTGATCGTCCCCGTTCGGAAATGCGGGTCCGCCGCATTTCCTGGGCGGGATAACTGTTCACGGCCCAGGCCGGCGCCCGATATGCGGCATTCCTCCTGTGCGGCATATGACGAACAGGCAGCGTCCTGTTTGCCCTGACCTCCAAATCCCCGGTTGAATACAGCCGTAAACCGGGTGGATGGTTTCAGGTCCTGGAAAAGGTCGCTACGGCCAGAGCCCAACCCGTCGATGTCTTTCCCGGTGAATATCACCCCAGAGGCATCACCCTCGGTTCGCTTCGCCCCAAGCCGAACCCTGGTTCCGCCCAACAAAGACGGGTCCTTCAGATCGCCCCGGCACCGCCAACCGGGGCGATCTTTTTTGGCGATGTTTTTAAAACGGATGGACGCCGATCAAGCCTTGCCGACGTCGTCGAGGTGTGCCTTGAACACGGCCGGATGATCCACGTACATGTCGATGCTGCGACGGAAACCGAGACGTCTGACCAGTTCGATCCCCTGGCGGCGATACCGGTACTGTGCAAGATCGGGCATCTTGGTCGGTTTTTGGGTGAAAGCCAGCCCGGGGAGCAGCACCTGATACCGGGTGCAGTAACGCTGTAAAACGCGATCCACCAAGCCCCCCACCAGCGCCTCTTCCACCGACATCCACGCATCCGCCACCTGTTTGGCCGCCGCCAGCGTCAACCCTGGCATCTGCTTGAAAGCCCCTTTGATTTGCCGGTCGGTGGCGTGGCCGAGACAATAGTGCAACGTCTCCTCCACGGGAATCGCCATCAGCTGAAAAAGTCCGCTGCAGTTGCTCTGCCAGATGGTAAACGGCCGCCGTTGCATGCGAAAATTTTCCGTATCGAGAAATTCGATATCAAGGTCGACCGCCCCCAGATGATTGGAAAAAATGGCGCCTGAAACGCGATAGCTGGCGATTCGGCCGGATTCGTCGCTAAAACGGCAGATGGCCCGATAGACCTTGGCTAAACGGTGGACAATGAAGGCGGAAATCCCCTTTTCGGCAATCGGCGGATAGGCTTTTTTCGGAGCCGTGATTCCCGCATAGAAATTGTCCATCCGGTTCATGGCGAACAGGTAATCGGTGATATCCAGGCAATAGCGATGATAGGCAACCGCTTGGCGCAGCTCCGGCTGCGGTACAAACATCAATCGGACTTCGATTTCCTCGACGGAAAAGCGGAGCGGTTCCCTGAGTTCGAACCTTTCCCGGATTTGAGTTAAGAGCGCCTGCCGTTGGGGCAGCGTTTTGCGGATATGCGCTTCCACCTCGCCGTCGGAATCGGCCATGAATTCTCTGAATATCAAGAGCGGGGTTTCCCGCTCGGCCATCCCTGGGATTTTGGCTACCAGCGCCAAATCGTTTTCATGCCGCTCCGCCAAACCGCGGGTCGGCGTAAGCAGCCATCCGGCCAGGTTCATGGCACCGATCATCAACACTTCTCGGCGGGTAAGACCACGCGCAGGCAAATAACTGGGGTCAGGCATCTTCATGTTGCCGGTATCGGCTGTGGATCCACAAAGCATAAGGCCCGGGTTGGTCGTCTCCTTTTTGGGACAGAAAGGCGATGATACCGTTGCACCCGTCCCCGTTTGTGTTAATCTTAATATGGCGCCGGCACACCCGCGATGGCTCGGCCACTTCTGTTTGCCCGCGCTGACATCAAAAGATCGCTTGGAGGTCACATGGATTTTCTAAAACCACTTGGAATTGAAAGGAAAAACAGGGGCGTTGCCACCGGGTTGAATTGGCTCGGAACGGAGGAGGGCAATACAATCGAGGTGGTTTCGCCGGTGGACGGGAAAACCATCGCCAGTGTTTTCGCCGCCACCGAAAGGGAATACGACCAGGTGGCGGCGACGGCGCACGCCGCCTTTTTGAAGTGGCGCCAGGTCCCGGCGCCCAAACGCGGTGACATCGTCCGCCAGATCGGTATCCAACTGCGCCGCTTCAAGGAGCCCTTGGGCACGCTGGTTTCCTACGAAATGGGCAAATCCCTCCAGGAAGGATGGGGGGAAGTTCAGGAAATGATCGATGTCTGTGACTTTGCCCTGGGGCAGTCCCGGCAGCTTTACGGATTCACCATGGCATCGGAAAGGCGCGATCACCGCATGTACGACCAATATCATCCCCTGGGGGTGGTCGGCATCGTTAGTGCGTTCAACTTCCCGGTGGCCCCATGGTCCTGGAACGCCATGCTGGCCACCGTATGCGGCGACACCATCCTCTGGAAGCCCTCTTCCAAGGCGCCGCTTTCCGCCATCGCCGTCCAACACATCCTGGCCGACGTTCTGCGCGACAATGCCGATGTCGTCCCCGAGGGCCTCTTTTCTCTGGTGGTGGGAAGCGGCAGTACCGTCGGGCAACGGCTGATCGAGGATTCGCGCATCCCCTTGGTCTCGGTAACCGGCTCCACCCGCGTGGGGCGTCACGCCGCCCAAGTGGTGGCCAGTCGACTCGGACGCACCATTTTGGAGCTTGGCGGCAACAATGCCATCATCGTCACCCCCACCGCCGATCTGGCCATGGCGATCCCGGCCATCGTTTTCGGCGCTGTGGGAACGGCCGGCCAGCGGTGCACCACCACGCGCCGGATTATCGTTCACGAAAGCATCTACGACAAATTGGCGGCAGCCTGGTCAAGGCTTACGGCAACCTGCGCATCGGTTCTCCACTGGATGCCAAGAACCACATGGGACCGCTCATCGACCGCGCAGCCGTCGAAGCCTACCGGCAGGCCCTCGAACAGGTCGTCAAGCAAGGCGGCAAACGCCTCTGCGGCGGCAAGGTGCTCGAAGGCGACACGTATGCCTCCGGGTGCTACGTGGAGCCGACGATTTGCGAAGTCAAAAACGACTTCGGCATCGTTCAAAGCGAAACCTTTGCACCGATTCTCTATCTGATCCGCTACAGCGGGGATGTCCACCAGGCGATCGCGATCCAAAACGACGTGCCCCAGGGATTATCCTCGGCCATCTTCACCACGGACCTGCTTGAGTCCGAAGCGTTCCTGTCGGCCGCCGGTTCGGACTGCGGGCTCGCCAACGTCAATATCGGCACCTCCGGTGCGGAAATCGGTGGTGCCTTTGGCGGTGAAAAGGAGACCGGTGGCGGTCGGGAATCCGGTTCCGATGCCTGGAAGGGGTATATGCGGCGCCAGACCACGACCATCAATTATGGCACTCAGCTGCCGCTGGCCCAGGGCATCGTTTTCGATATTTAGGGCCCATCCAGATTAGAATGGACCGCCTTCTGCAAAATCACCAGGAGGCGGTCAAGCGCCCCACCTTTTTCCTTGCTGCCGCTTTCCGTGCCTGCTATCGTTCATTCGTTCGCCCGAATGGCGAGCCCATTCAACAGGAGGTGCGATGGCTGCGAAAAACGGAAAAGTCTTCGTCAAATCAAAAGTCTGGCTGGTGGATCGGGAGGGGCGGATCATTTTCGGCTTGGGACGCATGCGCATCCTGAGAGCCATCGAAAAATGCGGTTCGCTCAATTCGGCCGCCAAGGAACTCAAAATGAGCTACCGGGCCGTGTGGGGCAAGATCAAGGTTACCGAGGAAGCCCTTGGGAAACCCCTTCTGGTAAAAAACCAGGGTGGCAGCGCGGGCGGGGGGTCGACCCTGACACCCTATGCCTACACCCTGATGGAACGTTACCTGGAACTCTCCCGTATCATCGACAATAAAGCCGATGATCTCTTCGAATCCGGATTTCTCGATCCGCAGTCGTAAGGTCAGCAAAACGGCCTTGACGACACCCGCGATCCGATTCCCGGCCTTACCTTCCTTCTGGATGTAAAATGTGATGCAGCGACCTGGCAAAAATAATGGACTGACCGATGTCCCCGGCCTGCTGGTGGGGCATTACACGGACGCGGCCGCCGCATCCGGCACCACCGTGGTGCTCTGGCCCGACGGCGCCGTGGCCGG